>NZ_JASBQZ010000046.1:0-41471 GCF_029960685.1 Pseudomonas sp. AL10
TGAGATCAAAAGCAGATCAAGATCAAGAGCGGCTCGCTTCGCATCGTGGTTACCGGGGGCATGCCTGCCCCCACATATCTCACCGAGTTCACCTTCAAAAACCGGTCGGCTATAAGGCCGCCGCGCTCTGCTTTTGATCTGCAATCGCCCCGTTAAACCACGCTGGCCGAACGCAGGTTTTTCAGCGTGGGTAACCCGGCAGGACGCCGGGTTAGCCGCACTGGGCCATGGATGGCCCATTGCGGCGGCCCACGCTGCAAAACCTGCGTTCGGGCACACCGAGCCTAGGCGAGGTGCCGAGTGGTGGGGCGAAGGCCTTTTGGTTACTTTTGGGCCTTTCCAAAAGTGACCCGCTGTCAGAGCGGAACCATAAGTGGCCGTTACCGCAGGAATGGATATGTACACAGACAACCCCCTATTGCCCCCACATTTGGATCGGTGCCCCCCCCTCAAGACACCACCTCCCCAACCCTGACATCTTCCAACCACCACCTGGCCAATCCCAAAACATTCGGCGCCTTGAGCAACGTAAAGTGATTCCCCAAGCCATACCAAACCTGCAACCCACCCCCCTGCCCTCGCCACCCCTCAACCATCAACCCCTGCTCACGCTGGTTCCCCGCCGCATCCAGCGCCGGGTCCTGCGCCAACACCAGCCGCACCACCCCGTCATACCGCCCCTGCGGCTGATACACCGTGCGCAACGCCGCCGCGTAAGTACGCGCCGGCCCATTCATCGCCTCCACCGCCGCACGCCCTGGCAACAACCCCACACTCACCATCCCCCCATGCAACGCTTGCCGCTGCGCCACCTCATCGCGCCCGGCAAAGTCCACAGCATCAATCCCCAGCGACTTCCCAGCCGCCAACTGCATCGCCTCGATCAACCGCAACAACGCCGCCGTCGAGGTATAAGCCTTGCTCGCACGCCCCGGCGCCTCGCTGTCGATCACCGTCAAAGAGCCCACCTCACGCCCCATCGCCTGCAAGCGCAACGCCATTTCCAGCGCCACCCAGCCGCCGAACGAATGCCCCACCAGATGCACCGGCCCCTCGGGGCATTCCTGTTCCAGCGCGGCCAGGTAACACTGGGCCGCCGCTTCCACCTGGCTATGGGGCACCGCTTCGCCATCCAGCCCGCGTGGCTGCAAGCCATACAGCGGCCAGTCGCGCCCCAAAGCTTCGCTCAAGCCGACAAAGCCGGTGACGCTGTCTCCCGCGCCCGGCACGCAGAACACCGGTGCATAACCGGCGCGCCCGCTCTGGATGCGCAGCAAGGGTGAGTGCGCCGCGCAACTCACCGGGGTGCTCGCCGCCAGCGCTTGGCTCATGGCCTGGCCAAGGCTCTGGATATGCGGCGCCTGCATCATGCTCTGGTGATCCCCCGGCACCTGCACCTGGCGCAGTTGCCCAGGCGCCAGGGCGGTGTCCCAACCCAGCGCGGCACTGCGCCGCGACAGTTCGGTGGGCCGCTGCTCGGCGCTGAACAGGTGCACCGGGATCGGCAGCGGGAACAGGCTGTAGTGGGCCAGGGCATGCCCATGCCCGACTTCCCGTTGCAAAAAGCTCAACAGGTCGGCGTCCGTCGCCGCTGCCATTTGCGCGTATAGCAAACCTTGATCGCGACAGCGTTGCAGCAAAGCCGCAATGTCCAGCTGTCCAAGGCCTGCCTCCAGTTGGTCCAGGCTCGCCAGCTCATCCACACCTCCCTGTGCCTTCCAATAGGCCGTGCACTGCAACAACAAATGCCGCTTGAGGGCATCCGGCCCGCTCCAGCGCGCTTTGCCCTGGTCGGTCATGCGCGGCACGTAGCTGTCGATCAAGCCGAGAAACGCCACGGCCTCATCCTGCCCCAGCAACTGCATGGCAACTTCATAGGCCAGCACGCCACCAAAAGACCACCCCGCCAGCCGGTAAGGGCCGTGGGGCTGGATCTGGCGAATCAGCCCGACCATGCGCGCAGCCAGGCCTTCCATGCTGTCCAAGTGCGCCTCGCCCAGCGCCACGCCCGGCAGGCCATAAATCGGGTAATCGCCCGGCAGGTGCTGGCCAAGCGCCGGGAAGTACACGTCCATGCCGCTGAACTCATGCACCAGAAATAACGGTGCCTGCGACCCACGGCTGCGCACCGTGATCACCGCCGTCTCAGGCAGCACGTCGTCACCGCGCAGGCGCAGCAGCGCCGCGACCGAGGCCACGCTGGCATGCTCGAACAGCTCGGCCAGCGACACCGGCAACCCGGCCTCTTCCAGCCGATTGATCAGGCGAATCGCCAACAAGGAGTGCCCGCCCAGTTCGAAGAAACTGTCATGGCGCCCCACCTGCTCAAGCTTCAGTACCTCGGCCCACAGCTGGGCCAAGGTCTGCTCCAGTGCATCGACCGGTGCTTCAAATGTGCCGCTGGCCGCAGCGTCCCACGGGGGCACCGGCAAGGCTTTGCGATCGACCTTGCCATTGGCCGTCAACGGCAAATGCTCCAGTGCCACAAAGGCCGAGGGCACCATGTAGGCCGGCAAGTGCGCCTGCAGGTAAGCGCGCACCGACTCGATGCCGACCGGCTCGCCCGCCCAGGTGAAATAGGCCACCAGACGTTTGTCCCCCGGCACGTCTTCGCGGGCCAGCACCACCCCTTCGCGAATGCCGGCGAATGTCGCCATGCGTGCTTCGATCTCACCCAGCTCAATGCGAAATCCACGGATCTTCACTTGGTCATCATTGCGCCCGATGCACTCCAGCAGGCCGTCCGCGCTCCAGCGCCCGAGGTCGCCGGTGCGGTACAGCAAGGCGCCTGGGTTGAACGGGTTCTGCACGAACTTTTCCGCCGTCAATTCAGGGCGGTTCAGGTAGCCCTGGGCGACACCGTCGCCGCCGATGCAGATTTCACCGGTCGCCCCCACAGGCAGCAACTGCAACTGCGTATCCAGCACGTAGACCTGCGTGTTGGAAATGGGTCGTCCTACCGGCACGCTGTCGGCATCAGCGGTAAGCGCGTGCACCTCATAAGTGGTGGCGTAGGTGGTGGTTTCGGTCGGCCCGTAGCAATGCACCAGGCGCAGCCCCGGAGCCAATGCCAGCAGGTTGCGAAACGCCGCCGGGTCGGCACGTTCGCCGCCGCACAGCAAAATACGCAAGCCGGCCAGGGCCTGGGGAATCAGTTGCACATATTGGTTGAATAGCGCCGTGGTGACGAACAGCACCGTCACGCCCTGAAGTGCCGCGCCAAACGCCAGCGGGTCGAGCAAGGTGGCGTGGTCGATCACCTGCACCTGACCGCCGTTGAGCAATGCCCCCCACACATCCATGGTGCTGGCATCGAACGCCGGGTTCGAAGCGAAGGCCACGCGGTCATGGGGATTGAAATCGGCGTAGCCGTTGTTGAGCACCAGGCGCGTGATGCCACGGTGCGGCACCAATACGCCTTTAGGCATGCCGGTGGAGCCGGAGGTGTACATGATGTACGCCACGCTGTGCGAGGGCTGCGGCAGGCCCGGGTTGTGCTCGGGGTATGAGTCGAGGGCCAGGGTGTCCAGGTCCAGGCGTTGCACCGCGCTCTCCACGCTGCAGTCGCTGCCGGTCAACAGCCAGGCGGCGCCGCTGTCTTGCAGCATGAAGGCCTGGCGTTCGGCCGGCGCGTTGATGTCCAGCGGCACATAGGCGGCGGCGCATTTGAGAATCGCCAGTTGGCTGATCAACAACGCCACCGAGCGTGGCAGCAGGATCGCCACGTTATCGCCGGGGCACACACCCAGGCCGAGCAGGTGATGGGCCAGGCGGTTGGCGCGGCGGTTGAGTTCGCCATAGCTTATCCGTTGTTCGCCATGCAGCACCGCCACCGCATCGGGGCGCGCCTGGGCCTGGGCTTCGAACAGCTGTTGCACGCTGTGTTCACGGGGGAACGCGCGGGCCGTGACGTTGAAGCCCTCAAGCAGTTGCTGGCGTTCGGCCTGGGGCAGGATCGACAAGCCATTGAGCGCGATGTCGCTGCGCTCTTCCAACGCCTGCACCACCTGCGCCAAGGCGTTATGCAGGTAGTCGCCCAAGCGTCGGGCCCCCTGCCCCATGGCCGTGAGGCTGAAACCTTCACCCAGGTCATCCACGCTCACCGACACGCCGTAGTGGGTGTGCTCCTCGGTCTGGAGCACTTCGACCCCCTGCCACGCCTCGGCCACGCCCCCGGCCTGGGGCGCGCTGTGGCGGTAGTTGAACAGCACGCTGAACAACGGCGTAGCCATCGGTACGCCGCTGCAACGCTGGGCCAGCGCCAAAGGCGCGTGTTCATGGCTGAGCAGTTGGGTCAGGCGCCCATGGGTGGCACGCAGCGCGGTCAGTACCGAGTGTTCACCCAGGTCGACTCGCAACGGCAAGGTATTGATAAACACGCCCATGGCACGCTCGGCGCCTTCGCCACCTTGCAGGCGGCCGAGCATCACCGTGCCGAACACCACCTGTTCACGGGCGCAGACCGTGCCCAGCACATGGGCCCAGGCCAGGTGCATAAGGCTGGCGGCGCTGACGCCGGCTTGACGCGCCTGAGTGCGCAGGCGCCGACTCAACCCCAGGTCGAGACTCACCTTCACGCGCTCATCGGCGCCCAGGTGCGGTAGGTCGGTGGGTTCGTCGACCTCAGCGAGCATCTCGCAGAAAAACGTCTCGTGGTCCTCAGCGCCCAGACGAGTCTGGGCCACGTAGTTGCGGTACGGCACGGGCGCGGCCAAGGTGTCTTGGGTGCCCAACAGGAAGGCCTGCATTTCGTGTTGCAGGATGTCCAACGCGATGTGGTCCATCACCAGATGGTGGAACAGCAACGTCGCCACCACCCGTTGCGACTCCTCGGCATACACCAGGCGCATCAAGGGTGCCTTGGCGAGGTCCAGGCGTGGCGGCACCGGGCCGTTTTCAACCCGTAATGAGGCGGTGCGCCACACCACCTGCACCGGCTCCTCCAGCCCGTCCCAGTGGAAGGATGAACGCAGGATGTCATGGCGCTGGATCACCGCCTGCAAGGCGTGGGCGAAGGCGTCCAGGCGCAGGCGGCTGTCGAAGGCAAACTGCGCCTGCAGCACATAGGCGTCGTCTCCCTGCACGGCGCGATGCTGATACAGGATGCCGGCCTGCAAGGGTGCCAGCGGGTAGATGTCCTGCACATTGGCCGCGCCGCCGGGGATGCAGGCGACGATGCGCTCGATGGCAGCGGGGTCCAGGGTGATCAGCGTAAGCATGTCCGGCGTAATCCGGGTGCAATCGGCCGCGATACGATTGGCCGGCACCGCCACTTCACGCCCACCGCCCAAGGCCGCGGCCAGGGCGGACAAGGTCGGTTGGCCAAACAGTACTTTTACATCTGCCGACAAGCCCAGGCGGCGCATGCGCCCCATCAGGCTGACTGCCAGCAATGAGTGGCCACCCAATTCAAAGAAATTGTCATGCCGGCCCACGCGCTCCACGTTGAGCAATTCGGCCCACAGTGCGGCCATGGTGATTTCCGTATCACCCACGGGCGCTTCATAGTCGCGCACACTCAACGCGTCCAGGCCCGGCGCCGGCAGCGCCTTGCGGTCGAGCTTGCCGTTGGGGCTCAGCGGCAGCACCTGAAGATGCACAAAGCTCGCCGGCAGCATGAATTCCGGCAGGTGTTGCAGCAGGTGGGCGCGCAGGCTTTCGACCTCGCTCGGCACGCCGGTGTAATAGGCGATCAGGCGCTGCTCGCGGGCAATCACGGCAGCTTCCTGCACCGCTGGATGCTCGGTCAGGCGCGCCTGGATTTCCCCCAGTTCGATGCGCAGGCCACGAATCTTCACCTGGTCATCATTGCGCCCCAGGTACTCGAGAGTGCCGTCAGGCAAGTAGCGGCCCACGTCACCGGTGCGGTACATGCGCCCCGGGGTGAACGGGTCGTCGAGGAAGCGTTCGGCGGTCAGCTCGGGGCGGTTGAGGTAACCCCGCGCCACCTGCACGCCTGCGATGAACAATTCACCGACCACCCCCAATGGCACCGGCTGCAACTGCCCGTCCAGTACATACAGGCGCGTGTTGGCAATCGGCTTGCCGATGGGCGTGTTATCCGGCACCAAGGCACCCGCGCAGTCCCATGCGGTGACATCCACCGCCGCTTCGGTGGGGCCATACAGGTTGTACAAGCCAACCTCCGGCAATTGCTGCTTGAAGCGCCGCACCAGGCTGCCCGGCAGGGCTTCGCCGCTGCACATCACCCGCACCAGCCCGGCGGCCTGGCTGACATCGCCGTGGGCAAGGAACACGTCGAGCATCGACGGCACAAAATGCAGCGTTGTGACCCGCTCGGCCTCGATCACCTGGCACAAGTAGTCAGGGTCTTTATGCCCGCCAGCGCGCGCCATGACCAAGCGTGCGCCAGTGAACAGCGGCCAGAAGAACTCCCACACCGACACGTCGAAGCTGAACGGGGTTTTCTGCAAGACCGTATCGCTGGCGGTCAGCCCGTATTCGTCCTGCATCCACAGCAGGCGGTTGACCACCCCAGGGTGTTCGTTGATCACGCCCTTGGGCTGGCCGGTGGAACCGGAGGTGTAGATCACATAGGCCGCCACGCTGGCCGCCTGCGGGTTATGGGTGGGCTGGTGCTGCCAGGTGGGTGAATCGAGGTTGACCACCGGGACCTCGCCCAGCAACCCAAGGGTGCTGGCCTGGGCCAGCACCACCGTCGGCGCGCTGTCGTGCAGCATGTAGGTGATGCGTTCCAGCGGGTAGGCCGGGTCCAGCGGCACATAGGCGGCGCCGGCTTTGAGGATCGCGTACAGGCCAATGACCATGTCCAGGCCACGCTCCACGCAGATCGCCACCCGCGCCTGGGGCTGCACACCCTGGGCTTGGAGGTGATGGGCCAATTGGTTGGCACGCGTGTTCAGTTCGGCATAGCTCAGTTGCTGCGCGCCCGCCTTCAGGGCAATGGCCTGGGGCGTGCGCAGCACCTGGGCTTCAAACAGGCCGTGCAGGGTCTGGTCGAGGTTGTAGCTAACGGCAGTGGCGTTGAAATCCACCAGCAGTTGCCGACGCTCGCGCGCATCCACCAGCGGCACGTGCGCCAGCACTGCCTGGTCGTTATCGACCATGGCCTGCAACACGCGGGTGAAGTAGCCGACGTAACGCTGCATCGTCGATTCGTCAAACAGGGCCACGGCATATTCCAGCGCACCGAGGATGCTGCCCTGCACTTCGCCCAGGTTCAACGACAGGTCGAACTTGGCGAAATGGCTGTGCTCGACAATGCTCTCCAGGGCCAGGTCGCCCAGGGCCAGGGTCGGCGCGCTGCTGTCCTGCCAGCTCAGCAGGGTCTGGAACAGTGGGCTGTGGGCCAGGCTGCGCGGCGGCCGGGTAATTTCCACCACCTGCTCGAAGGGCAAGTCCTGATGGGCCTGGGCTTGCAGGATCAGCGCCTTGACCCGCGCCAGCAATGCCTCGGTGCTCAGCTCGCCCGAGGTGTCGATACGCAGCGCCAGGGTGTTGACGAACAGGCCAATCAGCCCTTCGACTTCGGTGCGCATGCGGTTGGCCACCGGCGTGCCGATCACCAACTCGGGCTGCCCGGACAAGCGTGCCAACAGCGAAGCCCAAGCGCTCATCAAGGTCATGTACAAGGTGGTGCCATGGCGTTGGCTCAAGGCCTTGAGCCCGGCGGTGAGGCGCTCATCCAGGCGCACTTCGACACTGCTGCCAGCGTAGTCCTGCTGCGCCGGGCGCGGGCGGTCGGTGGGCAAGGTCAGCAACGCCGGCGCACCGGCCAACGCCTGTTGCCAGTAGCTGCTTTGGCGCTGCAGCACCTCGCCGCTCAGCCACAGGCGTTGCCACACGGCAAAGTCGGCGTACTGGATCGGCAAGGGCGGCAGCGGGTCGGCGTGGCCGTGGCTGAAAGCCTGGTACAGCGCCATCAGCTCGCGGGTCAGCACGCCCATGGACCAGCCGTCGGAGACGATATGGTGCAGGGTCAGCAACAGCACATGGTGATCATCGGCCATCACCACCAGGCGCCCGCGCAGCAACGGGCCGCGCTCAAGGTCGAACGGTGCCGAGGCTTCGCCGTGGATCAGCGCGTCCAGGGCCTGTTGCGGCTGCGGGTGGCGACGCAGGTCCTGCACTTGCAGCGCCAACACCTCTTCGGCCGGCACGACCAGCACCTGGGCCTGGTCACCCTGCTGGGCGAAGCGGCTGCGCAGGGTTTCATGCCGCGCCACAATGCGCGCCAGGGCCCGTTGCAGCGCCTGTACATGCAACTGCCCGCGCAACCGCAGGCCGATGGGAATGTTGTAGGCGGTGTTGGCCCCTTCCATCAACGCCAGGAACCACAGGCGTTGCTGGGCGAAGGACAGCGGCACATCGTCATCACGGTTGGCCGGCAAGATATCCGGCAAGGTGCTGCGACCGGCCTGGGCCAGCACCTCGGCGACCGCCGCCAGTTCAGCGTTGGCAAACAGGTCGCCCAGCGCCAATTCGACGCCCAGCCGCTGGCGCACCTGAGACACCATGCGCATGGCCAGCAGCGAATGCCCGCCCAGCTCAAAGAAATGTTCGTAACGCCCCACGCGTGGCACCTGCAACACGTCGGCCCAGATCTGCGCCAGCACGGTTTCGATTTCGCCCTGGGGCACGGCGTACTCGCGGGTAAATACCGCGGCCATGTCCGGCGCCGGCAGGGCCTTGCGGTCGAGCTTGCCATTGGCCGTCAGTGGCAGTGCGTCGAGCTTCATGAACGCGACAGGCATCATGTAGTCGGGCAGATGCGCCACCAGGTGGGCGCGAATCTCGGCCAGCGTCAGCGGGTCCAGTTGTGGGTTTTCGGTGAAGTAGGCCACCAGCCGTTCCTCACGCACCACCGCCACTGCTTCCAGGATGCCGGGCAATTGGTTGAGCTGGGTTTCGATTTCGCCCAGTTCGATGCGCACGCCACGGTTTTTCACTTGGTCATCGTTGCGCCCCAGGTAGTCGAGCGTGCCGTCCGGCAACCAGCGCACCAGGTCACCGGTGCGGTACATGCGCCCTGCATTGAACGGGTCGCGCACAAAACGCTCGGCGGTCAGTTCCGGGCGGTTGAGGTAACCGCGTGCCACGCCTTTGCCGCCCACGTACAACTCCCCCGCCACCCCCAGCGGCACCGGGCGCTGGTGTGGGTCGAGCACGTAGACCTTGGCATTGGCGATCGGCTTGCCGATATGCAACGGCTGGCCCGCCTCGACCTTGCCGGAAGTGGCCACCACCGTGGCTTCGGTGGGCCCGTAGTTGTTGATCAGCTCAAAGCGCTGCGCCCGCCCGAACTGGCGCAGGCGGTCGCCACCGACCAGCAAGGTGCGCAAGGTCGGGTGCTCGATGTTCTGGCTGAAGGCGTATTCCGCCACCGGCGTCGGCAGAAAGCTCACGTCCAATGGCTGCGCGCACCACCAGGCCAGCAGTGCGTCGATATCTTCGCCGCCCTCATGGGCCGGTGGCAGGTGCAAGGTGGCGCCCACACACAGCGCCGGCCACACTTCCCAGGCCATCGCGTCAAAGCCGAAACCGGCAACACTGGCGGTGTGCCGGCCGGCGCGCAGGTCGAAGGCGCTGCAATGCCAGTCCACCAGGTTGGCGACAGTGTGGTGTTCCACCATCACCCCTTTGGGCAAGCCGGTGGAGCCGGAGGTGTAGATCACATAGGCCAGGTTCGTCGGGCCGACGGCGATTGTGGGGTTGCTCGCCGAATGGTGCTGCCAGGTGAAGCGGTCGAGGTTGATCACCGGCACATCCAGCGCCGGCAAGCGCTCCAGCAACGCGTGTTGGGTGAGTACGGCTACCGGCGCACTGTCGCTGAGCAGATAGTGGAGACGCTCGGCCGGGTGGGACGGGTCCACCGGCACATAACCGGCACCGGCCTTGAGAATCGCCAGCAACCCGGCCAGGGTATCGAGGCCGCGCCGCGCCACAATCGCCACGCGGTCGTCGGGCTTGACCCCCAGTGCCAACAGATGATGGGCCAGCAGGTTGGCTTGCTGGTTCAGTTCGGCATAGGTCAGTTGCCGGCCCTGATGCACCGCGGCGATGGCGTGCGGCGTGAGCGCGGCCTGGGCTTCGACCCTGCCGTGCAGGGTGGTGCCTTGGGGGAAGACGGTCTGGGTGGTGTTGAACTGTTCCAGCAGCAAACGCTGTTCGGCAGCGGGCACCACCGACAGTTGGTCAAGCGCGGTATGGGGGGCCTGTTCCAGTGCGCTCACCAGGTTTTCCAGCGCGGTGTGCAGGTAGGCGCAGACGCGTTGAGGGTCGACCAGGGTGCTGGCCAGCAAACTCAGGCCGAAGCCCTCGCCCAGGTCGTCCACGCTCAGGGTCAGCGGGTAGTTGGTGCGTTCCTCGGCGCGCAGTGCGGTGATGCCGTGCCACGCCGACACGGCCTCGGCGCTGGCGGCGGACGCGCTGTGGCGATAGTTGAGCAGCGCGCTGAACAGCGGCGTCGGCGCGAGCACGCCACTGCAACGCTGGGCCAGGGCCAACGCCGCGTGTTCATGGCGCAGCAACGTGGTCAGCCGTGAGTGGGTGGCCTTGACGGCGGTGCGCACGTCCTGGGCGTCCACGTCCACGCGAAACGGCAAGGTATTGATGAAAATGCCCAGGGCGCGGTCGATGGCATGGCTGCCCTGCATGCGCCCCATCAATACGGTGCCGAACACCACCTGGGCCTTGCCGGCCAACACCGCCAGCACTTGAGCCCAGCCCAGATGAAACAGGCTGGCAGCGCTCACGCCCTGTTGGCGCGCCTGTACGCGCAAACGCTGGGCCAATGCCGGCGCCAATGGCAGGCTGACTTCAGCGATACCGCGCGCATCGCCTTGCACATCCTGCAAACCGAACGGCAAGGTAGGCTCGCTGATATCGCCGAGCATCTGCCGGAAGAAACGTTCATGCTCTTGCTCACTGATCCCCAGCCGCGCCTGCGCCACATAGTTGCGAAACGGCACGGCCTGGCCCAGGGCCGCGCCTTGCCCCAACAGGCACGCCTGCATCTCGTGGCACACCACGTCCAGGGCGCTGTGGTCGAGCGCCATGTGATGGAACAACAGGGTGGCGACGATGCGCTGGTTGGCCGGGTCTTCAGCGCGCACCAGGCGCAGCAACGGCGCCTGGGTGACGTCGAGGCGATAGTGGCGGGCATCAAACAGGTCATGCAGTTGCGCGGCGATATCGCCGTCGGCCGGGTCCAGCATCAAGGCTTGCACCGGCAGGCGCGCCTGGCGCCACACCACTTGCGAGGGTTGCGCCAGGCCATCCCAGACCATCCCGGTACGCAAGATGTCGTGACGGTCCATCACCCGTTGCAGCGCCTGGGCAAAGGCATCGAAACGCGCAAGGCTGTCAAAGGCGAACTGCGACTGCATCACATAGGGGTCGCCCTGCTCGGCACTCACATGGTGGAACAGGATGCCTTCCTGCAACGGCGCCAGCGGGTAGATGTCCTGGATGTTCGCCACGCCGCCCTGCACCGTGGCGACAATGCGCTCAATCTCGTCCTGGCTCAGGGTCGACAGGGTCAGCATCGCGGGGGTGATGCGCTCGGCAGTGGCCGGGATGCCATTGGCCGGCACCTGTACCTCACCGGCCTTGGTCGCGGTGTATTCACCGGCCTTGATCAGTTCGATCAGCGCCGGCTTGTGTTCACGCAAGGCGGCCAATATCGCCGGGTCGCTCAAGGCGTGCTTGTTGCCGTTCACCGACAACTGCTCGCCCTTGAGCGCCAGTTGCACATCCTTGGTTTTCAGGGTTGCCAGCAGCTCGAGGATGTTCACAGGACGATCTCCATTCGTTCGGTCATTGCGGCGTAGCCGGCCAGGGTCGGTTGTTCGAACAACCCGCGCACATCGGCTTCCATGCCTTCCTGGCGCAGGCGCCCGATCAAGCTCACGGCCAGCAGCGAGTGCCCGCCCAGTTCAAAGAAGTTGTCGTGGCGCCCTACCCGCTCCACCTTGAGCAGCTCGGCCCAGAGCTGGGCCAGGAGGACCTCGGTGTCGCCTTCAGGCGCCGCGTACTCACGTACCTGCAAGGCGTCCATACTCGGTGCGGGCAGGGCCTTGCGGTCGAGCTTGCCGTTGGGGCTCAGGGGCCAGGCGTCCAGGTGCATGAACAGCGCCGGCACCATAAAGTCCGGCAGGTGCTGCAACAGCTGGGCGCGCAGGCTGTCGATGTCGGCGGGTGCGCCGGTGTAATACGCGACCAGGCGCTGATCACGGGCGACGACCACGGCGTCCTTGACCGCCGGATGCTCGATCAGCCGCGCCTGGATTTCGCCCAGCTCGATGCGCAGGCCACGGATCTTGACCTGATCATCATTGCGGCCCAGGTACTCAAGCGTGCCATCGGGCAAGTAGCGGCCCAGGTCACCGGTGCGGTACATGCGCCCCGGGGTGAACGGGTCGTCGAGGAAGCGTTCGGCGGTCAGCTCAGGGCGGTTCAGATAACCCCGCGCCACTTGCACGCCCGCGATGAACAGCTCACCGGCCACGCCCAACGGCACCGGCTGTAACTGCCCATCGAGGACATACAGGCGGGTGTTGGCAATCGGCTTGCCGATCGGGGTGTTGTCCGGCACCTCAGGGCGGGCGCAGTTCCAGGCCGTCACGTCCACTGCCGCTTCGGTGGGCCCGTACAGGTTGTACAAGCCAATCCCCGGCAACTGGTGCTTGAAACGCCGCACCAGGCTGCCCGGCAGCGCTTCGCCGCTGCACATTACCCGCACCAATCCCACCGCTTGGCTGATATCGCCGTGGGCCAGGAACACATCGAGCATCGACGGCACAAAGTGCAGGGTCGTGATGTGCTCCGCGGCGATCACCTCGCACAGGTACGCCGGGTCTTTGTGCCCTTCAGGGCGCGCCATCACCAGGCGTGCGCCGGTGAACAGCGGCCAGAAGAACTCCCACACCGACACATCGAAGCTGAACGGGGTTTTCTGCAACACCGCATCGTGGGCCTTGAGGCCATAGGCGTCCTGCATCCACAACAGGCGGTTGACCACCCCGGCATGTTCGTTGATCACGCCCTTGGGTTGGCCGGTGGAACCGGAGGTGTAGATCACATAGGCCGCGTGCCGGGCAGTGAGGCCCGGTACTGGCGGGTTGGTGACGGGTTGCTGCTGCCAGGTGCTGTGGTCGAGGTCGATCACCACCGCGTCACCCAGCAAAGCGCGGGTGGCGCTTTGGGCCAGCACCACCACCGGCGCGCTGTCGTGCAGCATGTAGGCGATGCGCTCTGGCGGGTACGCCGGGTCCAGCGGCACATAGGCACCGCCGGCCTTGAGGATGGCGAACAGGCCGATGACCATGTCCAGGCCGCGCTCGACGCAGATGCCCACCCGTGCATCCGGGCGCACACCGCTGTCACGCAGGTGATGGGCCAGGCAGTTGGCGCGTTCATTGAGTTGCTGGTAGCTCAAGGTGTGCTCGCCGGCCTTCACCGCCACGGCCTGCGGGGTGCGCATAACCTGGGCTTCAAACAGCCCGTGCAGGGTCTGGTCGAGGTTGTAGTTCACCTCGGTGGCGTTGAACTGCACCAGCAGTTGTTGCCGCTCTTGCAGTCCCAGCACCGGCAGGCGGTTCAGCGCCTGGTGCGGCGCCTGCTCAAGAGCCTCGACCAGGCCGCTCAACGCGTTATGCATATAGCCGCACACCCGCTGCGCATCCACCTGGGCCAGGGCAGTGAACGCGTAGCCGTCGCCCAGGTCGTCCACGTTCAGGGTCAGGGGGTAATTGGTGCGCCCGTCATTGACCAAAGTCTGCATGCCTTCCCACGCCAATTGCGCATCCGCCGAGCGGGTGGCGGCGCCGCGATGGCGATAGTTGAGCATCGAGCTGAACAACGGCGCCGGGGCCGCTACACCACTGCAACGCTGGGCCAAGGCCAGGGAGGCGTGTTCATGGCCGAGCAATTCGGTGAGACGCGCATGGGTGGCCCGCACGGCGGCGCGGGCGCCCTGGTCGTCGATATCCAGGCGCAGCGGCAAGGTGTTGATAAACACGCCCAGGGCGCGGTCGGCGCCCTCGCCGCCTTGCAAACGGCCCACCAGCACCGTGCCGAACACCACCGTATGGCGCGCCGATACTGCGGCCAGCACCTGTGCCCAGGCCAGGTGGAACAGGCTGGCAGCGCTGACCCCCAGCAACCGCGCCTGGCTGCGCAGGCGGCGGTTGAGCGGGCTGTCCAGTTGCAGGGTATGTTCGTCGATGGCATTGCCGTCGCCGCGCACGTCCTGCCAGCCGAACGGCAGCGTTGGCTCATCGACATCGTCCAGCATCTGGCGGAAGAATTGTTCATGCTCCTGTTCGCTGACACCCAGGCGCGCCTGGGCCACATAGTTGCGATACGGCATTGGCGCGGCGGTGGGCGCGGCGTGGCCCAACAGGTGGCCCTGCATTTCGCGCAACACCACGTCGAAGGCGGTGTGGTCCAACACGATATGGTGATAGAGCAACACCGCCACCACGCGCTGGTTGACCGGGTCCTGGGCGTACATCAGGCGGATCAGCGGCGCCTGGCTGATCTCCAGGCGATAGCGCCGCGCATCAAAGCGCTCGTGCAGGCCGGCGAGTACGTCGCCTTGCAGGTGCAGTTCCTGTACGCACAACTGCGCCTGGCGCCACACCACTTGCAGCGGTTGTGCCAGGCCCTCCCACACCACCCCGGTGCGCAGAATGTCGTGGCGGTCGATCACCTGTTGCAGGGCGCGCACAAAGGCGTGCAGGCGCTCGATGCTGTCAAACGCCAGATGCGATTGCAGCAGGTAAGGATCGCCCTGCGCCGCCGTGAGGTAGTGATAGAAAATCCCTTCCTGCAACGGCGCCAGCGGGTAAATGTCCTGCACGTTGGCAGCGCCGCCGGGCACCTGGGCCACCACCTGGTCGATCGCCGACTGGTCGAGGTCCACCAGGGCCAGCATGTCCGGGGTGATGCGCTGGCAACCGGCACTGATGCGATTGGCCGGCACCTGCACTTCGCGGCCACTGCCGACAGCGGCGGCCAGCGCGGCCAGGGTTGGCTGGCTGAACAGCACGCGCACATCAGCGCTGAGGCCGGCCTGGCGCATGCGCTCAATCAGGCTGACGGCCAGCAATGAATGGCCGCCCAGTTCGAAGAAGTGGTCATGGCGACCCACCTGCTCCACCTGCAACACCTCGGCCCACAGCCGCGCCAGGGTGGTTTCGACGTCACCTTGGGGGGCTTGGTATTCACGACTGAGCAAGGCGTACTGGTCTGGCTGCGGCAGTGCCTTGCGATCCAGTTTGCCATTGGCGGTCAGGGGCAACTGGTCAAGCTGCATATAGGCGACCGGCACCAGCGCCTCGGGAAGCTGGGCTTGCAGGTGCGCACGCAAGGTCTCGATCTGCAACGGGCGCTGTTCGGTGAACCAGGCCAGCAGGCGGCCTTCGCGCACCAGCACCACGGCCTCGCGGATGCCGTCCAGTGCCGCCAGGCGGCTTTCGATTTCACCCAGTTCCACCCGCACGCCGCGCAGTTTTACCTGGTCGTCGTTACGGCCCAGGTATTCAAGGTTGCCATCGGGCAGCCAACGCACCAGGTCACCGGTGCGGTACATGCGCCCAGCGTTGAACGGGTCTTGCAGGAAGCGTTCGGCCGTCAGCTCGGGACGGTTGAGGTAGCCCCGCGCCACGCCGCTGCCGCCTACATAGAGTTCACCGGCCACGCCCACCGGTACCGGCCGCAGGTGCGCGTCCAGCACATAGCTGGTGGCATTGGCGATGGGCCGGCCGATATGCAACACCTGCCCGGCCCGCACGCGACCGGAGGTAGCAACCACCGTGGCTTCGGTGGGGCCGTAGTTGTTGACCACCGCAAAGCGCCGCTCCTGGCTGAACTGACGCAAGCGATCACCGCCGATCAGCAGGATGCGCAACGTGGGGTGCTGCTGGGGCAGGCTGAAGGCGTATTCGGCCACCGGCGTCGGCAGGAAGCTCACGTCCAACGGCTGTGCCAGCCACCAGGCCAGCAGCTCATCGATGTTTTCGTTGCCAATCTCGGCGGGCGGCAGGTGCAGGGTCGCGCCGACACACAGGGCTGGCCAGACCTCCCAGGCCATGGCATCAAAGCCCATGCCAGCCACGCTGCTGGTGTGGCTTACCGCTGTCAGACCAAAGGCCTCACAGTGCCAATGCACCAGGTTTTCCACCGTACCGTGTTCCACCATCACGCCCTTGGGCTGGCCGGTGGAGCCGGAGGTGTAGATCACGTACGCCAGGTGCGCGGGCGTCAGGGCGGGCAATTGCGGGTTGCTGACGGCGTGGCGCTGCCAGGCGGGGTCATGCAGATCGACCAGGGCAACCGAACCGAGCAGCTCCCGGGTACTGGTCTCGGCCAACACCGCCACGGGCGCGCTGTCTTGCAGCAAGTAGGCGATACGCTCGGCGGGGTACGCAGGGTCGATCGGCACATAGCCCGCGCCAGCCTTGAGAATGCCCAACAGCCCCACCAGCATCTGCGGGCCGCGACGGCAGCACAGCGCCACGCGGTCGTCGGCTTGCACGCCGAGTTCCAGCAGGTGATGAGCCAACTGGTTGGCCCGTTGATTGAGCTGCTGATACGTCAGCGCCTCACTGCCTTGCTGCACGGCAATGCGATGGGGTTGGCGCTCGGCCTGCACTTCAAACGCACCGTGCAGGGTCTGGCCATGGGGGAAGTCGTGGGCGGTGGCGTTGAACTCGCGCAGTACCGTGTCGCGCTCTGCGGCGGGCAGAATCGGTAATGGGTGCAGCGCACTGTGGGGCGCCGTCTCCAGGGTGACAATCAGTTGCTGCACGGCACTGAGCATGTAGTCGCACAGGCGTTGCGCGCCAATCTGCGGCACCGCCAGCACGCTCAGGCCAAAGCCTGCGCCCAGGTCATCCACGCTCAGGGTCAGCGGGTAGTTGCTGCGCTCTTCGCCGCCCAGCAGTTGCACGCCTTCCCAGATGCCGTGGCCGTCACGGGCCATGTCGTCGGGGTTGCTGTGGCGGTAATTGAGCAAGGCGCTGAACAACGGCGTACTGGTCGGCACACCGCTGCAACGCTGGGCCAGCGCAAGTGACGCATGCTCGTGCCCGAGCAAGGCGCTCAAGCGCGCATGGGTGGCTTTGACCGCCTGCGTCGCACCGGCTGCAACGTCGACCCGCAGCGGCAAGGTGTTGATAAACATCCCCAGCGCACGGTCTGCGCCCTCGCCGGCTTGCATACGGCCCATCAGCACCGTACCGAACACCACCTCATCGCGGCCCGAGACCAGGCCCAACACCTGGGCCCAGGCCAGGTGCATCAGGCTGGCGGCGCTGACGCCCAGTTGGCGCGCCTGCTGGCGTACGCGCTGGGCCAGGCCTGCCTCCAGGTGCACCTTGGCTTCTTCGATTGCACGGCCATCGCCCTGCACATCCTGCAGGCCAAACGGCAAGGTCGGCTCGTCGACCTCGGCGAGCATGTCGCGGAAAAACTGCTCATGCTGCGCCACACTGACGCCCAGCCGCGCCTGGGCCACATAGTTGCGAAACGGCGCGGCGGCAGGCAAGTCCTGGGCCTGGTTGAACATAAAGGCACGCATTTCCTGGCCCACCACTTCCATGGCGGTGTGGTCCAGCGCCAGATGGTGGAACAGCAGGATCGCCGCGACCCGGTTGTGCGTGGGGTCCTGGGCGTAGACCATGCGCAGCAACGGCGCCTGGGTAATGTCCAGGCGGTAGTGACGCGCATCGAAACGCCCGTGCAGTTGCGCCATGACGTCGCCGCCGGCCGGGTCGAGCATCACCTCCTGCACCGCCAGTTGGGCGGCGCGCCACACCACTTGCACCGGGCTGTCGAGCCCTTCCCACACCACAGCGGTACGCAAAATATCGTGGCGCGCCACCACCTGTTGCAGCGCGCCCATAAAGGCGTGCAGGCGCTCGACAGTGTCAAAGGCCATGCGCGATTGCAGCAGGTACGGGTCGCCCTGCTCGGCACTGATGTGGTGGTAGAGAATGCCTTCCTGTAGCGGCGCTAGCGGGTAGATATCCTGGATATTCGCTGCACCACCCGGCACGTTGGCGACAATGCGCGCGATGGCCTGCGGGGTGAGCTGCACCAGGCTCAGCATCGACGGCGTGATTTGTGTGCAGCCGGCGGGGATGCCATTGGCGGGCACCACGATTTCTCTGCCGCTGCCCACGGCTGCCGCCAGCGCGGCCAGGCTTGGCTGGCTGAACAACACGCGCACATCGGCGCTCAGGCCCACTTGGCGCATGCGTTCAATCAGGCTGACCGCCAGCAACGAATGCCCGCCCAGTTCGAAGAAGTGATCATGACGCCCTACGCGTTCAAGCTTGAGCACGTCCTGCCAGATCTGCGCCAGCAGGCTTTCCACCTCGCCTTGGGGGGCCTCGTAGCCACGGCTGATAAAGGCGGCCTGGTCGGGTGCCGGCAATGCTTTGCGGTCCAGCTTGCCGTTGTTGGTCAACGGCAGGCTGGCCAGCGGCATATAGGCCGACGGCAGCATGTAGTCCGGCAGTTGGCCTTGCAGGTGCGCGTGTACCTGGTCAATGCCCAGGTCTGCGCCGGCCCAGGTGAAATAGGCCACCAGGCGCTTGTCCCCCGGCACGTCTTCACGGGCGAGCACGGCAACCTCCTGAATACCCGCACAACTGGCCAGGCGTGCCTCGATCTCGCCCAGTTCGATACGGAAACCGCGGATTTTGACTTGGTCGTCATTGCGCCCCAGGCACTCCAGCAGGCCCTCTTCCGACCAGCGTCCAAGGTCGCCAGTGCGATACATCAGCGCCCCAGGCTGATCGACAAAGGGGTTGTTCACGAACTTCTCGGCGGTCAACTGCGCACGGTTCAAGTAGCCCTTGGCAACGCCCTCCCCGCCAATGCAGATTTCACCGGTGATGCCCAGCGGGACCGGCTGCAACTGTGCATCCAGCACATAGATCTGCGTGTTGGAAATCGGCCGCCCCACCGGCACGCTGTCGGCATCTGAGGCCAGCGCGCGCACTTCATACGTGGTGGCGTAGGTGGTGGTTTCCGTCGGCCCATAGCAATGCACCAGACGCAACGCCGGAGCCTGCGCCAAAAGGCTGCGAAAGGCTGCCGGGTCGGCACGTTCGCCGCCGCACAGCAAAATGCGCAGGCCGGCCAGGGCCTGTGGAATCAGTTGCACATACTGGTTGAACAGCGCGGTGGTGACGAACAGTACCGTAGCGCCCTTGAGTTCAGCGCCAAATGCCAGCGGGTCGAGCAAGGTGGCGTGGTCGATCACTTGGACCTGGCCGCCGTTGAGCAGCGCGCCCCACACATCCATGGTGCTGGCGTCGAACGCCGGGTTGGACGCAAAGGCGATGCGGTCATGGGGGTTGAAGTCGGCATAGCCGTTATTGATCACCAGCCGGCTGATGCCGCGATGGGTCACCAACACGCCTTTGGGTGTTCCGGTGGAGCCGGAGGTGTACATGATGTATGCCACGCTGTCCGAGCTCTGGGCCACCGCGGGGTTGGTCGCAGGCATTACGTCCAGGTTCAGCTCGGCCAGGTTGTCCAGCCGCTGACGGGCGCCGCTGTCCTGCACCATGAAGGCTTGGCGTTCAGGCGGCGCATTGACGTCCAGCGGCACGTAGACCGAAGCGCATTTGAGTACCGCCAATTGGCTGACGATCAAGTCAATTGAGCGCGGCAGCGCCAGGGCGACCGGCTCACCCGGCTGCACGCCCTGGTTGAGCAAATAATGGGCGAGCCGGTTGGCACGGCGGTTGAGGTCGCGGTAGCTCAGGGAGTGTTCGCCATGCACCACCGCCGTGGCTTCCGGCCGGGCCAGCACCTGGGCTTCAAACAGTTGGGCGACGCTGAGGTGCGACGGAAATTCACGGGCGCTGGCATTGAAGTCCTGCAGCAGTTTGCGCCGCTCCGCCGGCGGCACGATCGACACGCTGTGCAACGCGGTGGTCGGCGCCTGTTGCAGCGCAGTCACCAGGTGGCGCAGTGTGGTGAGCATGTAGTTGCCCACCCGTTGCACATCCAGTTCGGCCACGCCTTGCACGGTCAAGCGCATGCCCGTGCCGAGGTCATCCACGTTGAGCACCAGCGGATAATTGCTGCGCTCTTCGGAGCTGAGAATCTCGATACCGGAAGCGGCAAAGGGGTTGTCCCCCGGCGCTTCATCGGCTGCGCTGTGCCGGTAGTTGAGCAAGGTGCTGAACAGCGGCAGCGAGCCCGGCACGCCGCTGCAGCGCTGGGCCAGGGACAACGAGGCATGTTCGTGCCCGAGCAGTTGCGCCAGGCGCGCATGGGTAGCGCGCACGCCGGCCTGCACGCCGACGCTGCCAAGGCTGACCCGCAGCGGCAAGGTATTGATGAACATCCCCAGCGCCCGGTCAGCGCCCTCGCCGCCCTGCATACGGCCCAGCAACACCGTGCCGAATACCACCTCCTGCTGGCCAGACACCTGCCCCAGCACCTGGGCCCAGGCCAGGTGCACCAGGCTCGCGGTGCTCACACCCAGTTGCCGCGCCTGTTCGCGCAAGCCCAGGTTAAGCGCCGGCTCCAGCGGCAGGCGCGCTTCATGGATGCCGCTGCCGTCACCATTCACGTCCTGCAAACCGAAGGCCAGGGTCGGCTCGTCGATGTCGCCCAGCATCTGGCTGAAGAAGGCTTCATGCTGGACCTGGGTGACACCGAGGCGGGCCTGGGCCACGTAGTTGCGGTACTGCACCGCGTCAGGCAATTGCGCGCTGTGGCCATGCAGGCTGGCGCTCATCTCTTCGACCAGTACCTGCAGGGCCGTATGGTCGAGGAGGACATGGTGCAGCAGCAAAATGCCGACCACGCCTTGGGTGTCCTGCGCATACGCCAGGCGCATCAGCGAGGCACGTGACAGGTCCAGGCGATAGTGGCGTGGGTCGAAACGCTGTTGCAGGTGCGTCAGTGCATCGCCGCCCAGGGCATCCAGGCGTTCGACCACCAAGGGCGCCTGGCGCAACACCACTTGCACCGGTTCCTCCAGGCCCTCCCAGAGGATGGCGGTGCGCAGGATATCGTTGCGTTCGATCACCGAGTGCAGCGCATTTACGAACCCATCGACAGCGCCTTGGTCGTGAAAGCGCAACTGCACCTGCAACACGTAAGGGTCGCCCTCGGTGGTCGCCAGGTGGTGGTAGAAAATGCCGGCCTGCAACGGCGCCAGGCCGTAGATGTCCTGCACGTTGGCAACGCCACCGGGCACGGCCTCAAGGATATGGTCGATAGCGGCCTGATCCAGCTCGACCAGGGGCAGCATGTCCGGGGTGATGGCCTGCGTGTCTGCTTGAATGGGGTTAGCCGGCACCTGCACGGTCTGCTGGCCGCCCACCGCCGCAGCGAGCGCCGCCAAGGTGGGTTGGCCGAACAGCACGCGCACATCGGCGCTGAGGTCGACCTGGCGCATGCGTTCGATCAGTTTGACCGCCAGCAGCGAATGGCCGCCGAGTTCGAAGAAATTGTCCTCACGACCGACACGGTCGACGTTGAGCAGGTCTTGCCAGAGCCTGGCGAGGGTGGTTTCCAACGCGCTCTGGGGCGCCGCATACGCGCGCCGGGCCACGGCGTCGGCATCGGGTGCGGGCAAGGCCTTGCGGTCGAGTTTGCCGTTGGTGGTCAGCGGCAGCGTGTCCAGGCGCACGAAGGCGCTGGGCACCATGTGTTCGGCCAGGCTGCGCAGCAGATGGTCACGCAGGGCGGCCACGTTGAGTTCGCCATCGCTGATCACATAGGCCACCAGGCGCTTGTCGCCCGGCTGATCTTCACGGGCGATCACCACCGCATCGCGCACGCCGTTGGCCGTGGCCAGATGCGCCTGGATTTCACCCAGTTCGATACGGAAACCCCGGACCTTGACCTGGTCATCGTTACGCCCCAGGTACTCGACACTGCCGTCGGCCAGCAGGCGGCCGAGGTCGCCGGTCTTGTACATGCGCAGGCCGGTGGCCGGGTCGGCGACGAAGCGTTCGGCATTCAGCGCCTCGCGGTTGAGGTAACCACGCGCCACCCCGGCGCCGCCCACGTACAACTCGCCCACCACACCCAGGGGCAAGGGCTCGCGGCGTGCATCCAGCACGTACAACTGCAAATCAGGAATACGCACGCCAATCGGGCTCACGCCGACCAAGTGCGCGTCGGCTGCTTCCAGCGCCCGGTAGGTCACATGCACGGTGGTCTCAGTGATGCCGTACATGTTCACCAGTTGCGTACCGGCATTCACCGCCCGTGCGTACCACGGCTTGAGCATGCCCGGTTCCAGGGCTTCGCCGCCGAAAATCACCTGGCGCAGGGAATGGGACTGGGCGCTGTTGCCCTGGGCCGCGATCAACTGGCGGAACGCACTCGGCGTCTGGTTGAGGATGCTCACCTGGGCATCGCACAACAGCGCGTAGCACTCATCCGGTGAGCGGCTGACCAGTTGCGGCACGATCAGCAACTGGCCGCCGTGCATCAGCGCGCCCCAGATTTCCCACACGGAAAAGTCGAACGCAAAGGAATGGAACAACGCCCACACATCATGATGATTGAAGCCGAACCACTGCTGAGTGGCGCCGAACAGGCGCGCGACCTGGCGATGCTCGATCATCACGCCCTTGGGCTGGCCGGTGGAGCCGGAGGTGTAGATCACATAGGCCAGGTTGGCCGGGCTCAGGTGCAGCCGGGGGTTGCTGATGGGCAACGGGCCCAGGTGGTCGAGGTCGATCCGGGCCAGTGCGCCGACCCGCTGCGCCGTGTCGGCCTGTACCAGCACCGCCACCGGCCGGCTGTCGGCCAGGGTATAGGCGATGCGTTCCTGGGGATAGGCCGGGTCGATGGGCACGTAGCCGGCGCCGGCCTTGAGGATGCCCAGCAGGCCGATGATCATCTGCGGGCCGCGCTCCACGCAGATCGCCACCCGCGCGTCGGGGCGCACGCCGTGAGCCAGCAGCGCGTGGGCGACCTGGTTGGCGCGTTCGTTGAGTTGGCGGTAGGTCAGGGCGTGTTGCTCGAAGGACAACGCAATGGCATCGGGCTGGGCGGCGGCGTGGGTTTCGACTTGCTGGTGGATCAGCTGGGTGTCGGCGTAGTGCGTGGGGCAGTCGTTCAAGGTGTGCAGCAAGTGATGGCGTTCAGCGTCAGGCAGGATGTTCAGGCCGCAGAGCGGCATCTCCGGTCGTTGTTCGAGGGCGCCGGCCAGGCTTTCCAAGGCCGCGTGCAGGTAACCGGCAACCCGTGGCGCGCCAATGGAGGCATCGACCATCACGGTCAGGGCGAAGTCTTCACCCAGGTCATCGACGTTCACCGTCAGCGGGTAGTTGGTGCGCTCCTCGGCGCCCAGCACCTGGATGCCGTCGGCCACTTCGATCACCGCCGCCATGTCAGTGGCGGTGCTGTGACGGTAGTTAAGTATCGCGCTGAACAGCGGCGTAGGCGCCGCCACGCCGCTGCACCGTTGTGCCAGCGCCAGGGACGCATGTTCGTGATCGAGCAAGCGCGTGAGGCGCTCATGGGTGACCTTGACCGCAGCGCGCACGCCCTGCTCACCCACATCCACGCGCAGTGGCAAGGTGTTGATGAACATGCCCAATGCCCGCTCACCGCCCTCGCCCGCCCCCATGCGCCCGAGCATCACAGTGCCAAATACCACCGCCTCCCGCCCGGAGACTGCGCCCAGCACCCGCGCCAAGGCCAGGTGCATCAGGCTCGCCACACTCACCCCCAGCGGGCGCGCCACGCTACGCAAGCGGCGGCTCAGAGCGCTGTCGACAGGGATGCGCACTTCGTCGATGCCCTGGCCATCGCCCTGCACATCTTGCAGGCCGAACGGCAGCGTCGGTTCATCGATATCCGCCAGCATGTCGCGGAAGAACGCCTCATGGGCCTGCTCGCTGACGCCATGGCGCACCTGGGCGATATAGCTGCGAAACGCTACCGGTGCAGGGGCCTGGGCTTGCTGCCCGGCCAGGTACAGCTGGATTTCATGCCGCACGCCATCCAGGGCCGTGTGATCGAGGATGGTGTGGTGGAACAACAGCATCGCCACCAGCCGCTGGTTGGCTGGGTCGTCAGCGAACACCAGGCGCAGCAGCGGCGCCTGGCCCAGGTCCATGCGATAAGCGCGGGCATCATAGCGAGCGAGCAATTGAGCCAGGCGGTCAGCACCGTCCAGCTGCGCCTCTTCGCAGGCCAGCACAGCCTTGCGCCACACCACCTGCAGCGGTTCGTCCAGGCGCTCCCAGACCATCGAAGTGCGCAAAATGTCGTGACGGTCGATGACCCATTGCAACGCCTCGGCAAAGGCCTCAAGGCGTGCGCGGCTGTCGAACACGAACTGCGCGTGCAGCACGTAAGGGTCACCCTTCTGCGCCGAGATGTGGTGATAGAGCATACCTTCCTGAAGCGGCGCCAGCGGGTAGATATCCTGCACATTCGCCGCACCGCCTGGGACCGCCGCGACGATGCGGTCGATGGCCGGCTGGTCGAGGTTGACCAGCGCCAGCATATCCGGGGTGATGCGGTAGGCCGGGCTCAGCCAGTCACCGCCATGTTCGGCGACCAACTCCAGCAGTTGGGATTTGTGTGCGATCAATTGATCCCAGAGCGCGTCGTCCAACGCTTGGTCATCGCCCAGGACGATCAGATCGCCTTCTTCCATTTGCAGACGGATCGCGTGGGTGGAGATCGCTGCCAGTAAGTCGCTGAACTGCATGGGGAACCTGCCTGATAATTCACGGTTGACGAGAATGTCCGTATTCAGTTTTGCCGCTTGGATCGGCAGTACCGCGCGCCTGTAAAAAACTGCGGGCGCAGCCGTAGGCCTGGAGGGGCTTCCGGCAGGCTTGAAAATTAAGGGATCTGTGGGCTGGGGGGTGACATGGGAAGCGGGGACAAGGAGCGGTACTGCTCGCGCGGGGGACTGTATCGGGTGCTGCGGGCCGATCAGATTTGTACGACGAAAAGCCCGGAAACGTCTGACTTTACCCTCAGGTAATCCCTCTCCAAAGTTTGGTTTGCCGCTGACTTTCTCACCTCGAAAAGTACGGCCAAACACTCGAATGGATAAAGGGCAAAACAATGAGCGTGGGTTATTTCATTGGCAAAGGTGACAAGACCACCTGCGGCGGCGAAGTGCTGGACGGTGATGACAGAGTCAACATGTATGGCCTGCTCCATGCCCGTGCAGGGGATCGGGTCAGTTGCGGGAAAGATGGGCAAATCTATCGGATCGTCGGAGGTATTCATTTCATTCACAGTCATGGCCGGCTTACTGCCGGTACGCTGGATAGCCACAGTGACTGCCCCTGTAAAGCTCGGCTGATCCCTTCGGTTCACAAGGCTACGTATAGGAGCCGAAACGCAGCCCTGCCAACCACCACCGCGGAAACGGCGAACAGCACCCCAGTGGCGCGTTCTCAGCCTACCTACACCCCTTCAAGCAATGGGGCTGCGAATGTCTTTAACGGTGTGATGGGCCAGGAGCCAGGTTTTTACATCGTGCCCAAAAGCATGAGTCGCGAAGCGCTGGAAGCCATACTTTTTCCAGCGCTCGACACGGCTGTAATGCGCAAGTTTCAAGCACTGAATCCCAATACGAGCCACGTCAAAGCCGGCTCGATGATCGTGCTCAGCGATCCGAACAACACCTCCTGCACCTATCAGGAAGCGCAACTGATGCAGGCTGCACAACACGTCAGCGCATCTCTGGAGGAGCTGACGCCGGACGAGGCTGACTTTCTCTATCGCCACGGTGCCGAGATCGCTGGATTTATCGGCCATACCTCAACCTGGCTCGGCGTCAGCGCTGTGGTGATGGAAACGCACCTGAACAACCTGCGCGACACCCTCCAAGCAATCGAACGTTTACATCAAGACAATTATCGCCAACACGGCCACCTCAAGTCGTCGCAGTTCTTCACCGATCGCCAGCGCCTCATGAGCCAGCTGGATGCCCACCTGCTCAACTCCACGCGCTTACGTGGCCAAACCACCCTGGGCGACCATCCCAAGTTAAAAACAGCCCTGGGCATTTCCAGTCGCAGCCTGGTGCATCACTGGGACAAAGCGGGTGGGCCTGGGCAGATTCCGGGGTATACCGCGCATGTGGAAGCGACGAGCCGGGCTGCCAAGTATATGAAGGCGGGTGGTTATATTGGGATTGGGCTGGGCGGTGTGTCGTCGTTGTTGGCTATTCAACAGGTCTGTAATGGGGATTCTGGTGCAGCTTGCGAGAAGATCAAGTTCACTGAATTAGGGAAGCTCGGCCTATCCAGTGCTCTTGGCGCATTTAGTGGATGGGCGGCTGGAGCTGCCAGTGGCTCAGTCTGCATGGCGATCGGCGTGGCTACAGGTGGTATCGGAGGTGTTGTCTGTGTTGCGGCCTTAGTCGGCGCCGGAGCATGGGTGGGGACTACTGCCGGTGGCATGGGTGGCGAGTACATAGGCGAGCTGATTTACGAGGCAACACAACCATGACCAGCATCGATACCTGGCCAAGATGGCTGGCGATTATTGTCGCGGGAGGTCCCGGCTTTCTCTCCGTAGTCGGTCTTGGCTACAGCCTGTATATGACCCATCGTCATTTGGATGCCATCAAGGAAGCCTTAAAAAACAGTCGCTATATTTACATCTGGGGAAGTAGTTTGGGGAAACGCGGGTTGATTTGGTCCCTGCTGGAAATGTCAAAAATAGCCGGAATGGTGATGTGGCCGAAGGCTTCTATTCTAAATGGGGAGTTGAGCCCAATTGATCTTCAAAACTTCCCCCCTTACTTGAAACGACATCTGACCACCCTTACGGCGATGGCCTTCACGGCCCTCACATGGGGAATAGCTGCAGCTATTCTGGTGAAGTTCAGGTAACCCCAACGGACCTCCCCCGAGGCCCCACATCAACACAGCCAAGTGCAATCTCCCGTAGGAGCGAGCTTGCTCGCGAAAAACTCACAGGCGCCGCGTTTAATCAGGATGCCGGCGTTATCGTTGAGGTTTTTCGCGAGCGAGCTCGCTCCTACATGGGGCAAAAAAAACCGCCCTTGCGGGCGGTTCAAAAAAACTCGGCCTTGATCAGAAACCGAGGGAGAAACTCACCGTCACGGCGTGGTCCTTGTCGTTGCGCGAGAGCTGGCCCGAATAGCCCAGGCCCAGTCTGCCGTTCTGGCTGATCTGGTAGTCCAGGCCCGCTTCCACCACCGCGCTGTCTTTGGCAATCGGCACGCCCTGGGTGCTGAACGAGCCACCGCCATTGATAAAGCTCAGGTCGGCGTCGGGCTTGGTGTCACCGAAGGCATGGCGCCACCCGATGCTGCCCCGTGGGGTGATTTTCGAGCCGTTGCCCAGGGTGATGGTCTGGCCAATGCGCACGCCCAAGGTCGAGTAGGTGATGTCCTGGTCGGCATCGCCGCGCAGGGCTGCCGAGCCGCCTTTCTCCTTAATGGTGTCACTGTCGTAGTTGACGTAGGCCAGGCCGGCGAACGGTTCCAGGGCCACGGTAGGGGTTTGAATGGTGTAGCCGACTTCACCGAATACTTGCGCACTGCGTGCCTTGTAGTCGGCTTTGAGGCGTTGGCCCTCGCCGCCGACGGCCACGTTGCGTTTGCTTTCGACGTCATGCCAGCTGTACGCCACGCCCATGCGTGCGGCGAAGGCTTCTTGCTGGTAGGCGGTGTAGGCCATCAGGTGGTAGCTGTCCACATCGGCGCTGGAATTGCGGCGCTTGGCGTCCAGGTCGCTGCGGGTGTAGCCGGCGGCCACGCCCACGCGCCAGGCGTCGTCCACTTGCTTGTCGGTACCAAGCAGGAAGCCGCTGAGGTTGCGGTCCAGCTTGGCGCTGTTGCTGTCACCGCCCATATGGCCCCAGGTGCCGAGCACGCGCATCCAACCGACCATCTCGCCGTGGCAACCGGCGCTGCTCAGGTGGTTTTCGCTAGGTGCCAGGGCATTGCGCGGGTCGTCCTCGCGGTAGCAACCCGGTTGGCGCAGGCGCTCGTTGACGGCATCACGCACGTAACGCGAGTCTTCAAGCATGGCGCTGGCGGTGCTGGCGTGGATTTCACCGGACAAGCTGTCGAAGGCCGCACGGGCTGCCGCTGCATCACCGTTAAGCAGTGCATTTTGCACCGCTGCGCCACCGACTGCGGTGCCTGTGCCCAACGCCGCCGCCACGCCGCGTTGGTTACCGGTGGCCGCCACGCTGGCGTAGCTGACGTTGTTGCGGCTGACCGCCAGGGCCACTTGGGTTGGGCTGTAGTTCAACGCGGTCGTGAGGAACGCCAGGTTCTCCAGGTTGGTGGTGGCAAAGGTGCCGTTGACCGCGCCGGCTGTCAGCAGGGTGTAGGTGGTGGCGCCGGCATAGGGAGCCAGGTTGACCACATTCAAGGTACCGCCCAGGTTGGCGGTGCCGCCCACGGCCAGGGAGCCGGTGGTGGATGGGGTGATCACCAGGTTCAGCGCACCGGTGCTGGCGTTGGTGAAGTTGCCGGCCACGGTCAGCTTGCCACCGTCGGGCGTCACCGAGCCGTTGTTGACCAGCGAACCGACACTGCCGTTACCGGTCAGCCCCGCACCGTTGGCCACAGTGACTTGGCCGCCAAGCACCGCGCCTGGGTTGGCCGCGTTACCCACTTGCAACACGCCCTCTTCCACTGCCACGGTGCCGCTGAACGGCTGGTTGCCGGTCAGCAACAGCGCGCCTGCGCCTTGCTTGATCAGCGCACCCGTGCCGCTCAAGGTACCGCTGAACTGGCCATTGGTGCGTTGGGCGAACAACAACCGCGCGTTGTTGAGGATCCTGCCACGCAGGCTGGTGGTGGTGCCCGCCAGCGTACCGCCACTGACGGTGGTGCCGCCGGTGTAGGTATTGGCGCCAGTCAGCAGCAAGGTGCCCGCATCCAGCTTGTTGATGCCGCCGGTTCCCACCAGCGGTGCATCAATCTGAGCGGTCACGCCGGAATTGACCCGCACCGGCGCCAGGCTGCCATCCGCCGCATTGGTCGGGCTCAAGCTGCCGCCTGCGCCGGCGACCAGCGTGTAGCCGGCGTCCAGCACTTGCAGGCCAGTGAAGCCTTGGTTGCCGACCACGGTCACGGTGCCGCCCTGCCCGCCAAATACCGCGAACTGATTGGTGGACGCCTGCCCTTGGGTGCCGGTGGGGTCGGTCCAGTTGGTGCCTGGGCCCCAGGTACCGCTGCCGCCGCTGATGCTGCCATCAGGGTTGGTGGTGCCGCCGTTCCAGAACTGGATCTGCCCTGGGGTGGTTTGCACCACCAGGTTGAGCTGGTTGGCCAGCGCCGTTTGCAGGCTCAGGTTACCCAGTGCCACCGGCAAGGTGCCAAAGGTGAGGCCGTTATCGGTCAAGCTGCCGCCGTAGCGGAACAGTTGATACACGCCGACGCCGAAGCCGCCGGTATCGCTGACGTTGAGGGTGCCGTCCAGGGTCAGGTTGCCCGCCACGTTCACCGCTGTACTGGAGGCACCCGGCGCACCGAGGGCGAAGTCCAGGGTGGTGCCCGATGACAAGGCCAGCGAACCCACCGACAGCGGCGTCGCGGCACCGGCCTGGAGCACCGAGCCGTCAGCCATGTTCACCGCACCGCCCAGGGTACCGCTGCCGCCGAGGGTCGCGCCGCTGGCAACTTGCACCGCGGCGCTGTTCAAGGTGCCGTTGACCAGCAGGCTGCCGGTGTTGACGTTGGTGTTGCCGGTAAAGGTGTTGTTGCCGCTGAGCAACAACGCGCCGGTGCCGGTTTTGTTCAACACGCCGGTACCGGTGAGGTTGCCGGTGTAGGTGCCGTCGCTGGCTTGCTCAAAGGTCAATGCCGCGTTGTTGGCGATAGCGCCTTGCAGGCTGGTGGTGTTGCCGGTGGTGCTGCCGCCGTTGAGCGTGGTACCGCCGCTGTAGGTGTTGGCAGCGGTCAGCAACAAGGCGCCGTTGCCATTTTTCACCAGGCTGCCGCTGCCGCTGACCACGCCGTTGAGGGCCAGGTCGTGGCTGCCGGCCAGGGTCAGCGGGCCGCCCAGGTTGAGGGCATTGGTCAGTTGCAGATCGGTGCTGCCATCCAGTTGCGCCGCGCCGCCCACCGTCAATGCTCCACTGCCCAGGGCAGCTTTATTGCCGAGGATCAATTGACCGGCGTTCAGGCCAGTGCCGCCGCTGTAGCTGTTGACGCCATTAAGCGTCAGCGCGGCGGCACCGTTTTTCACCAGGCTGCCGCTGCCGCTGACGCCACCATTGAGGGTCAGCGCGTTGCTGCCACCCACCGTCAACGCACCGTTGAGCACGGCCGCATTGGCCAGGCTGACCGCCGCGTTGCTGTCCAGGGTGGTACCACCGGCCGCCGTCAGGACGCCTGTGCCCAGGGCACTGTTATTGCCCACCACCAGGGTGCCGCCATTGAGCGCGGTACCGCCGGTGTAGCCATTGCTGCCGTTGAGCACCAGGGTGCCGCTGTCGAGCTTGGCCAGGGTGCCGGCGCCGTTGAGGGTTACGCCCAGGGTCGCGGTAGCGTTCGGGTCGACGCGCACCGCGGTGTTGCCGGTGCCGCCATTGACCAGGTTGAGCACCCCCGCCGTGCCGGCGCCCAGGGTGTAGCCGTCGGTGACGAACTGCATGCCGGTGATGTTCTGCGTGCCGTCCACCGTCACGCTACCCGCCGCGCCTTGGAACACCGCGAAGCTGTTGACCCAGCCCTGGTTGAGGGTGCCGTCGACATTGGTCCAGTTGGTATTGCCGGCGTTCCAGGTGCCGTTGCCGCCGTCAATCGCGCCGTTGCCGATCAGGCTGTTGCCATCCCAGAACTGCACGGTGGTGTTGGGCGCAGTCACCAGCAGGTTGACCTTGTTGGTGATCGCGGTCTGCACTTGCAGGTCGCCCGGCACCACGCTGCCTGGCAGTGTGCCCAGAACCAGGCCGTTATCGGTCAAGGCCCCGGTGTAGTTGATAAGGTTGTAGACGCCGCTGCCAAAACCACCGATATCGGTGACATTGAGGTTGCCGTCCAGGGTCAGATTGCCGCCGACATTCAGCAGGCCCGTGCCGCCACCCAGCACCGGAGTGCCGAGACCGACATCCAGGTTCGAGTTGCCGCCCAGTACCAACGAGCCCACCGACAGCGTGCTGCCGGAGGCCAGGCCGATGTGCCCACCGTCGGCCACGGTCACCGCGCCGGCCAATGAACCGCTGCCGGCCAGGGTCGCGCCGCTGTTGACTGCCACCGTGCCGCTGGCCAGTGAGCCTGTGACATTCAAGGTGCCGCCGTTGACGGTGGCCGCGCCGCTGAGGGCATTGGTGCCGCTCAGGTTGAGCACCCCGCTGCCGTTTTTATCCAGGTTGCCGGCACCGTTCAGCGCGCCGCCAAAGCTGTTATCCAGGTTGCTGCCACCCACCGCCAGCGTGTTGCCGCCAGCCACCTGTACCACGCCGTCGCCGGCCAGGCTGTTGAGGTTGGCATTGCCACCCAGGTTGAGGCTGGCGCCGCTGCCGACTGTGACGCCGGAGGTGGTGCCCAGTGCACCATTACCCGTCGTGGTCACGCTGCCCGCCGCCACGGTCAGCGGGCCGCTGAAGCTGTTGTTGCCGGTCAGCAGCAGGTCCGCCGCGCCATTTTTGATCAGCGCCGCATTGCCAGCGAGCACACCGGCCAGGGTCAGGTTGTTGCTACCAGCGATAGTGAGGTCGCCATTGAGATTGACCGCATTGGCCAGCACCAGCGGCGTGCTGTTGGCCAGGGTCGCCGTACCGCCGACGGTCAACGCGCCCGAGCCCAGGGCTGTGGTGCTGCCGAGGGTCAGCGTGCCGGCACTGAGCGCCGTGCCGCCGCTGTAGGTGTTGGCGCCGTTGAGCGTCAGGTTGGCGCCACCGGCCTTGATCAACGAACCACTGCCGTCCACTACACCGTTGAGGCTCAGATCGTTGCTGCCGCCGACGGTGAGCGCGGCATTCAGGCTGGTGTTATTGGCCAGGGCCAACGCCGTGTTGGTGTCCAGGGTAGTTGCCCCATTGACCGCCAAGGCACCGCTGCCCAAGGCCGACGCATTGCCCAGGGTCAGGGAGCCGGCATTCAATTGCGTGCCGCCCAGGTAGGCGTTGGCGCCGTTGAGCGTGAGGTTGCCCGCGCCGGTTTTGGTCAGCCCACCGCTACCGCTGACCAGGCCGTTCAGGCTCAGGTCGGCGGTGCCCAGAATGCCCAGGTTGCCGGCCAGATTGACCGTGTTGGCCAGGGCGACCGCCGTGCTGCTGTCGAGGGTGGTGCCAGCGGCCGCGTTCAGAGCGCCACTGCCCAGGGCCGTGTTGGAGGCCAGGATCAGGCCGCCTGCGTTGAGTGCGGTTGGGCCGGCATAGGTGTTGTTGCCACTGAGGGTCAGGTTGGCGATGCCATTCTTGATCAGGCTGCCCGTGCCCGCCACGGTGCCGGCCAGGGTCAGGGCGTTGCTGCCGCCGAGGGTGAGGCTGCCGTTGACGTTGAGCGCATTGGCCAGACTGACCGCGGTGTTGCTGTCCAGGGTGGTGCCGTTGGCGGTGGTCAAGAGGCCGCTGCCCAGGGCACTGTTATTGCCGACCACCAGGGTGCCGCCATCCAGGGCGGTGCCGCCGGTGTAGCTGTTGGCACCGTTAAGCACCAGGGTACCGGTGTCGAGCTTGGCCAGAGTGCCGCCGCCGTTAAGCGCGACGCCCAGGGTGGCGGTGACGCCGGGATCGACACGTACGGCGGTGTTGCCACCCACACCATTGAACAGGGTCAAGGCGCCCGCTGCGCCGCCCGCCAGGGTGTAGCCATCCGTGACGAACTGCAAACCGGTGACGGCTTGCGCGCCGTCAACCGTGACGGTGCCTGCCGAGCCTTGGAACACGGCAAAGCTGTTCGGGGTCCAGGCGGTGTTGAATGCGCCGTTGACGCCGGTCCATTGGCTGCCGCCTGCACTCCAGGTACCGTTGCCGCCGTCGATGGTGCCATTGCCCGTGGTTTGGCTGCCGTCCCAGAACTGCACGTTGGTGCTGCCGTTGACCAGCAGGTTAACCTGGTTGCCAACGGCGGTTTGCAGGTCCAGGTCGCTGGCCGGGATGTTCACCGGCAGGCTGCCCAGCAGCAGGCCGTTGTTGGTCAGGCCACCGGTGTAGTCGATCAGGCGGTAGATGCCCGCACCGAAGCCGCCGATATCCGTGACGTTCAACGTGCCATCCAGGGTCAGGTTGCCGTTGACCTGTACCAGCGCCGTGCCGCCAGTGGCGGGCGCGCCGAGGCCTGCATCCAGGTTGGAGTTGGCATTGAGCAGCAGCGAACCGGTGGTGAGGGTCGCGCCGGAATTGACGGCCAGGTGGCCGCCGTCGGCGATGGTCACGTTGCCCAACAAAGTACCGGTACCACCGAGGGTGGCACCACTGCCCACCGCCACATTGGCGCTGGCCAGGGAGCCATTGACGAGCAAGCTGCCGGCGTTGACCTGGGCGTCCCCGGTCACCACGCTGAGGCCACCGAGGGTCAAGGCGCCTGTGCCGTCTTTGGCCAGGTTACCGAGGCCTGCCACGACGCCGTTGAAGGTGCTATCCAGATTATTGTTGCCGACGCTCAAGGTGCTGCCGGCCCCTACGGTTGCAAGCCCGGTACCCGTGAGGGCGCCCAGGCTGGCGCTACCGCCCAGGTTGAGGGAAGTACCGCTCGCCAGGTTGACCCCGGCGCCGACACCCAGTGCTCCGTTGCCCAGCGTGGTGAGGCTGCCCGATTGCACATCGAACAGGCCGTTGAAGGTGTTAGTGCCGGTCAGGCTCACATCCGCCGTACCGGTTTTGACCAGGCTACCGCTGCCGGCCAGCACGCCGGCCAGGGTCAGGTTGTTGTTGAGAGCGCCCACGGTCAGGCCAGCGTTGAGGTTGACCGCATTGGCCAATACCAGCGGTGTGCTGTTGGCCAGAGTGGCCGCGCCGTTTACGTTCAAGGCGCCGGTACCCAGGGCCGCTGCCGTACCCAGGGTTAATGTACCGGCGTTGAGCGTGGTGCCGCCTTGAAAGGTGTTGACGCCATTGAGGGTCAGGTTGGCCGCGCCGTCTTTGCTCAGGCCAGCCGTGCCGGTGACCAGGCCACCCAGGGTCAGGTCGTTGCTGCCGGTGACGGCGAGGTTGGCGTCAAGCACGACGCCATTGCCCACACTCAGCGCTGCCGAGTTATCCAGGGTCGCCGCGCCGCCAACGGTGAGGTTGCCCAGGCCAAGGGCGGTGGCGCTGCCCAAGGTCAGCGTACCGGCGTTCAGGGTGGTGCCACCCAGGTAGGCGTTGGCGCCGCTGAGGATCAGATTGGCCGTGCCCTCCTTGGTCAGGCTGCCTGCACCGTTGATTGCGCCGCCGAGGGTCAGGTCAGCGGTGCCGCCGATGCCCAGGTTGCCCGCCAGATTGATCGCGTTGGTAGTGGTGACCGCCGTGCTGGCGTCCAATGTTGTACCGCCTGCGGCGTTCAACACGCCCGCGCCCAGCGCCGTATTGCTGGCCAGGATCAGCCCGCCTGCGTTCAAGGCCACAGGGCCCAGGAAGGTATTGGTGCCGCCGAGTGTCAGGCCTGCCGTGCCATTCTTGACCAGGCCACCGGTGCCGCTGATGGCGCCATTGAGCGCCAATGCGTTGCTGCCGCCGACCGTCAGGCTGCCGTTGAGTACCGCATCATTGCCCAGGGTTACAGAGGCGTTGCTGTCCAGGGTGGTGCCCGCCGCAGCGGTCAGCGTGCCAGTGCCCAGCGCGGTGTTGCTGCCGACCACCACCGTACCGCCATTGAGCAAGGTGCCGCCGGTGTAGCTGTTGGCGCCATTGAGCACCAGCGTGCCGGTATCGAGTTTGTTCAGCACGCCCGCGCCGGTGATATCGACGCCGAGGGTGGCAGTCGCCAGTGGGTCGACGCGCACGGCGAAGTTGCCGCTGCCGGTGCTCAACTGCCCACCGGTGCCATTGACCAGGCTGTAGCCATCGGTGACGAATTGCAGACCGGTGATGGTTTGTACGCCATCCACGCTGACAGTGCCCGCAGCACCTTGGAACACCGCAAAGCCACCGCCCCAGGTCTGGTTGGAAAGGCCGTCGGCCGAGGTCCAGTTGGTGCCCCCCGCTGTCCAGGTGCCGCTGCCACCGTCAACAGTGCCGTTGGCAAGGGTGTTGCTGCCGTCCCAGAAACGAATATTCGGCGCCGCTACCACCAGGTTGACCTGGCTGCCCACTGAGGTCTGTACCAGCAGATCACCCAGGCCATAACCCAGCGGCACCGTGTTGACGTTCAATGCACCGGTCAAGCCGCCGGTGTAGTTGATCAAGCGATACACACCAGCGCCGAAGCCACCGGCATCGCTCACATTGAGGTCGCCGGCCAGGTTCACGTTGCCACCGACATTCATCAGCGAGGTCAGCGACGGTGCGCCAAGGGCCACATCCAGACTGGCCCCGGCACTCATGTTCAGGCCGCCAGCCGACAAGGTCGTGCCACTGCCCAGCGCCAGGTGCCCGCCGCTATTGATATTCGCCGTACCCAATAGCGAGCCACTGCCGGTGAGAGTGCCGCCGCTATTCACGTTGACCAACGCGCTGCCCAGAGAACCATCGACATCCAGGGTACCCGCGTTGATCGCCGTGTTACCGGTGATGCCATTGATTCCGTTGAGCGTGAGGGTGCCGGTACCCACTTTGATCAAGCTGCCCGCGCCGCTGAGGTCACCGTCAAAAGTACTGCTGGTGTTCACCCCTCCCACGGTGAGATTCAAACCGCCGCCGACTGCCACGCCACCCGCACCGCTGAGGCCGGCCAGGCTGGAATCGACGCCCAGGTTCAGTGCGGCGCCGGTGCTGACATCGACACCGGAGGTGTTGCCCAATGCACCGGCGCTGCCGGTGGTGACGCTGCCGGAGACAATATTCAATGGCCCGGTAAACGTGTTGTTGCCGCTCAAGGTCAGGTCAGCCAAGCCATTTTTGATCAGCGCACTGGCGCCGCTGATCACGCCGCTGAGGTTCAGGTCATTGTTACCCGCCAGCGTCAGGTCGCCATTCAAGGCAATCCCGTTGCCCAGGGTGAAGGTCGCGCTGGTATCCAGGGTTGCCGCACCGCCGACCGTCAAGGGGCCTGCGCCCAATGCGCCTGCCGTGCCCAAGGTCAACGTACCGGCGTTGAGGCTGGTGCCACCGGTGAAAGTGTTGGTGCCGTTAAGGGTCAGGTTGGCCAGGCCATCCTTGATCAGCGCACCCGCACCGCTGACCACACCGCCCAGGGTCAGCCCATTGGCGCCGCCGACGGTCAACCCGGCGTTGAGGACAATGTTATTGCCCAGCGCCACCGACGAGGTGCTGTTAAGGGTGGCGGCGCCGCCGACGGTCAAGTTGCCCAGGCCAAGCGCCGTGTTGCTGCCGACGGTCAGGCTGCCCGCATTCAGCGTGGTGCCGCCCAGGAAGTTATTGCTGCCGCTGAGTGTCAGGCCAGCCGTGCCGTTTTTGGTCAGGCTGCCTGCACCGTTGACCGTGCCGCCCAGGGTCAGGTTGGCGCTGCCGCCGATTCCAAGGTTACCGGCCAGGTTGACCGCGTTAGTCAGCGTGGCAGTGGTGCTGGCGTCCAGGGTCGTGCCTGCGGCTGCATTCAACGTACCCGCACCCAAGGCACCGGTAGCGCCAATCACCAGCTTGCCGCTGTTGAGTGCCGTGTTGCCCAGGTAAGTGTTCGCTTGATTGAGGATCAGATCCGCCGGGCCGTTCTTGATCAACCCACCAAGGCCCGCCACCACACCGCCAAGGGTCAGCGCGTTGCTGCCGCCAAGGGTCAGGTTACCGCCCAGGTTGAGGTTATTGCCCAGGCTCACTGCTGCACTGGCATCCAACGTGGTACCCGCCGAGGCGTTCAACACACTGGCGCCGAGCGCAGTATTGGAGCCAACCACCAGCGAACCGGCGTTGAGGGCCGTGGCGCCGGTGTAAGTATTGTTGCCCGTAAGCGCAAGGCTCGATACGCCCTCCTTGATCAACCCGGAACCACCGCTGACAACCCCGCCAAGGGTCAGCGGGTTCACGCCGTCTACGGTCAGATTGGCGTTCAAGGTAATCGCATTGCTGGTTGTCAGCGCAGCATTGCTCTGCAAAGTACCTGCACCCGCCACGGTCAAGGCACCGGAACCTAGCGCTGCGGCATTGCCCAATGTAAGCGTGCCGGCATTCAAGGTGGTGCCGCCCTGAAAGGTGTTGGCGCTGCTAAGGATCAACTCGCCGGTACCGGCTTTGTTCAGGCCAGCAGTGCCCGAGATCAGGCCACTCAAAGTCAGCCCGGTAGCAGCCCCCTGCACCGTCAGGCCACCGGTTCCGAGGGTCATCAAGTTAGCCAGCGTCAAGCCGTTGCCGGTGGCCTCGATAGCGCCGCCGTTAGACGTGAGCACACCGCTGCCAAATGTCGCGTTGTTATTGAATTGCGCCACACCGCCATTGAGCGTAGTGCTGCCGCTGACCAACGGCCCCTGCAACGTCCAGGTGCCACTATTGATGGCCAGGTTGTTGAAGTTGACATAGTTGGCGCTTGAAGCCGTGCCGGTGCCTGTACTGCCACCACCCACGCCCGTCGTGTTTTCAAGGATAAGCGAGTTGCTGCCGCCTGCGCCGCCGTCCACCTGGCCGGTGGGCGCGAACGTCAGGTTCACGCCGATCAGTCCGCCAAGGCTTAAGCCGAGGCCGCCGCCGTTGGTCACTTGCGAGCCCGTGACTGCCGTAAAGGTGTTGGTACTGGCGGCCCCCATCGACACACCGCCAGAGATAGTGCCGGTGTTGCGGAACGTGTTCCCTGTAGTGGAGCTCTCGAACGCCACGCGCCCGGTCAGGGTGCCGTTATTCGTCATATTGACCTGCCCGCCACCCTGTACCGCCACCACCGGGGTGTCGGAGGAAAGCAGCGAAAGGCCGAGCAAGAAAGACGAACCAATGGTGCCGTCGTTGACAATCGTGGTGGTGCCGCCTACGCCGTTGGTGGCATTGAGTGCCATGCCGCCCAGCGAGGCCAGGTTCAACCCAAGCAGCGCGCCGGTACCGTTAATAACGCCGGTGGCCGCGTTGGTGATGTTCAGCGCATTGGCTGTCGAGTTGCCGATCACCACACCACCGCTCAGGGCTGAAACCAACCCAAGTACTGCCGGGTCAATGGTGCCGGCGTTGTTCAATGTCGTGTTGTTGCCCGTCAGGCTCAGCGCGACACCACCCACCAATGTATTGAGCTTCGTCCCGGCGGTGACGTTGACCGTGAGGGTGTTGACAGCGCTGTTGAAGGTGTTGGGAATCAGCAGCAATGTCGGCACACCCGTACAGGTCACCGTCGCTCCAGCGGTGGGACTCGCCGGGCTACAGGCGGCGAACACATCCGGGCTCGCCAGCCCCATCACCAGCCCGGCCACGCCCAGGCGGATCGCAAGAGAAAGCGCAGAAATACGAGGTAAAGCGGCAGTCGCAAGTCTTCTATCCACGTTCTACTCCTTGTGGTCCAAGCCTTTCATCCGTGACTGCGTGCACGCCTTGTTTCAACGATCCACACGCATCGAATTCGAAACACCTGACCGTGGTGACTACTGGTTCAGTTTTTCGAAACGTTAGTAGACCTGCGCGAAAGCCATTGAATTAAATGGTATTAATACTTTCGTAAAACCGGCGTAAAAATGGGATGAGCGCCAACATCCATTGACTGTCGCGACAAAAATACAAGTTTCAAAATGTGAAAAAGCGCTCTAATAGCGCCCTATCCTCCCCACCGTAGGAGCGAGCCTGCTCGCGAAAATCCTCAACGATGACGCGACAAACCGGATATAACGCGGTGCCCTTGCGTTTTTCGCGAGCAAGCTCGCTCCTACCGTTGATCGATGCAAATGCTGGAGTTCGTAATGCCCCATGAAGGCAACCTGTTACAAGCAGCCGTGGTGTTCCTGTTCGCCGCGGTGCTCACCGTGCCCCTGGCCAAGCGCCTGCAATTGGGCGCGGTGCTGGGCTATCTGTTTGCCGGTGTGATCATCGGCCCATCGGTACTTGGCCTGATCGGCAACCCGCAAAGCGTGGCGCAGTTTTCTGAACTGGGCGTGGTGCTGTTGCTGTTCATCATCGGCCTGGAGCTGTCGCCCAAACGTTTATGGGTGATGCGCAAGGCGGTGTTCGGCGTCGGCCTGGCCCAGGTCCTGCTCACTGGCGTGGTGATGGGCGCGGTCGCGCTGTGGCTGTTTGGCCAGCCGTGGAACAGCGCCATCGTGCTGGGCCTGGGTCTGGCACTATCCTCCACGGCGTTTGGCCTGCAAAGCCTGGCCGAACGCAAGGAGCTCAACCAACCCCACGGGCGCCTGGCCTTTGCCATCCTGTTGTTCCAGGACATCGCCGCCATCCCGCTGATCGCCATGGTGCCGTTGCTGGCCGGCAGCGATCATCCGACCACCGAGGCCCAAGGCCTGCAACATGTGCTGCAGATCCTGGGCAGCATCGCCGTGGTGATCATCGGCGGGCGCTACCTGTTGCGCCCGGTGTTTCGCATTGTCGCCAAGACCGGCCTGCGCGAAGTGTCCACCGCCACCGCGCTGCTGGTGGTGATCGGCACCGCCTGGCTGATGGAATTGGTGGGCGTGTCCATGGCCCTGGGCGCCTTCCTCGCCGGCCTGCTGCTGGCGGATTCGGAATACCGCCACGAACTGGAATCCCAGATCGAGCCGTTTAAGGGCCTGCTGCTGGGGCTGTTTTTCATCAGCGTAGGCATGGGCGCCAACCTCAGCCTGCTGCTCAGCACACCGCTGGTGGTGATCGGCCTGACCCTGCTGCTGATCGGCTTGAAGCTGCCGCTGCTGTATGCCGTCGGGCGAATGGTGGGCGACCTCAACCGCGAAAGCGCTTTACGCCTGGGCGTGGTGCTGGCGGCGGGGGGTGAGTTCGCCTTTGTGGTGTTCAAGATCGGCCGCGACCAGGGCCTGTTCGAACCGCAGCTGTACGACGTGCTGGTGCTCACCATCACCCTGTCCATGGCCGTGACCCCGCTGCTGTTGCTGGTGTGCCCGAAGCTGTTCAAGCCCAAGGCCAAGCCGGTGGAAGTGCCCGAGGAATACCGCGCCATCGAAAGCGATGCGCCCCGCGTGGTCATCGCCGGCATGGGCCGCATGGGCCAGATCGTGGCGCGCATCCTGCGCGCCCAGAACATCTCGTTCATCGCCCTCGACACCTCGGTGGAAACCATCGAGCTGACCCGCAGTTTCGGTGGCATGCCGGTGTTCTACGGCGACCCCCAACGCCCGGAAATCCTCCACGCGGCCAAAGTCGATCAAGCGGAATTCTTCGTGATCGCCATGGACGACCCGGAGATCAACATCAAGACCGCCGAGTTGGTGCGCAACCTCTACCCGCACATGAAGATCATCGCCCGTGCGCGCAACCGCCAGCACGTACACCGCTTGGTGGACCTGGACGCTTCACCGGTGCGTGAAACCTTCTACTCCAGCCTGGAAATGAGCCGCCGTACCCTGGTCGGCCTCGGTTTGAGCCAGGCCCAGGCCGATGCGCGCATCAACCGCTTCAAGACCCACGACCAGCAGGTACTCGCCGCCCAACACGCGGTGTACGACGACGCGGCCAAGGTCATGCAAACCGCCCAGGAAGCCCGTGCGGAACTGGCGCGCCTGTTTGAAATGGACAGGCTTGAGGAAGAGTCTTCCGACAAAGTGTGACGGGGCCGATGAACGAGATTGCGAATTTTCTGACAGAATACGCCGCAATTTCGTTCATCCCCGGAGTGCTTCATGGCCACGTTCACCAAGACCGCAATGCTGCTGGCCCTCGCGCTCACCGCCAGCAGCGTGTTCGCTGCTGCCAAGCCCACCACCCAGACCATCTCCACCTTGGGTGGCAAGTTCACCTTCAAACTGCCCAAGGCCTACAGCGCCGACACCCTGCCATCCGGCACGGCGCAAGACGGCACCGCCGACACCCAAGGCACCCTGTACGCCAACTCAACGACGAAAAGTGTGGTGATCGTCGCCGAAACCGTGCGCAACGATGGGACAAAGATCCAGGATAACGACCCGCAGTTCCTCGACGGCGCCGTGGCCGATTTCGTCAAGGACCAGAGTGCTGCCCTGCCCGACTTCAAGAAACTGGGCGAGAAGAAACTCACCTACAAGGGCCTGGGCCTGCGCCAAGTGGACAGCAGCGCTACCCAAGGTGGTGGCAAGACCTTGAACTCCACATTCCTGGGTGGTTCGGGCAACCATTTGCTGGTGATCCAGGCGATTTCCCGGGCGGATGATGTGAAGGGGCATGCACAGTTGGTGAAGCAGATTACAGGCGGCAAATAACCCACCTCTTCCAGCCAACACAAAACCCACGTGGGAGCGGGCTTGCCTGCGATGGCCATAGGTATCTACACAACTTTATAGGCTGTAGCAACCGACGGTAACCACGATGCGAAGCGAGTCGCTCTTGATCTTGATCTTGATCTGCTTTTGATCTCAAGCGCCCCGTTAAACCACGCTGGCCGG
>NZ_JASBQZ010000047.1:0-39783 GCF_029960685.1 Pseudomonas sp. AL10
TGATGCAAGACCGCCCCGGCCCCGACATCGTTGCGGCCAACCGCCTGATAATCCAGGGCGACCGCCATTACGACTACGACGCCTTCGGCAACCTCATCCGCGAACGCCGCGGCAAAGGCCAGCAACTCGTCACTGAGTACCGCTACGACTGCCAGCATCGGCTAATCAGCATCACAAAGCCGAACGGCCAAACCGCCAGCTATCGCTACGACCCATTTGGGCGCCGCATCAGCAAAACCGTCGACGGCAAGACCACCGAATTTTTCTGGCAAGGCGACAAGCTGATTGCCGAGCACCATGCAGAGCGTCATCGCAGTTACCTCTACGAACCCGACAGCTTCCGACCACTGGCGCTACTGGAAGGCTTCGGCCCACACGCCACAACGCCCTACTACTACCAACTCGACCACCTCGGCACCCCACAGGAACTGACCAGCCCCGACGGCGAAATCGTCTGGTCCGCCCACTACCGCGCCTACGGCCAGATCGCCCGGCTCGACGTAGGCAAAATCGACAACCCACTGCGCTTTCAAGGGCAGTATTTCGATGCGGAAAGCGGCCTGCACTACAACCGCCATCGCTACTACAATCCGGATATTGGTCGCTACCTGACACCGGACCCGGTGAAGTTGGCGGGGGGGATCAATGGGTACCGGTATGTGCCCAATCCGACAGGTTGGGTAGACCCGCTGGGACTAAGTTGTAAGATTGGAGTATGCCCTGGCTCAAAATTCGATTTAGTCCACACAAAAAAATTATCCAGCGGCGTACTAGTTGCACACGAAAAATCTGGTGGGCACTTAATCAAAAAACATATAGGACAGACAGATATTCAGTTAGCTGAAAGGCTTGAATGGGAACCGAATATACCAGCAGCGTCCACATTCAAAACTTTAGAGGAAGCAGAAGCGCTCGTTACTGAAAGCTTATCCACACATCATCACGAAATATCCAAATTTCTCAAAGGAAAAAAGACAAGCATATCATTAGAGAACACTCGAGCAGCCCTGTGGGATTGAGCGTTATAAGAGGTAGCACAGAGTCAGTCCCCGTATATAAATTTATTCTGGTTTTAATAAAAAAACCAAAAATGCCAAATGGCTACCTTTTACTTACAGGATACCCAATAGAAAAATGAACATACCATTAACTGAGCTTCAGCAATTTTTTGGCGCCTACTTTAATCAAGACTGGGTAGAGGATCACGCCTGCGCCGACGACGTCATTGATAGTTTTCTAATGGACTCGTCCACAGACGTGATCTGCACCGTAAGGAATGAGATTCTAGAATTGATTGACTCCTACACAAACGAATCAGAGTTCCAAGAAAACTTGCTGCACAAACATTACTGTTTCTATTACTACCCAAATGAATGGGCATCAGGGCCGTTATGGCTCCACCATATAGTGGAAAAATTCGACACGCATTTACTTAAAAAATAAAATCCATCAGTACGCCGATCTCATTCAGCTACATCGATGTAACCAGCTACGGGGGCTGCTAGGCAGCCCCACGCGAGCAAGCTCGCTCGCCACAGGTTCAGCGACGCCCTTAAATCCCCGCCAACGCCAAATCCATCGCAAAATACGTAAATATCAAATCCGCCCCCGCCCGCTTGATCGACCCCAACGTCTCGCGCACCACCCGGTCCTCATCAATCGCCCCAGCCTGTGCGCCGAACTTGATCATCGCGTACTCACCGCTCACCTGGTACGCCGCCACCGGCAGGCGCGAGGCTTCGCGGATGTCGCGGATGATGTCGAGGTAGGCACCGGCAGGCTTGACCATCAACGCGTCGGCGCCTTCCTGTTCGTCCAGCAGCGATTCGCGCACGGCTTCGCGGCGGTTCATTGGGTTCATCTGGTAGCTTTTGCGGTCGCCCTTGAGCGCGCTGCCGCCGGCTTCGCGGAAGGGGCCGTAGAGGGCCGAGGCGAATTTGGTGGAGTAGGCCATGATTGGGATGTGGGTGAAGCCGGCGTCATCCAGGGCGCGGCGGATGGCCTGGACCTGGCCGTCCATCGCGGCGGACGGAGCGATCACGTCGGCGCCGGCGCGGGCGGCGGCCACGGCTTGTTTGCCGAGGTTGACCAGGGTCGCGTCGTTGTCGACATGGGCGCCGTGCATCACGCCGCAGTGGCCGTGGTCGGTGTATTCGCAGAAACAGGTGTCGGACATCACGATCATTTCCGGCACGGCGTCCTTGATGATCGAGGACATGCGCGAAACCAGGCCACGTTCTTTCCAGGTGTCGCTGCCGCTGGCGTCGAGGTGGTGGGACACGCCGAAGGTCATCACCGACTTGATGCCGGCGCGAGCGTAACGCTCGATCTCACCGGCGAGTTTTTTCTCAGGAATGCGCAACACACCCGGCATGCTGGTGATGGGCACGAAATCGTCGATTTCTTCTTCGACAAAAATCGGCAATACCAGGTCGTTGAGGGTGAACTCGCTTTCCTGGAACAGGCCACGCAGCTCCGGGGAGCGGCGCAGGCGACGTGGGCGGGCTTGGGGAAACTGGCTGGTCATGGCAATCCTGAAAAATGGCTGAACACTTTGCGGCGAAAGCTTATGCCCCCAAGTCCTGGCAACACAAACGCCGAGGGGCCAATAGTGTATTGCCAGGCGCGTAACAATTCCATTGATCTACAGCTGTAGACGCCCTTCGATGCACAACGCCACGGCGCCGCCCACCCAGATTTCATCGCCCTGGCGCTCGATATAAATACGCCCCGCTCGCCCTATCGCCGTGCCTTGGCTGACCACGTAACGGTTGGGCGCCAGGCCTTCAGCGAGGAGCCATTGGGCCACGCCGGCATTCAAGCTGCCGGTGGCCGGGTCTTCGGCGGCGCCATCGCCAGCGACAAAAGCGCGCACTTCAAATTGCGCGTCCACCGCGTCACGCGTGGGGTCACAGGAGGCGATCACCCCTACGGCCAACCCTTGCAGCTGCGCGTAGTCTGGGCGCAGGTCCAGCACGGCATCACGCTCAGCCAGCATCACCGCCAGCCAACCGGCACCATTGTCGACCCACTGGCTGCGCAAGATAGCCTCGGGCGCCAAGCCTAATGCCAGGCGCACGCGCTCCAGCAACGGCGCCTCCACCGGGCCGGCACGCAGCAATGGCGGCGCGATAAACGCCAGTTCATCGCCCTGACGGCGAATACGCACCAAGCCGATTTCGCACTCCTGGATAATCTCCTCCCCGCGTGGCACACCGCCAGCCTGCAACCAGGCGTGGCAACTGCCCAAGGTCGGGTGCCCAGCGAACGGCAGCTCCTTGAGGGTGGTGAAGATTCTTACCCGATAGTCAGCACGAGGGTCGCGCGGCGTCAGTAAAAACGTGGTTTCGCTGAGGTTGGTCCAATTGGCGAAGTCCGCCATCTGCTGGTCGGTGAGGCTATCGGCACCCAGCACCACGGCTAACGGGTTGCCTTTAAGCGGCACGCTGCTGAAGACATCCAGTTGTTGAAAATCGAAAGTCGGCATGCTTCAGCTCGGAATGTTCAGGCCACGGATCACCGCCGGACGTGCGACAAAACCGTCCAACGCCCGCAGTACGTTAGGGAAATCGGTAATGCCCACAAGGTCACCGGACTCGTAGAACCCAATCAGGTTGCGAACCCACGGAAAGATCGCAATGTCGGCGATGCTGTACTCGTCGCCCATGATCCAGGTGCGGCCCAACAGGCGCTTTTCCAGCACGCCCAGCAAGCGCCGCGATTCGGCGGCGTAGCGGTCACGCGGGCGTTTGTCTTCATACGCCTTGCCGGCGAATTTGTTGAAGAACCCCAGTTGGCCAAACATCGGGCCGATGCCGCCCATCTGGAACATCAACCATTGCAGGGTTTCATAGCGCGTGGCCGGGTCTTCGGAAAGCAACTGGCTGGTTTTTTCTGCCAGGTAGATAAGGATCGCACCGGATTCGAACAGCGCCAGCGGCTGCCCGCTCGGGCCGTTGGGGTCGATAATCGCAGGGATCTTGTTGTTGGGGTTCAGGGACAGGAACTCGGGAGACAATTGGTCCTGGGTGTCGAAGCTGACCTTGTGCGCCTCGTAAGGCAGGCCCAGTTCTTCGAGCATGATCGACACCTTGACGCCGTTGGGCGTGGTTAGCGAATACAGCTGCAGGCGTTCTGGGTGCTGGGCGGGCCATTTGCTGTTGATCGGGAAAGCGGCGAGTGCGTTCATCGAGAACCCCCTGGACGGAAAGTCCCCATGATAGTCATCTGCCTGCCGTCGTGCATGGGTCATCGTTGCGCAACATTTGCCGGCTAGAATCCCGCGTGGGCGAACCAAAGCGCCCGAATGCACTCTTAAAGAGCGCCCGAAGAATGAAAGGAGGCGCTTTGCTCTATCGACAGGGAACACCGCAGGACGCTGATGCGTCACTGGGGCCGGGCTTGTCCGCCTTAACCCGACGCACGAAGACTCGAACCTATCATGAAGATCAAGCCTCTGCGCCTTGTGCCACAACTCAAACGTTATTCCTATATGGTATTGCCGCTGCTGCTGGTCAGCGCCGCCATCGTCACCGCCCTGGACGCCCGTGAAAGCCGCGCGCAACCGGTCGATGGCGTGCAAACCCTGGTATTCCTGCGCCATGGCGAAAAACCGGCCGGTGGCCTGGGCCAACTCAATTGCCAGGGCCTGAACCGCGCCATGAACCTGGCGACCCTGTTGCCGGAAAAGTTTGGCAAAGCCAACTATGTGTTCGCTGCCAACCCGACGCGCAATGTCGAGGAAGGCGAACTGGATAACTCCTACAGCTACATTCGCCCCTTGATCACCATCAGCCCCAGCGCGATCAAGCTTGGCCTGCCGGTGAACATCGAATTTTCAGCGAATGACACCAGTGCCCTGGCCGAAGAACTGGTCGAGGACAAGTACCGCAACGCGACGATCTATACGGCCTGGTCCCATGGTTACTTGCCGGAACTGATCAACAAAGTCGCCAGCGAAGCAGCCGGCGAAAAACACACCATTACCGATGATTGGTCGGGCAATGACTACGACTCCTTGTATGTGCTGACACTGACCTGGCACAACGGCAAGGCCTCGCTGCTCAGTCGCAACTATAAGCAAGGGCTGAATAACGGTGGGGAAAACTGCCCGGACCCGACCCAGGTCAGCGCAGATATCTGAAGCTTGGGCCGCAGGGGCGTATGATGCCAGGCTATCGACTCACCTGCGGATCCTCTCCATGCCCAACCTCGCTTCCACCCAGCCCAGCCGCGGCTGGGCGTTCTGGTGCAAACCTGCCCTATTTCTGTTGGTGGCCTGCATCGGCCTCTACTATGTGAAGTGGTCGCCCTACTACCTCAAGGCGTTTGTAGCGGCCGACAACCACAGCATTGGCGCCTCGATTCTCAATGACCAGCAAAGCTCGCCCCTGGCGGCGGCGCTGGCCTATGCCCAGGTGTATTTCCTAGCCATCTGGAAAGCCGCCGTACTGGCGGTGATCCTCGGCTCGTTACTGCAAGTGTTGATCCCCCGCGACTGGCTGCTGCGCCTGTTTGGCCGCGCCGGGCTGGGCTCGACCCTGCGCGGTGGGCTGTTCGCCCTGCCGGGGATGATGTGCAGCTGCTGCGCGGCCCCGGTGGCGGCGGGCATGCGCCGCCAGCAGGTGTCGGTCGGCGCGGCGCTGGCGTTCTGGATTGCCAACCCGGTATTGAACCCGGCCACCCTGGTGTTCATGGGCTTTGTGCTGGGCTGGGGTTTCACCGCGTTGCGGCTGGTGGCGGGGATTGTGCTGGTGGTGGGCGTGTCCCTGGTGGCACAGCGTATTGCGCGCCCGGACCACGTGCCGGAAGCCGCACTGGAAGCCGTTGCCGACGTCAGCACGGTGGAGTCGCAACCGTTCCTGAGCCGCTGGTTACGCACGCTGTGGCAGCTGTTCTGGAGCACTATCCCGGTGTATATCCTGGCGGTGCTGATCCTCGGCGCGGCACGGGTTTGGCTGTTCCCTCATGTGGACGGGGCGATGGCCGACAGCCTGGTGTGGCTGGTGCCGCTGGCGATTGTGGGCACGCTGTTTGTGATTCCGACAGCGGCAGAGATTCCCATCGTACAAACCATGATGGCCCTGGGCATGGGCACCGGCCCGGCCGTGGCCTTGCTGATGACCCTGCCGAGCGTGAGCCTGCCGTCGCTGTTGATGCTGCGCAAGGATTTCGATGCGCGGGTGCTGGTGACGGTGGCCGGCTTGACCATGCTGGTGGGGGTGGTGTGTGGGTTGATTGGAGCGGTAATTCTTTAGATTTTCAGTGGGGCCGATGGCCTCATCGCAGCATAGGTATCTACACAACTTCGGTACGACGCTAAACCTGTGGCGAGGGAGCTTGCTCCCGCGACGGCCTGGCAGCCGACGCTGATCTAACTGACGCACCGCGATCCAACTGTGGGAGCTGGCTTGCCTGCGAAGACGGCTTGACAGTCAACACAGTTGGACCGTGTACATATCCATTCCTGCGGTAACGGCCACTTAGGGTTCCGCCCTGACGGCGGCTCACTTTGCAAAAGCCGGGATGCCGGCCCAGGCCAAAGTAAGCAAAACGCTCTTGCCCCACCACTCGGCACCTCGCCCAGGCTCGGTGTGCCCGTAATTCGCCAGCGTGGTTTAACGGGGCGCCTAAGATCAAAAGCAGGTCAAGATCAAGAGCGTCTCGCTTCGCATCGTGGTTACCGTCGGCTGCTACAGCCTACAAAGTTGTGTAGATACCTATGCTCATCGCAGGCAAGCCAGCTCCCACCTTTGTATGTATTCACACTTCAAAAGGTGGGAGCTGGCTTGCCTGCGATGGCGTCCGAAAGGTCACCCCACCCGGGTCGCCCGCTCGCGCAAATACTCCACCACCGCCCCCTGCTCCCCGGCAAACTCGATACGCGCGCCCTTGCTCTCGCGCTGGAACGCATACATCGGGTCGTAATACTCACGCAGCAAGCCTTCAATCCATACCCGGTGCAGGTCCACCGCGCCGCTGCGTGCCTGTTCGGCCAGGGCATCCTGTAACACCGTCTGCAGCCGTTGGAAACGCTCACCTCCCAGGCGCTTGTGAATATTGGCCAGGCTCTGAGTCAGGCGTTCGGCGAACAACCCCTGCCCAGCGTCACCCCATACGTCAATGAACTCGGCGCACAGATCGACGACGTAATCCTTCAGGATGCGCTCGACGCGACCTTCGACGCTGTCCTCCAGCCACACCATCGGAAACGTCTGCATCCCCTTGTGCAATGGCAATGGCAGCGCACAACTGCCGATCATACGGCTCTCGTCCTCGACCACAAACTGCTCGATACCGCCTGCGCGCTTCTTCAACAAATCCACGGCCAGGCGGTTTTCGAAGTCGATATTGGAGGGTTGCGCCGTAGCACGCTTGCCGAAGCTGGAGCCCCGATGGTTGGCGTGGCCTTCCAGGTCCAGGGCATTGCGCAGTTGGCCGAGCACTTCGGTCTTGCCGGTGCCGGTCATGCCGCCCAGCAGTACGAAATCACACTGGGCGGTCGCCTGCTCCAGGGTTTCCAGCAGGAAGGTGCGCATGGCCTTGTAGCCACCGCCGACGCGGGGGTATTCGATGCCCGCTTCGGTTTTCAACCATTGCTGCACGATCTGTGAACGCAGGCCGCCCCGAAAGCAGTACAGGTAGCCATTAGGGTTAGCCTGGGCAAACTGCGCCCATTGTTCGATGCGCTCGGCCTTGATTGCACCCGACACCAGTTCATGCCCCAACACGATTGCCGCTTGCTGGCCTTGCTGCTTGTAACAGGTGCCGACCCGCTGGCGCTCATCGTCGGTCATCAGCGGCAGGTTAATCACCCCGGGGAACGCGCCCTTGGCGAATTCGACCGGCGCGCGGGTATCCATCATCGGCCGGTCGTTGAGGAAGATATCGCGGTAATCGGTGATGTCCGTCGCCATCAAATCACCTCAACCGCGTTGGTCTGTCGCTCCAGCAGTTCACCGATAGGCTCAAGGGCCAGGCCCAGCTCGGCGGCCACGGCGTGGAACTCGGCATCACCTTGCGGGGTAACGGCGATCAGCAGGCCACCGCTGGTTTGCGGGTCGCACAGCACGCGCTTGTGCAGCTCCTGCACACGCCCCAGTTTGCTGGCGTAGCTTTCAAAGTTGCGCAAGGTGCCACCCGGCACACAGCCCTGGTCCAGGTAATACTCAACCCCCGGCAAGCGTGGGACTTTTGCATAGTCGATGCGGGCGGTCAGGCCACTGCCGTCGGCCATTTCCACCAGGTGGCCGAGCAGGCCGAAACCGGTGACATCGGTCATGGCCGTCACACCGGCCAACTTGCCGAAACGGCTGCCCGGCTTGTTGAGGGTGCACATCCAGTCACGCGCCAGGCCGATATCCGCCTCGCGCAGTTTGCCCTTCTTCTCGGCGGTGGTGAGGATGCCGATGCCCAAAGGCTTGGTCAGGTACAACTTGCAGCCGGCAGTGGCAGTGTCGTTGCGCTTCATGTGGCGCTTTTGCACGATCCCGGTAACGGCCAGGCCAAAGATCGGCTCCGGGGCGTCAATGGAATGCCCGCCCGCAAGCGGGATGCCAGCCGCGTCGCACACGGCCCGACCGCCGCGAATCACTTCGCGGGCAATCTCCGGCGCCAGCACGTTGACCGGCCAACCGAGAATGGCGATGGCCATCAGGGGGTCGCCGCCCATGGCGTAGATGTCGCTGATGGCATTGGTGGCGGCAATGCGGCCGAAGTCGAACGGGTCGTCGACAATCGGCATGAAAAAGTCCGTGGTGGACACCACGCCGCGCTCGTCGTCGATGGCGTACACCGCCGCATCGTCGCGGGAGGCATTGCCCACCCACAGGTTGGGGTCGAGGTTCTGTGCACCGCTGCCCGCAAGGATCACTTCCAGCACCTGGGGCGAAATCTTGCAACCGCAACCCGCACCGTGGCTGTACTGGGTAAGGCGAATCGGCTCGTTCATGGGGGACCTCAAGCTATCAAGTGGGCCGATTCTAGCAGACAGCAAAAGGCCGGCTGGGCTCTTGTGAGCACAGCCGGCCTGTTTGTTCAGCGGTTACTGGCGCGCAGCGAGCAAACGTGCGTGCCGGTTACGCCGGGCGATGTTCAAGCATTCGATCGCCGCCGAGAACGCCATGGCCGCATACACGTAGCCTTTTGGCACGTGGGCGCCGAAGCCTTCGGCGATCAGCGTCATGCCGATCATGATCAAGAAGCCTAGGGCCAGCATCACCACGGTCGGGTTGTCGTTGATGAACTTGGCCAACGGTTCAGCGGCCACCAGCATCACGATCACCGAGACCACCACGGCAATGATCATGATCGGCAAGTGCTCGGTCATGCCCACGGCGGTGATGATGCTGTCGATGGAAAACACCAGGTCGAGCATCAGGATCTGGCCGATGGCGGCGGCAAAGCCGATGGTCACGGTGTTGCTGACGGTGGCCTTCTCTTCAGGCTCCGGGTCCATGCTGTGATGGATCTCGGTGGTTGCCTTCCACACCAGGAACAGGCCACCGGCGATCAGGATCATGTCCTTCCACGAGAACGCCTGGCCGAACACGTCGAACACCGGTGTCGTCAATTGCACGATGAACGCGATGGTGCTCAACAGGCCCAGGCGCAATATCAACGCCATGCTGATACCAATGCGCCGCGCCTTGGCCCGGTGCTTCTCTGGCAATTTGTTGGTGAGGATCGAGATAAAGATCAGGTTATCGATGCCCAGCACGATTTCCATGACGATCAAGGTCGCCAGTGCGACCCAGGCGGTGGGGCTGGCGGCCAGTTGTAAAAGGTAATCCATAGGTCAGTCCTGACGTTTTAGTGCTGGGGAATTAGGTTTCTTTGGTGTCGGATTCAGCGGCGTTTTCGGCGTCTTTTTCCTGCTTCTCAGGGCTGATCAAGCCCTGGGTTGCTTCACTCAATGCCTGCTCGGCGGCCTTGTGGGTGTCGTCGATGGCCTGCTTGGCCGACTCGGTGGCTTTGCCCAACACCTGTTGCGCGCTTTTCTCGACTTGATCACAGCCGCTGACCCCTATCAATGAAAGCGCAAGCAACGACGCCGCGCCCAGGGAATTGAGTTTCATGATGTATTCCTCGTTAGAACCATTGGGTCCAAATAGTGGCCCCTCGATAGCGAGGCATTCTATGTAGACGAACAGTTCAGGAAAATTCGTATTTTTCTCGCGTATACTTCGGTTTTTACGAAGTGTAGGTCGCGATGCTCAATTATCGACAACTGCATTACTTCTGGGTGGTGGCCAAGACTGGCAGCATCGTGCGCGCCTGCGAGCAGTTGAACCTCACGCCGCAGACCATCAGCGGGCAGATCAGCCTGTTGGAGCAGACCTACGGTGTTGCCCTGTTTCAGCGGGTCGGGCGCCAGCTTGAACTGACCGAAGCCGGGCGCCAGGCGCTGCCCTACGCCGAGCAGATGTTCCAGACCGGCAATGAATTGGAGGCGATGCTGCGCGCACAGCCTGACGAGCAGCAGATCCCGTTCCGGGTCGGGGTGGCGGATGTGGTGCCCAAGTCCATCGTGTACCGGTTGATCGCGCCGACCATGGAGTTGAGCGAACCGATCCGCATCACCTGCCGTGAAGACAAACTCGAACGTTTACTGGCCGACCTGGCGATCCAGCGCCTGGACCTAGTGATTTCCGACAGCCCCATGCCCACGCACTTGGACATCAAGGGCTACAGCCAGAAGCTGGGAGAATGCGGCATTAGTTTTTTCGCCACCCAGGCATTGGCTGACCAGCATGGGGGGGATTTCCCACAGTGCTTGCAGGGTGCGCCGCTGTTGATTCCAGGGGCAGAGACCGTGGTGCGCAGCCGTCTGCAGCGCTGGTTTGCCGAACAGCAGATTCAACCGCGCATCATTGGCGAATTCGACGACAGCGCCTTGATGCAGGCGTTCGGGCAATCCGGCAGTGGGATTTTTATCGCGCCCAGCGTGATCGCCGATGAGGTGGTGCGCCAATATGGCGTGGCGCTGATCGGCCAGACCGATGCAGTGACCGAGTCGTTTTATGCGATCTCGGTGGAGCGCAAGGTCAAGCACCCCGGCATTGTGGCGATTACCGAAGGTGCCCGGCGGGAGTTGTTTACCGCCCTGCCCTGATCATTCAGGCGTTGAGCGCCGTGGGTTTGGCGGTCATCAGCCACAGTGCCAGCAGGATCGACAGCAGGATAAACCCCGAAGCGGCAAACCCCAGGCTGCCCAGGCCCAGGGTGTCGATGACATGCCCGCCCACCATGGCGCCCAGGCCAATGCCGAGGTTGGCCCCGGCAATGTTCAGCGACGCCGCAAACGCTGGCGCATGGGGCGCAGCCTTCATCAAGCGCACATGGCTGACCAGGAACATCGCCGCCTGGGTCACGCCCCACACCGCCATCGCCGCGGCCAGGCCGATGGTCGAGTGAATCGCAGGCACCACCGCCACCATGCCCGCGATCATAAACCCGCAGAACACCATGGACGCGATCAATGGGTGACGATCCACGGCACGTCCGCCCAAGGAGTTGCCGATCAGCCCGACTGCGCCAAAGCCCATCAGACACCAGCCCACCAACGTGCCGTCGAAGCCGGCCAGACGCTCAAGGATATCTGCCAGGTAGGTATAGGCGGTGAACATGCCACTGAATACCAGGATCGACAGCAGGATATGCCCCTGCATCACCGGGCTGCGCAGGATCTTGAATTGTGAGCGCAAGCTAGCCTGCTGGTGCTTGGCCTGGGTGACCGGCAGGTAGATATACAGCAGCAACGCCTTGGCCAGGGCGATCACCGCGAGCACGGCAAACGCGGTGCGCCAGCCGAACATATCGGAAATCAGCGTGCCCACCGGAATACCAAATACGGTGGCGCAAACAATGCCAAAGCCGATTTTTTCAATCGCACGCCCGGCGAACTCAGGGCCGACAATGTCTACCGCCGTTTCGCTGGCCAGGGCCCAGAACACGGGCAAGCCCAGAGCAGGGATCAAACGGGCCACGGCCATCACCCAGATATTCGGTGCCAATGCCGCCACGGTATTGGCCGCCGCAAACATGATAAGGATGCTGATAAACAAGCGCTTGCGCGGGAACCGCGCGCAATAGGCGGTGAGGAACGGGCCGAACGCGGCCACGGTGAACGCGAACAGTGTCACCAGCAGCCCGGCCTGGGACACGCTGACGTTCAGGTCCCGAGCAATCGACGGCAACAGGCCGACAATGACGAACTCTGTGGTCAGCACGGTAAAACCGGCGGCTGACAGCAGCAGGATAGGAAACAACATGAAAACTCCAGAAACGACGACATCAACGACAGCCCTAAGGGCTCGCTGAAGGAGAGGAAAGATGAGAGGGGTGAATCTTAACAGAACATGTCCGGATTTGACCAAGCCCGACTGAAACGGGTGACGGAATGCCGCAGCAAACAAGACGCTTCCCACAGCATGCTAGACTTCGCGCCTACTTCCTACAGTACTTTCTGCCTGCAATGCTGTGCCCTACTAAAAAAACTAGAGACAACTCTTTATGACTGCTGCCCCCTCCCTGTTGCAACGTTTAATGCGCGTCAGCCTGGTCACCCAAATTGTCATCGGCCTGATTGCCGGGATCGTGTTGGCCTTGCTGTTACCCGAGGCCGCGCGCGCCACTGGTTTTATCGGCAAGGTGTTTGTCACGGCGCTGAAGGCTGTCGCGCCGATCCTGGTGTTTGTGCTGGTCATGGCCTCGATTGCCAACCATAAGCATGGCCAGGAAACCCATATCCGCCCGATCCTGTTCCTGTATCTGCTCGGTACCTTTGCCGCCGCCGTGGTTGCGGTGGTGGCCAGCATGATGTTTCCGTCGTTCCTGGTACTGGCTACCCATGACGCCACCGTGAGCGCTCCCGGTGGCATCGGCGAAGTGTTGCAAAGCCTGCTGCTCAGTGTGGTGGATAACCCGGTCAGTGCACTGATGAACGCCAACTTCATCGGCATCCTGGCCTGGGCCATTGGCATGGGTATCGCTATTCGCCATGCCGGTGAAACCACCCGTACGGTGTTGGACGACTTGTCCAACGGCGTCACCCTGATCGTACGCGTGGTGATCCGCTTCGCCCCGCTGGGCATCTTTGGCCTGGTGGCCTCCACCCTGGCCACCTCGGGTTTCGGCGCCCTGCTCGGCTATGCCCACCTGCTGGCCGTGCTGATCGGCTGCATGTTGTTCGTGGCGCTGGTGATCAACCCGGCCATCGTGTTCTGGAAACTGCGCCGCAACCCCTATCCGCTTGTGCTGATGTGCCTGCGCGAAAGTGGTCTCACCGCGTTCTTCACCCGCAGCTCGGCGGCGAACATTCCGGTCAACCTGGCGTTGAGCAAACGCCTGGGCCTGCATGAAGACACCTACTCGGTGTCGATCCCGCTCGGTGCCACCATCAACATGGCCGGCGCCGCCATCACTATCACCGTGCTGACCCTGGCGGCCGTGCACACCCTGGGCATCGCCGTGGACATGCCGACCGCCGTGCTGCTCAGCGTCGTCGCTGCGGTGTGTGCCTGCGGTGCATCGGGGGTGGCGGGTGGTTCGCTGCTGTTGATTCCCCTGGCGTGCAGCCTGTTTGGCATCCCCAGTGAAATCGCCATGCAGGTAGTGGCTGTCGGTTTCATCATCGGCGTGCTGCAGGACTCGGCGGAAACCGCACTCAACTCGTCTACCGATGTGCTGTTTACGGCGGCGGCGTGTTTGGGCAAGGAAGAACAGGCCGCTTAACACAGCCCCATAAAAAAGCCCGGCGCCATTCGCAGAGAACGGCACCGGGCTTTTTTGTATCTGCGGGTTTAAAACGCGCCCATATAGTCGCGCTTGCCCACTTCCACGCCGTTATGACGCAGCAGCGCATAAGCGGTGGTGACGTGGAAGAAGAACTGCGGCAGGCCGTAGGTCAGCAGGTAGGACTGGCCGCTGAAGCGCTTCTCTTTCGGGGTGCCGGGGCGGGTAACGATCTCGATGCCTTCCTTGCCGTCGATCTGCTCGGGCTTGATGGTGTCGACAAAGGCCAGGACTTTGGCGATCAGCGCTTGCAGGTCGGCAAAAGTGACTTCGCTGTCTTCGTACTTGGGTACTTCGATCTCGGCCAGGCGTGCCGACACACCTTTGGCGAAGTCCACGGCGATCTGCACCTGGCGCACCAACGGGAACATGTCCGGGAACAGGCGCGCTTGCAGCAAGGCGTTGGGCTCGATGTTCTTGGCGCTGGCGTGGGCTTCAGCTTTGTTCAGCACATCGCTGAGGGCGTTGAGCATTTGCTTGAAGACCGGGATGGAAGCGGCGTACAGGGAAATAGTCATGACAGTCTCACGGTAATGGCGGGGTTGGAACCAGCCGCGATTATAGCCATGCCTGGCGCTTGTCTTTTATTTTTTCAAGCTTAGGCTAAGGGGCTTCACTGCATAGGGAAAGCGCGATGACCGCCGAGCACGATACCGACACCCCTGAGCCGCGCCTGAACAGCACGGAAATCCGCGTCCTGGGCTGCCTGATCGAAAAACAGGCGACCAACCCGGAAACCTACCCCCTCACCCTCAACGCCTTGGTGCTGGCCTGCAACCAGAAGACCAGCCGCGAGCCGGTGATGAACCTCAGCCAAGGCCAGGTCGGCCAGAGCCTGCGCGTGCTGGAGGGCCAAGGCTTCACGCGCCTGGTAATGGGCAGCCGCGCCGACCGCTGGGAACACCGTGTGGACAAGGCCCTGGAACTGGTGCCGGCCCAGGTGATCCTGACCGGGCTGCTGTTTTTGCGGGGGCCGCAGACCGTCAATGAGCTGCTCACCCGCAGTGGGCGCATGCATGATTTTGAGGATGCCGAACAGGTCGTGCATCAACTCGAACGCCTGATTGCACGAGGACTGGCACTGCTGGTGCCGCGTCAGGCGGGGCAGCGGGAAGACCGGTATACCCATGCACTGGGGGACCCGGCAGATATTGAAGCGATTATGACCGCGCGGGGGAATCCGGTAGAGCGTAGCGCAGGGGCTGTTTCGGTGGAGCGCATTGAAGAGCTGGAAGCGCGGATTGCCGCACTGGAAGAACGGCTGGCGCAGCTGGAACAGGGATAATGCAGATAAACATGTGGGAGCTGGCTTGCCTGCGATAGCCATTGGTATCGACACAACTTTGTAGGTTGCAGCAGCCAACGGTAACTACGATGCGAAGCGAGCCGCTCTTGATCTTGCTCTGCTTTTGATCTTAGGCGCCCCGTTAAACCACGCTGGCCGAACGCAGGCTTTAATTCGTGGGTAACCCGGCAGGACGCCGGGTTAGCCGCCCCGCGCCATGGATGGCGCGTGGCGGCGGCCCACGGATTCAAGCCTGCGTTCGGGCACACCGAGCCTAGGCGAGGTGCCGAGTGGTGGGGCAAGAGCCTTTTGCTTACTTTTGGGCTCTTTTCAAAAGTGAGCCGCTGTAAAAGCGGAACCCTAAGTAGCCGTTACCGCAGGAATGGATATGTACTCGGTATTACGGCGTCGACTGTGAGGCCGTCTTCGCAGGCAAGCCAGCTCCCACAGTTGGATTGTGGGGAGTCAGGTAGAGAAGTGTCGCCTGGCAGGCCGCCATCGCAGGCAAGCCAACTCCCACATTGGATTGGTGTAAGGCTTTAGCTGCGGGCGAAGGCCACCGCTGCCTCGAACTGCTCCTGCGTAGGCCGCACGCCGGTATAAAGCACAAACTGCTCCAACGCCTGAATAGCGATCACTTCCAGCCCGGTAATCACCCGCTTGCCCTGCGCACGCCCCCGCACGATCAACGGCGTTTCCGCCGGGATCGCCACCACATCGAAGACGGTCTCCGCCTGATCGATTGCCTCAGGCTCAAACGCCAACGCATCCGCCTCCGCCCCGCCAGTCATGCCGATGGGCGTTACGTTGATCAGCATCTGTGGGCGCAGGCTGCCCAATTCCGCCTGCCATGCGTACCCCAGGTTCCTGGCCAATGCCTGGCCCGCCACCTCATTACGCGCCACGATCACACCATTAGCGTACCCCCCGTCACGCAAGGCACTGGCGACCGCCTTGGCCATGCCGCCGCTGCCGCGCAGGGCAAAGGTGGAATCTTTGGGCACCGCGTGCTTTTTCAGCAGTTGCTCAATGGCGATGTAGTCGGTGTTGTAAGCCTTGAGATGGCCGTTGGTGTTGACGATGGTGTTCAGGGAGTCAATGGCTTGAACCGAATCGTCGAGTTCATCCACCAAGGCAATAGCAGCCTCCTTGAACGGCATGGACACCCCGCAACCGCGCACACCCAGGGCGCGGATACCGCCGATCGCGCCGGGCAAGTCCTGGCTGCTGAAGGCTTTATAGTAAAAATTCAAACCCAGCTGTTCATACAGGTGGTTATGAAAACGCAGGCCAAAGTTCCCAGGGCGCGCCGACAGTGACATGCACAGTTGGGTGTCCTTGTTGGGGTGCATCTGCATGGATAACTCCTTGAAGTAAGCAAATCGGTACAGACCTTACACAACCTTTACCCATTGGCGGTGCTGTTTTCTCGAAATACGTTGTCTTAAAAGTATCCCCGCGACAATCCTTGAGTCTATTGATTGCAGACCACAAGCGCAGGGGCTAATTGAGGAATGACCATCATGCGTAAACTCCCCAGAATCGCCTTGCTTATCGGCGCACTCGCGATGGCCGGCCAAGCCTCCGCCCACGGTGGTGGTTGGGGTGGCCCGGCCGTGTTCGGTGCGCTTGTCGGCGCAGCAGTAGTCGGCTCTGTGGTTGCCAGCCAGCCGCGTGAGGTGTATGTGCAGCAACCGGTGTATGTGCAGCCGCAACCGGTGTATGCCGCGCCGCCGCCGGTCTACTACGCGCCACCGCCACCGGTGTATGTGCAACAGCAGGTTTACTACCGCCCGGCGCCCGTCTATTACGGCCCACCGCGCGGTTATTATGGGCCACCTCGCGGCTACTACGGCCCGCCTCACGGTTACTACCGCCATGGCTGGTAAGGTTTAACCCCGTTGACAGCCACAGGCCTCGCCCACACGCGGGGCCTTTTTTTGCCTGGGAAGTCCGGATTTATCCTGCCAGTGTCGCTGTGAGAACAACGCACGAGCGCCAATCCCACATCATAAGCGTCAAATATCCTCTTGATCGATTGCGGGCTGCGCTGTCATGTTTGCGTCACAAAACAGTCGCACTATCGACTCAGTCCAGCCAATAACAATTAAGGACGATTGACCATGCCCACACAAAACCCGCACCGCACCGCCGGCCTTTGCACTTCCAGCAAGGTCTACAGCGCCTTGACCGAACTCAAGCACCTGGAAGGCCATCGCAGCGCCAAGTTCCTGGCATTGTTGGCAGAAAACCTGGTGCGCAAGGGCCTGCTCAGTGAGCACGAAGTGGTGAACATGCTCGACCAGGTGGTGGATTAACGCCTGACATTGATGTCGACTATCGAGCCAGGTGATTTTTCCCAGGCGCCAGCAAACCGTAAGGTGACCTCCATAACGTTTGGAGGTACTTATGCCCACTGTTCAAATCATGTCCGTCATTGGTAGCGCCGTCCCCGCCCCGCTGCGCAAACTGGGCTTGCTCGCCTGCTGGTATGTGGTGCGCGATGGCGAGCCGATCAGCGGCCCGCTCACCTCGTTATCGGATGCAGAAACACAACGCCGGATGGCAACCGACTTCAGGCTAGAAGCCTGAACGTTACGGCAGCGGCAGCTTGACCCGCGGCTTGGTTTCGACGAACAACGCCCAGCACGACATGAACAACGCTGCCACCAGCGGCCCGATCACAAAGCCGTTAAGGCCGAACACCGACAGGCCGCCCAAGGTCGAGATCAGGATCAGGTAGTCGGGCATCTTGGTGTCCTTGCCCACCAGGATCGGGCGCAGCACGTTGTCCACCAGGCCGATCACAAACACGCCGAACAGCCCCAGCACCACACCCTGCCAGATCGAACCGCTCAACAGGAAATAAACTGCCACCGGCCCCCAGACCAGCCCGGCACCCACCGCAGGCAGCAGGGACAGGAACGCCATCAGCACGGCCCAGAGCAAGGCACTGGGGATGTCCAGGAACCAGAAGATCAAGCCACCCAGCGCACCCTGGGTCACGGCCACCAGCACATTGCCCTTGACCGTGGCGCGCACCACGCGGTTGAACTTGAGTTGCAGGCGACGCTTTTGCGGCTCGGCCAAGGGTACGGCTGTGCGCACCTTGCGTACCAGTTCCGGGCCGTCGCGCAGCAGGAAAAACAGCAGGTACAGCATGATGAAAAAGCTCACCAGGAAATCAAACGTACCCTGGCCGAAGCTGAACGCCTGGGAGGCAAAGAACTGACTGCCCTGCATCGCGCCCTTGACGACCTTTTCCCGCAGCCCTTCGAGATTGCCCATGCCGAAACGGTCGAGCAACTGCTGGAAATACGGCGGTAGAACGTTCTTGAATTGCTCGATATAACCCGCCACATCGAGCTTGCCGCTCTCGATGTTTTTGTAGAGGGTGGCCCCCTCTTGCACCAGCAAGGCACTGGTGATGATCACCGGCAGAATCGCGATCACCAGGCACACCGTCAAGGTGGTCAGGGAGGTCAGGTTGCGATTCCAGCTAAAACGCTGCTGCAGGCGGCGCTGCATCGGCGCAAAGATAATGCCCAGGATCACCGCCCAGAACACCGCACCGTAGAACGGCAGCAATATCCAGATAAAAGCCACGGTGACCAAGGCCAGTAGCAGCAACAGGGTCTTGAATTGCAGGTTGGTTTGATTCATGTCCGGTCCATGTCAGAAAAACAGGGCCGATGGCGGCCCTGTTGCTTAGTCCGCAGCCAAACGCGGGAGTGCCCTGGTTTATCGAACAAGCATAGATCGCGTTATTTAGACCTGGGTCAATATCCCGTTATCGCTCCAGCACTACCCTCGCGCCTTTTTGCGACCCACACCCATGCGCCCGATAACTGCCCCCGAACTGCTCGCTCCCGCCGGCACCCTGAAAAACATGCGCTACGCCTTCGCCTACGGTGCCGACGCGGTCTATGCCGGCCAGCCGCGCTACAGCCTGCGGGTGCGCAATAACGAGTTCGACCACGCCAACCTGGCCCTCGGCATCCAGGAAGCCCATGACCAGGGCAAGCGCTTTTACGTGGTGGTGAACATTGCGCCGCACAACGCCAAGCTCAAGACCTTCCTCAAAGACCTTGCGCCCGTGATCGCTATGGGCCCGGATGCGCTGATCATGTCCGACCCGGGGTTGATCATGCTGGTGCGCGAGCACTTCCCGCAGATGCCAATCCACCTGTCGGTACAGGCCAATACGGTGAACTGGGCCAGCGTGGCGTTCTGGCAGCAACAAGGCATTTGCAGGGTGATTCTGTCGCGGGAGCTGTCCCTGGAAGAGATCGGCGAAATCCGCCAGCAGGTGCCGGCCATGGAGTTGGAGGTGTTTGTACATGGCGCCTTGTGCATGGCCTATTCCGGGCGGTGCCTGCTGTCGGGCTATATGAACAAGCGCGATGCCAACCAGGGCAGTTGCACCAATGCCTGCCGCTGGAAATACCAGGCCACGCCGGCAGTGGAGAATGTCACGGGGGATATCGTCCATGAATATCAACCCACATTGGGCATCGGCACGCCCACCGATCAGGTGTTCCTGCTACAAGAAACCAATCGCCCCGATGAACCCATGCCCGCCTTCGAAGACGAACACGGCACCTACATCATGAACGCCAAGGACCTGCGCGCCGTGCAGCATGTGGAGCGCCTGGCACAGATGGGCGTGCATTCGTTAAAGATCGAAGGCCGCACCAAATCGCACTTCTACTGCGCGCGCACCACCCAGGTGTACCGCCAGGCCATCGATGACGCAGTGGCCGGGCGCGCGTTTGACCGCGGCTTGATGACCAACCTCGAATCACTGGCCCAGCGTGGCTACACAGAAGGTTTCCTGCGCCGCCACGTGCATGACGAATACCAGAACTACCAGAACGGCAGCTCGGTTTCCGAGCGCCAGCAGTTTGTCGGGGAGCTGACCGGAGAGCGCCGTGGTGCGTTGGCCGAGGTGAAGGTGAAGAATCGCTTTGCACTGGGCGACCACCTGGAGTTGATGACGCCCGCCGGCAACTTTCACTTTGACTTGGCGAGCCTGCATAACGCCAAGGGCGAAGCCATTGAGGTGGCGCCGGGGGACGGGCATACGGTGTATGTGTCGATTCCGGCACAGATGGACCTGCGTTTTGGCTTGCTGATGCGCGACGTTTAAACCCTGCCATGGGGTTGAATGGATCAGATCCTGAACTGGCCCACCAACTGCCCGAGGCGCTGGCCCAGGTCGGCCAGGCTGCGAGACGTCTGAGCGCCCAGTTGGGTTTCATCCGCCACGCTGTCTACCGCTACGGCAATCTGATGCACGCTGCGGTTGATCTCTTCCGCGACGGCGGTCTGCTCTTCGGCGGCGCTGGCGATCTGGGCGTTCATTGAATTAATGGTGCCAATCAGTTGCGCCATGGTGTCCAGAGACGCGCCGGCTTGGTTGGCCTGGGCCGAGGTGCCGTCGCCGGCATCGCTGGAGCGGCGCATAGCGTCCACAGCCGCCTCGGTGCCTTTTTGCAGGCGATCGATCATGCCCTGAATTTCCTGAGTGCTGGTTTGGGTGCGACTGGCCAGGGCACGCACTTCATCGGCGACCACGGCAAAGCCACGCCCAGCCTCCCCGGCCCGTGCGGCCTCGATGGCAGCGTTGAGCGCCAACAGGTTGGTTTGTTCGGCGATGGAGCGGATCACGCCGAGCACACTGACGATTGACGACACATCCTGCTGCAGACTGTCCAGGGACACGCCGCTGCTGCGGATGTCGTTCACCAGCGCATGGATCTGCGCGATGCTACCGTCCACCACGCGCTTGGCGGCCTGGCCTTCGGCGTCGGTCTGCTGCGCAGCGACGGCGGCGCCCTGGGCACTGCGTGCCACTTCGTGGGCAGCCGAGGACATCTGGTTGATCGCGGTGGCCACCTGGTCGGTCTCGTGGCGCTGGCGTTCCATGGCCTGCTCGGAGCGCTGGGCCTGGTCGGACACCTGGCTCACCAACCCGGTGAGCTGAGCGGTCATGTCAGTGATCTGGCGCACCAGGCCGTGGATTTTATCGACAAAGCGGTTGAATGCACCGGCCAGGTCGCCGAGTTCATCCTGGCTGGTGATGGCCAGGCGGCGGGTCAGGTCGCCTTCACCCGCCGCGATGTCATCGAGGTTGGCTTTCATCAGGTGCAGCGGACGCAAGATGGTATTGGCTAGCAACATGCCCACGGCGGCGATCACCAGCAACACCACCACGGCCACACCGAGGATGCTCAGCAGCACGCCTTGCATGCGTGTCTCGACTTTAGCCTGCACCACCGCCACCTGGGCGTCGATGCCATCGAGGTTCACCGAGGTGCCGATCACCATGTCCCACTTGGGCAGGTACTCGGTATAGCCGAGCTTGGGCACCAGTTCGGTCTGGCCGGGCTGGGTCGAACTGTATTGCAGGTAGTGGGTGCCGTCCTTGCCGACCTTGACCAGGTCGCGGTTGACGTAGACGCCGTTAGGGTCGCGGTTGTCCTTGAAGCTTTTGCCCACTCCGTCCGGGCTGTTGCCCTTGAACAGGCGGATGGTTTCGGAGTCGTAGCCGAAGAAATAGCCGTCTTTGCCGTAGCTGGTATTGGATAACAACTTGACCACCTGCACCCGCGCCGCGCTGTCGCCGGGGGCTGCCGCGTCGTAGAGCGGCTTGATGGTGGTCATGGCCACCTCGACATAACCTTGCAGGGTGGCCTTGGCGTCGTTGAGCAGGCGCTGGCGGGTTTCATCCACCTCGTTGCGGGCCTGGCCCTGCAGAATCCACACGGTGGTCAGGCTGATGACCACGGCAAACAACAACACCGGCACGACAGCAAGGGCCAGGACTTTGGCCTTCAAACTCAGACGCATGGCTTTTCTCTCTTGTTAGTGGCGACTTGAGAGGTTAACGGCCATGTGAGCGATTTCTGTAGGAGCGAGCTTGCTCGCGAAGAACCTGAGAGCACTGCGGGGTGCCAGGTTGCCCGCGTTATCGTTGACGCTTTTCGCGAGCAAGCTCGCTCCTACAGGAACCTCGTCAGAGCGTCATCGCGGCCAGCCAGCCGAACGCCAGCAGCGGCAGGTTGTAGTGCAGGAAGGTCGGCACCACGGTGTCCCAGATGTGGTGGTGCTGGCCGTCGATATTCAGGCCGGAGGTGGGCCCGAGGGTAGAGTCCGAGGCGGGCGAACCGGCGTCGCCCAAGGCACCGGCGGTACCAACGATGCACACGATGGCCACCGGGCTGAAGCCCAACTGCACACACAGCGGCACGAAAATCGCCGCGAGGATCGGCACCGTGGAAAACGACGAGCCGATGCCCATGGTCACCAACAACCCCACCAGCAGCATCAACAACGCGCCAACGCCCCGGCTATGGCCGATGAACGCTGCCGAGGCCTGCACCAGCGAGTTCACGTCACCGGTGGCCTTGAGCACTTCGGCAAAGCCTGAGGACGCGATCATGATGAAGCCGATCATCGCCATCATCTTCATGCCTTCGGTGAACAGGTCATCGGTGTCGCGCCAGCGCACGATGCCCGACACCGAGAAGATCAGGAAGCCGGCCAGGGCACCGATGATCATCGAGTCCAGCCACAACTGGATGATGAACGCCGAGGCAATCGCCAGACCGGCCACCAGCAGGGTCAGCGGGTTGTACTGCACCGCCACTTGCTCGACACGCTCGATTTTCTTCAGGTCGTACACACGCTTTTTGCGGTAGCTGATCAACACCGCCACCAGCAGGCCGACCACCATGCCCAGCGCCGGCAGGCCCATGGCGTGGGTGACATTCACCCCGCTGATATCCACCCCGCTCTTGGCGACGTTGGCCAGCAGGATCTGATTGAGGAAGATATTGCCAAAGCCCACCGGCAGAAACATGTACGGGGTGATCAGGCCGAAGGTCATCACACAGGCGATCAGGCGACGGTCCAGTTGCAGCTTGGTCAGCACATACAACAGCGGCGGTACCAGCAGCGGAATAAACGCAATGTGGATCGGCAAGATGTTCTGCGAGGCAATCGCCACCACCCACAACAGGCCGATCAGCAGCCATTTGACGTGGTTGCCACCGCTGGCGTCCTGGCGGTCCACCAGCAGCAAGGCTTTGTCCGCCAGGGCATGGGCCAGCCCGGACTTGGCAATCGCCACGGCGAAAGCCCCGAGCAATGCGTAGGACAAGGCCACGGTTGCGCCGCCGCCCAGCCCGCCGTTGAAGGCCTTGAGCGTGGCCTCGATACCCAGGCCACCGGTCAAGCCACCCACCAGGGCGCCGACGATAATGGCGATGACCACATGCACGCGGGACAGGCTGAGTACCAGCATGGTGCCGACCGCGGCGATGACTGCGTTAATCATGGTTACCTCAAGCAGAAACAAAAAAGACAGGCATGCCCGCGCGCGGCCCATGGGAACAGCTGCCGGCGTGCAGGCTTGAAAGAGGTCTTATTAGAGGGCGCGCACTTTGCAGGAGCTGGGCTGTCATGTCAAAAACTGTGGTGAGGCAAAGCCCTCTGCACAGATAAAGAATTACAGGCACTGGCCGATACGCTGTCTCTATGTGCTTTCAGGTAAGGATGTCCCGATGTCGCTCAGGCAGCTCTCCATTCAATGGAAAATCACCCTGCTGGCGGGCCTGTGCCTGCTGGGGATCGTGACCCTGCTGGTGGGTCTGTCGCTGTATCGCATGGCGCAGAGCTCGCAGCAGGTCAAGGCGTCCAGCATGCAGATGCTCGACGAAGCCGCCCAGTCGCGCATTGAAGCCCAAGGCGAAGTGCAGGCGCTGGGCATTCGCCAGCAGTTCATGGATGCCTACCAGTACGGCCATGGCTTTTCCCGCCAGGTGCTGTTTTTGCGCGAACAGGCCGAGAAGCGCTTTCTCGATGCCTTCGACACCCGTGAAGACCTGACGCGCCAGGTCAAGGCCGCCCTGCAGGCCAACCCAGACCTGCTCGGCCTGTCCCTGGTGTTCGAAGCCAATGCGCTGGACGGCAAAGACGAACTGTTCGCCAACCAGGCGGAACTGGGCAGCAATGACAAAGGCCGTTTCGCGCTGTACTGGTCGCAACCGACACCGGGGAAAATCACCTCGATGGCGCTGCCCGAGAGCGACATGGCCGACACCTCCATCGGCCCCAGCGGCGAAAAAGCCAACGCCTGGTTCACTTGCCCACGCACGACCCTCAAGCCCTGCGTGATCGAGCCCTACTTCTATGTGATCGACGGCCAGAACGTGCTGATGACCAGCATCGTGTTCCCGCTGATGGTCAATGGCAAAGTCATCGCCTCGCTGTCGGTGGACATCAACCTCAACAGCCTGCAGGCGGTCAGCCAACAGGCCAGCCAGAAACTGTACGACGGCCAGACCCAGGTCAGCATCCTCAGCCCGACCGGCTTACTGGCCGGCTACAGCCCGGATGCCAGCAAACTCAGCCAACGCCTGGAGCAGGTCGACCCGGCCAGCGGCGCTCAGTTGATCAGTGCCTTGGCCAGCAGTACCCAGACCCACAGCCTGCGCACCGACCATCAACTCAAGGTACTGGCGCCTTTTGCACCGATTCCCGGCGGTAAGGCCTGGGGCGTATTGCTGGATGTACCGGAACAAGTCCTGGTCGCCCCCGCCGAAGCGCTGAAAAACCAGCTGGACGCCGACAACGCCAAAGGCACCTTGCTGGAACTGGGCCTGGGCCTGCTCGCCGCCGTGGTCGGCTTGATCCTGGTGTGGCTGATGGCGCGCAGCGTGACCCGGCCAATCCTTGGCGTGGCGCACATGCTTGAAGACATTGCCAGCGGCGAAGGCGACCTGACCCGGCGCCTGGCCTATGCCAAACAGGATGAACTGGGCCAATTGGCCGGCTGGTTCAACCGCTTCCTCGACAAGCTGCAGCCGATCATTGCCGAGGTCAAACGCTCGGTGCAGGACGCCCGCGGCACCGCCGACCAATCCGCAGCCATTGCCACGCAAACCAGCGCCGGCATGGAGCAGCAGTACCGCCAGGTGGATCAGGTGGCCACCGCGTCCCACGAAATGAGCGCCACCGCCCAGGATGTGGCCCGCAGCGCCGCCCAAGCGGCCCAAGCCGCCCGGGATGCCGACCAGGCGACCCGCCAAGGCTTGACCGTTATCGACCGCACCACCGTCAACATTGGCGAGCTCGCCGCCGACATGAGCACTGCCATGGCCCAGGTAGAAGGCTTGGCCGCCAACAGCGAACAGATCGGCTCGGTGCTCGAAGTGATTCGCGGCATCGCCGAGCAGACCAACCTGTTGGCGCTCAACGCCGCCATCGAAGCCGCTCGCGCCGGTGAAGCCGGCCGCGGTTTTGCCGTGGTCGCCGACGAAGTGCGTAACCTGGCGCGGCGCACCCAGGAATCGGTGGAAGAAACCCGCCTGGTGATCGAACAATTGCAAACCGGTACCAGCGACGTGGTCGGCTCCATGGGCAACAGCTATCGCCAGGCCCAGGGCAGCGTCGAACAGGTGGGCCAGGCCGTCACCGCCTTGCGCCAGATTGGCGATGCGGTCACGGTGATCAGCGACATGAACCTGCAAATCGCCAGCGCCGCCGAAGAGCAAAGCGCGGTGGCCGAAGAGATCAACAGCAACGTGGCGACCATTCGCGATGTGACCGAGTCATTGTCGGAGCAGGCCAATGAGTCGGCGCGGGTCAGCCAGGCGTTGAACAGCCTGGCGAATCAGCAGCAGGGGTTGATGGATCAGTTCAGGGTCTGAATGTAGCAAGGCTTTTCTGTGGGAGCCGGGCTTGCCCGCGATGCAGACACCTCGGTACTTCAGGCAAACCGAGTCGATGCTATCGCAGGCAAGCCAGCTCCCACATCTTGAGCAGTGGTGTGTCAGTGTCAGCGGCGTGGCAACTCGATCAACACCTTGAGCCCACCCAGCTCACTCTCCTGCAGCTGCAACACCCCGCCCCACACCTCAACGATGTCGCGCACGATTCCCAGCCCAAGGCCATGGCCAACCCTTTGCTCATCCAGGCGTGCGCCACGGCTGAACACTTGGTCGCGCTGGGCCTCGGGAATGCCGGGGCCATCGTCTTCCACTGCCAGCCGGTAGCCCTGGGGCGTCTCACTGACGCTCAGGCGTACCTCGGCGTCCGCCCATTTACAGGCGTTGTCCAACAGGTTGCCCAGCAGTTCCAGCAGGTCTTCCCGGTCCCAGGGCAGTTGCAGGCCCGGCGCCACTTGATAGCTGAGGTCCAGGTGTTCGCCGTGGATCATGCGCAGGGTGGCCAGTAAGCCGGGCAGCTCTTGTTCACAGTCAAACAACGCGCCCGGCAAGGCATCACCCGCCAGGCGCGCACGGTTGAGTTCACGGTTGAGGCGCTGCTGCACCTGCTCCAGTTGCTCGCGCAACAACTGGCTCAACTGCGGATGATCCTTGAGGGCTTCACTGGAAGCGGCGCTCAATAACACCGCCAGCGGGGTTTTAAGCGCATGGCCCAGGTTGCCGAGGGCGTTGCGGGAGCGCTTGAGGCTGTCTTCGGTGTGCGCCAGCAGGTGGTTGATCTGCGCCACCAGGGGCTCCAGCTCAAGTGGCACCTGAGTATCGAGTTGCGAGCGCTGGCCTTGTTGCAGTTGAGCGATCTGGTTGCGCGCGGTCTCCAGCGGGCGCAAGGCACGGCGCACCGTGACCCGTTGCAGAACCAGCACCAGTAGCAGCGCCGCCAGCCCCATCACCAGGCCGACCTGGCGCATCAGGCGAAAGCTCTCGCGCACCGGCGTGTAGTCCTGGGCCACGCTGATGGAAATCGACTGGCCAAAGCGCTTGTAGTCCGAGCGCAGCACCAACAGTTGCTGGCCTTCGGGCCCCAGTTGCAGGTTGCCCTTGAGCCCCGCCGTGGGAAGCCGGGGCAGTTCCTGGTCCCACAGTGAGCGGGAGCGCCAATGCACATCGGCAAAGTCGATACGAAAGTAATGCCCGGAGAATGGCCGTTGGTACGCCGGCGACAGGCGTTGCTCATCCAACTGCACACCGTTGGGCCCACGCACCAGCGCCACCAGCAGGTTTTCGCTGTCGTTGCGCAAGCCCGCTTCAAGGTAGCGCTGCAAACCTGCCTCGAACAACCACAGGCTGGTTTGCGCCAGCACCACGCCGACAATCACCATCACGCTGATCAACCCCAGGCTCAGGCGCCGCTGGATTGACCTCATGCCGGGGTGGCGCCGAAACGGTAGCCCTGCCCGCGCCGCGTCTCGATCACGCTGCGGCCCAATTTGCGCCGCAGGTGGTTGACGTGCACCTCAAGTACATTGGAGTCGCGCTCGGTCTCGCCGTCATACAAGTGTTCGGCCAGGTGGCTTTTGGACAGGATCTGTTCGGGATGCAGCATGAAATAGCGCAACAACCGAAATTCGGCAGCCGTCAATTGGATCTCGGCGCCGTCGCGCAGCACGCACTGGCGCCCTTCATCCAAATGCAGGCCGGCGGCTTGCAGGGTGGGCTGGTTCGTCTGGCCGTGGGAGCGGCGCAGCAGCGACTGGATGCGCAGGTACAGCTCTTCGGGGTGAAAGGGTTTGCTCAGGTAATCATCGGCGCCGGCCTTGAGCCCTTCGATACGCTCAGCCCAGGAATCGCGGGCGGTGAGGATCAGCACCGGGATGGCCAGCGCGGCGGCGCGCCATTGCGCCAGCACGTCAAGCCCGGGCAAACCGGGCAGGCCAAGGTCAAGAATGATCAGGTCATAGGGCTCGCTGCGCCCTTGATACACGGCGTCGCGGCCATCGGCCAGCCAGTCGACCGCATAGCCCTGGCGCTGCAGGCCGGCCATCAGTTCGTCGGCCAGGGGCACGTTGTCTTCCACCAGGAGCAGGCGCATCAGTCTTCCTCATCTTTGATCAGGTCGCCATTGGTGGCATCCAGCTTGATCTCGCGCACCACGCCCTCGGTGGTCACCAGTTCCACTTCATAGGCGTATTGCCCGTGTTTCTTTTCCAGTTCGGCTTCCAGCAGCCGTGAGCCGGGGTATCGCGCCATGGCCTGCTGCAACAGCTGTTCCAATGGCAGGATCACGCCTTGCTGGCGCAGGGCCAGGGCTTCGTCCTGGTTGAGGTCGCGGGCCGCCAGGCTGGAACAAAACACCATGAGCACCAGCGCCACGCGACTGCCGACGCGTAAATTTACCGTCATTACGTATCCTGATGATTCTTGAGAACCTGCCCGGTGAGCGCGTTCAATTCAACATCCCATTCAATGCCGTCAGTGTCTTGAAGCTCAACTTCATAGACGTACTTGCCGTACTCCTCATCCAGGTCGGTGCCCAGCAGCGTCGAACCAGGGTGAAGGGCCAGGGCAGTGGCTTCCAATTGATCGAAAGCGACAATAGTAACAGTGGCCGGCACGATCAGTGGTTTGTCGGGGTCCAATGCGGCGGCCGGGGTCGCCGTAACGAGGATGATAGCGGCGGCGCCCAGGGCAGTGAGGCGCTTCATGATGAGTCTCCGTTACATGATGTTTTCCTACGTCGGCCACGGTACGCGCTGCAACTTAACTGAAACTGAATTGCCACCATGGCAATTCCGGTTAAGCCATTTTTCCCACTGCCTGCGAGATTTCCTATACTGCCCCGCTCGCCTCAACAGAGACCGGTATGACCGCCATCCATATCAAGTTCCCGGCCTTGACCCTCAAGGCCGGCAAACGCGCCTTCACCCGCCTCCGCGAGCAGGGCCTTGCGCCTGCCGACGTGGGCATCCTCCCCGGTGCGGCCGGCGGCCCCAAGGCCCTGGGTATCCAAGGGCTCGACCTGGCGCTGTTCGGTGACTGGTTACGCCGTGCGCCGCGCGAGCGGGCGCTGATCGGCGCGTCCATCGGCTCCTGGCGGTTCGCCAGCGCCTGCCTGCCCGACCCGGTGCAAGGCTTGCTCGACCTGGGCCGCCTGTACAACGAGCAGCGCTTTGCCAAAGGCGTGACCATGGCCCAAGTCAGCCAGAGCTGCCAGCGCATGCTCGACGACCTGCTGGCCGGGCGCGATGCGCGGGTGCTGGACAACCCCGACTATCGGCTGAACATCATGGTGGTCAAGAGCCACGGCTTGCTCGCCGATGACCACCGTGGGCGGCTGGGGCTGGGCCTGTCGTCGGTGATTGCCGATAACCTGCGGGGCCGCGCACGGCTGTCGCGGCATTTCGAGCGGCTGATCATCCACGACCCGCGTCAGGCGCCACCGGTACACCCTCTGAAGGATTTCCCCTCGCGCTTCCTCACCCTGGACGTGGGCAACCTGCGCCAGGCGTTGCTCGCGTCCGGCTCGATCCCCATGGTGATGCAAGGCGTGCGCGACCTGCCCGGGGCCGGAGCCGGCACCTACCGCGACGGCGGCCTGCTGGATTACCACCTCGACCTTCCTTACCACGGCGATGACATCGTGCTGTACCCGCACTTTACCGACCGGGTCATCCCCGGCTGGTTCGACAAGGGCCTGCCCTGGCGACGCAGCAACCAGCAAGGCTTGCAGGATGTGTTACTGCTGGCGCCGTCCAGGGATTACCTGGCCCGCCTGCCCCACGGCAAGCTGCCAGACCGCAGCGACTTCAAGCGCTTTATGGGCGATGACCCTGGCCGCAACAAATATTGGCAAACCGCCATGAGCGAGAGCCAACGGCTGGGGGATGAGTTTTTGGCATTGGCGGACAACGGCAAGCTCGGCGACCGATTGCTAGCCCTTTGACCGCATGGGTGCCTGCGGCCGAGGGGCGGTATGCGCAGAGGTTGATCAAGCTGTTAAACTCGCCGCCTGCCAGACACCTGACCGAGCTGAAAACACTGTGGAAATCTTCAAGGAATTTACATTCGAATCCGCCCATCGCCTGCCCCACGTACCGGAAGGCCACAAATGCGGGCGCCTGCATGGGCATTCGTTCAAGGTGGCCATCCACCTGAGCGGCGACCTGGATCCCCATACCGGCTGGATTCGCGACTTCTCGGAGATCAAAGCGATTTTCAAGCCGCTCTATGAACGCCTCGACCACAACTACCTCAACGACATTCCCGGCCTGGAAAACCCCACCAGCGAAGTACTGGCCAAGTGGATCTGGAATGAACTGAAACCCTTGCTGCCGGAACTCAGTGCGATCCGTATCCACGAGACCTGCACCAGTGGCTGCATCTATCGCGGCGAGTAAGTGATCAAGTATTGAAAAGAACCACCTGCGGGTGGTTTTTTAATGCCTGCCTACCACGATGTAAAGCAAGCTTGACACCGAATTGACCACCACCTAATGTAAAGCACCCTTTACTTATGGAGATGATCATGTCACCCAAACGCTTCCCGATGGAGTTCGCTGTCATTTTGTTGGTGTACATACTGTGCGTGGTGGTTTCCAGCGTCTACATGTCGTCGATGCCCGACGGCGTCGCCAAAATCGCCCTGGCACTGCTGCCCGTCATCCCGATGATCGCGATGGCGGTGTCGATTATCCGGCGGCTGAACGCCATGGATGAAATGGGCCGCAAGATCCAGCTCGAAGCGCTTGCGGTGGCGTTTGTCTGCACGGCGCTGACCACCTTCAGCTACGGTTTTCTGGAAACGGCTGGCTTCCCGCGGATGTCGGCCTTCATGGTCTGGCCGATCATGGGCGGCGTCTGGTGTGTGGCGACGATCATCGGCTCAAGGCGCTATCAGTGAACAATCAAATGCGTCATCTGCGCTCCGAACTGGGCTGGTCCCAGGCTGACCTTGCAGAGCGCCTGGGTGTGTCGCGCCAGACCGTCAACGCCATCGAGACCGGCCGCTACGACCCGAGCTTGCCCTTGGCGTTCAAGATCGCCAAGGTATTCGAGCAGCCCATCGAGTCCATCTTTGAAGCACCGATGGACTGATGGGGACGCGTGACTGCAAGGGGTATTGAGACCCACTATGCGCTTCATGCCAACGCTGTTCGACTGAGCCAGTTTGGCTCACCGCTGCACTGCTTTTGCGCTGATTGGGAGGGGGCGGCCTTATAAAGGGCTTGCTCCCGTCAGCGCATACCTGCCCGCATCTACGTTGGCACGCAGGATGCACGCGACCTGGGTCACCACTCAGGGAGCAGCCCCATGACGCAGCAAGACCCCGGCAACGACTACCCTCTCAGCGAAGTCCCCTTGCACGCGCGCAAGGGTCTGGCCTCTACGGCCATGGTGTTGTTGGGGTTCACCTTTTTTACCGCGACCATGTTCGCCGGCGGCAAGCTGGGGGTGGCGTTCAGTTTCATCGACATGCTCGGCGTCGTGGTCCTGGGTAACCTGTTGTTGGGTATCTACGCCGCAGGCTTGGGTTACATCGCGTTCAAGAGCGGCTTGAACTCGGTGTTGATGGGGCGTTTCTGCTTTGGCGAAGTGGGCAGCAAGCTCAGTGACTTGATCCTCGGCTTTACCCAGATCGGCTGGTATGCCTGGGGCACGGCCACGGCGGCCGTGGTATTGGGCAAGTATTTCCAGTTGAGCCCGGGCAGTGTGCTGGGGCTGATGCTGGTGTTTGGCTTATTGTTCTGCGCCACCGCCTACGTGGGGTATCGCGGCTTGGAAATCCTGTCCTACATCGCGGTGCCGGCCATGGGGCTTCTGTTGCTGCTGTCGATGTGGGTCGCCACCGTGAAGGTCGGCGGGCTGGAGGGGCTGCTGGCAGTGGTGCCCAGCGCTGAACTGGACTTGTCCACCGCCATCACGCTGGTGTTCGGGACCTTTGTCAGCGGGGCAACTCAGGCCACCAACTGGACACGGTTTTCGCGCTCGACCAAGGTTGCGGTGCTGGCTAGCCTGATCGGCTTTTTTGTCGGCAACGGCTTGATGGTGCTGATCGGGGCCTATGGCGCCATCGTCTATCAGCAACCGGATGTGGTGGAAGTCTTGCTGCTGCAAGGTTTCGCCACGGCGGCGATGGCGATGTTGCTGCTCAATATCTGGAGCACCCAGGACAACACCATCTACAACTTCGCCGTCGCCGGTTGCAACCTGCTGCGTACCCAGCGTCGCAAGAGCGTGACCCTGGCCGGCGCGGTGATCGGCACCTTGCTCGCCTTGTTCGGCATGTACGACCTGTTGGTGCCGTACCTGATCCTGCTGGGCACGGTCATCCCGCCGATAGGAGGCGTGATCATGGCGGACTTCTTCTATCGCTATCGCGGCCAATATCCGCGCTTGGCAGAAGCTCACTTACCGGCATTCAATTGGCCAGGTCTGATCGCGTATGGGGTGGGCACCGTGGTCGCGTTCAACTCGCCGTGGGTCGCGCCGTTGGTGGGAATTGTTGCCGCATCGCTGACCTATGTGCTGCTCAGCGCCATACTACGCGCCATGACCGCCTGGACATCGGTATCGCCCTGAGGATCTGGCGGCTGTCTGCCTGATTGTTTTTAGCCAAGAGGAACTTGACCATGCACATCATCAATGCCCGCCTGCGCAACCGTGAAGGCCTGCATGATCTGCACCTGGAACACGGCCGGATCGCCAGCATCACTGCGCAAACCGGGGTGCCAACGCTGATGGCCGGCGACTTGGACGCCGCCGGCAACCTGGTGATACCGCCCTTCGTCGAACCCCACATCCATCTTGACGCCACGCTTACCGCTGGCGAGCCGCGCTGGAACATGAGCGGTACGCTGTTTGAAGGCATCGAATGCTGGGGTGAACGCAAGGCCACCATTACCCAGGAAGACACCAAGGCGCGGGCCAAAAAAACCATTCAGGCCCTCGCCGCCCATGGCATCCAGCATGTGCGCACCCATGTCGACGTCACCGACCCAGACCTCACCGCACTCAAGGCCATGCTGGAGGTACGTGAAGAGAGCACCCACCTGATCGACCTGCAAATCGTCGCCTTCCCCCAGGAGGGCATCGAGTCATTCCGCAATGGCCGCGAACTGATGGAAGAAGCCATTCGCCTGGGTGCCGACGTGATCGGTGGCATCCCCCACTTCGAATACACCCGCGACCAAGGCGTGAGTTCGGTGAAGTTCCTCATGGACCTGGCCGAACGCACCGGCTGCCTGGTGGACGTGCACTGTGACGAAACCGACGATCCCCACTCACGCTTTCTCGAAGTCCTCGCCGAAGAAGCCCGCAGCCGCGAAATGGGTGCCCGCGTGACAGCCAGCCACACGACGGCCATGGGCTCCTACGACAACGCTTACTGCGCCAAGCTGTTTCGCCTGCTGGGGCATTCCGGTATCAGCTTTGTCTCGTGCCCCACCGAAAGCATCCACCTGCAAGGCCGCTTCGACAACTTCCCGAAACGCCGCGGCGTCACCCGCGTCAACGAACTGCTTGAGGCCGGCATGAACGTGTGTTTCGGCCAGGACTCCATCGTCGATCCCTGGTACCCGCTGGGTAACGGCAATATCCTGCGAGTGCTGGAGGCCGGCCTGCACATCTGCCATATGCTCGGTTACCGCAATTTGCAAAACGCCCTGGACCTTGTCACCGACAACAGTGCCAAAGCCATGGCCCTGGGCGATCGCTATGGGTTGCAAGCAGGTCGCCCGGCCAACCTGCTGATCCTGTCGGCCGACAGCGACTACGAAGTCATACGTAGCCAGGGCCTGCCGTTGTACTCGATCCGCAACGGCAAGGTGCTGATGAAACGACAACCGGCCCGGGTGGAGTTTATGTAACCGCGTGGGTTAGACGACTGAGTCGATGTCCAGCGTTTGCGCCCGTGCCTGTTCATTCTGGGACGGCGGCGGGATGCTGGCAAATTGCGCTGGCTCACGATTCTCGCGGTGGCTGAACCAACGTTTGAGGCTCGATTGCAGATGTGCAGAACGGGCATGGCTGCCGTAGACATCGTGGGCTTGCAGGCGACGCCAGCGCAGGCTTGCCAAGCGCTCGCGGCTGGTGTGCAAACGGTCGATCTCTGCGTTCAAGGCATCGGTGGGTTCATGGCTACGATCATTGGCTGGGCGCCGCAGAGCCAGTTCACGCCGCTTGGCCCGCAGTTGCTCGCGCATGCCTTCGAAGGCCCGGTCGAGCAGCTCGAACTCCCGCTGGGTCACCAGCGGGCCCTCACTCTCCAGGGTTTGTTGCCAGCGGCGCAATGTCGCCCAGGCTGCGGGGACGTAGCTGGTGGTCATGAAGTGCTGGTCGGCTTGGAATAGTTGCCTCAGCAAATTATCGCGACCGGGCATGTCGCCTTGCAGTTGCAATGCGCGGTTGCAACCTGCCTCCTCGATGGATTCACATCCAGGCTTCCATAGCACCGAAGAGTGGCTGCCATCCGGGAGCGTGATCGGCATGAAGTGATATTGCTCACCGTGATGCCGATAGGGGTTGCCGCCCACGCGCACCAGCCCTGCGGCGAACAGCAGGCCACCGGGTGCAGGGTTGCTGAATAGCGTGATGGCCCCGGGAATCCAGAGCTTGGCGGTGGTGTTCATCCAGGGCGCCGGGACACTGGGGACGGGGTCGTTGTGGTTGACGATGCGGTGGTGGACCAGGGTTGAGGCACCGGCGGTGAATTCGGCGTCGGCGGCGCGTGGGGCGCCGTAGGTGTAGAGCAGGATGTTGTAGTGGGCGTCTGGGGTTCGGCGCAGTCCTTCGGCCAACAGCAATGCAATGGCGCCGCCGAGGCTGTGACCGCAAATTACGATGCGCTGGCCAATGTGAAACTGATCAAGGTATTGCAGTACGAAATCACGTATAGCCCGGTAGGCCTGGTAAAAACCATCGTGCGCTTTTCCCACACCGTCTTCGAAAGACACCTGATGGGCATCGGCATCGCGTAATACGTCGGCACGACTGACCGTTCCTCGCACAGAAATCAGGATGATCTCATCGTGATGGGTGATGAAAGCCTGGGTATCAGTGCCGAATTTTTCATCATCGAAAAAGTGCAAGCGTGCGGGATATTCCTGCTCTTCCTTTAGTTCCGGGCGATTTTGTGGGTACAACTCAGGATCGAAAGGCAGGATTTCGAAACGCTGGGAGTAAGGAACATCTTCGTAGATCGGGTAAAAACGGTGTGATTGCTTCGGATCAATTCGCCAGGCTTCGTGATACACCGAAAGCTGTTCAGCGAATAAATTTCCAACGCTCGGATCTAACGGAAACCGCACTTCGTCTGATGGGCTTTCTGCGGGGACCTGCCCAAAATCGCAGTAACTCAACGCAGCAAACAATGCCAGTTGGTAGAGGTTCAGGGCACATAAGCTGTCTTCGGTGGATAACATTGGGCGCAAGGCCCGTAGGGGTCGCATTTCCAGAACGGTGTGCTTGTTGGGGAACAGTACGATACCCGAAAAAGTTGGCTCGGGCGGACCGAACCCTAGGTCGGCCATCATTTTCAGTGCATGACGCTTGGGACGCAAAGTTGACGACGCAGGTAGGGGCAGATGAGCGCTATGGCGTACCAAATCGCTTACTTCAACCTGATAAAACCAATCCGCTTGCTGGTAGGCCGGACTCTCCTCAACGCGTCTGTCGTCAGCACTAGCAAAAAAAGTTCGCTCAGCGCGCATTTGAAGTTCGGTGATAGGCAGTTTGTAGGTTCGGCGCGTTCGTAGCTGGTAATACGGCTCCTCAGTCCCGCTATACAAATCATCCAACATGAGAACAACAGGGCCGCAGTAGAAATCCTGCAGACTGGCAAAACCCTCACCATTCAATTTACCGACGTACTGCCTCCCTGAACTGTCATGGACCGAAAATGATAGTCCGCCATAGGCTTTTCCATTGCCCGCCATATCGACCAAACGAAAACTTACCCAGTGCCCTTTCAATGCGCAAGCAGGCATTCGTTCACTGAAAAAAGCGTGCTTCCATGCATCCAGCTTCATGAATTCGTCCTTGTTATTTGCATGTTGGATAGACGTCGCATATGCGCCCGTCCGGCATTTTTATGGGTTTAAAGTCCGTGGTGTTACCTGCGCAATATGCAAAAAGGTCTTCGAAACTCTTGCCTCTGCATCGCCGCCACCCCCCCGGCACCGCTACCCATCTATCGTCAAAGGCAGGTAACTCATCCTTGCTGACAGATAGCACCAGCCTCAGCTTTTTTCCGGGTAATTGCGGCCGTTGCGCCACGCCCCCTACCCGCGACGCTTGCAACTTACCCATCGAATCCAGCGAATTGCAGATCAGGAGTTTTCTAATCGCATGCAAAGGCCCTACCGTCCGAAAGTGCCATTTACATTGCCCCAGTATTTCCTGCACACCCGACTCGGGCATCCCAGGTAGGTCGGCCTCCAAACGGTCTCGAATAGAAATACTCCCGAAATTTCCACCCACATCCATACTCCGCGTCCCCCACTTCGCATAAAAGTCAAACTCCACACTGCGCAGGACCAACGGACAACCTTCTACCGTTTCAGTCAGTGGCAGCTCATAACTCACGCTGCTCGCCACAGGCTTGTAGTCTGTAAAAAAGACTTTCCGCTCAGGTCTTTTACCTCGCCGCCGAGGCAAGGTGCAGGTCTCACCCGTCGCGGGCCGGTAGTTGGCAGCCGTTTTAAGTTCAAACTGCGCCGGCAAATCCACCTCCAACGTAAAACGCTCCACCGCCCTCCCCGTACATCCCGAAAGCACCCCAGCCACCAGCAGCACCAATCCCATCCATTTACTCACCGCTCCCTACCTCCCTGTGCCACTGCGCCACCACTCGTTCAAAATGCTCCCCAGGCGCCTCGCCTGCCCTCGGTTGCCAATGAGTAACACTGCTACCAGACGCCTCGGCCAACCGGCGAACCACCAAAAATTCGAGCTGCGCAGGCTCCCGCCACCGCCAGGTGCGCGCTTGTTCCAGTACCTGGACCAGCCAAATCCTGGGGTTTTGGAATTCGACCAATGCCGCCAGGTCTTCGCTGTGCTCCGCCAGCAGGTAGCGCAGGATATTGGCGTGCAGGATGGCTTCGGCCTGGGGGTTGGGTGTGTCGAGCCACGGCGGGGGCTCAGGCGCCGGGTAGTCGCCCGGTGCAGGGTTTTTGTGGTGGTGCCAATCATCTTCATGCCAATAGCACACGCTGATCAGAGGCCCGAGGTAGAAAGGCCAATGTTCCTTGCCCAGATGGGCCAACGCACGGGCCAGGGTGCGGTTGTCGTGCAAGCGATAAAGCGCCTGCTGGCCTACTGGCCCGACCAGCAGTCTCTCGCGCCAATGGCGCGCGATACCCGCCAGGTCGCTGGCCGGCAGGCTGGCGAGCCAACCCCAGTTCGACTCGGGGTGTAGCAGCAGGTCGGTCAGGGCGGGGTCACTCATTCGCTCGATCAACACGATGACCGGGCCTGAACTCGCCAACTGCGCCACAGCGGTCTCGCTGTAAAGGTTGCAATAGTGCGAGGGCGCGCGACCGGCGAGCAGAGGTTGGCGAGCCTCGTGGTTGCCATCAAGCACAAGGCATAGTTGATGCCCGCTCTGCTGCTGTTGGGCCATCCAACGATAGGGCAAGCTGTTCATCAAGCCGCCCTCCCCGCGATATCGCACAGGCCTTCACGGGAGCATTCACACAGAGGGCAAAAGTCCGCGCCCAGTTGCTTGGCCAAGTCCATGATGACGCCTTGCCCTGCTGAGATTTGCACACCGGCGTTCATCGAGCGGTATGCAGACGGCGAACCGCACAGGGTGATGGGCTGGCTGCTTGAGATGCTGCCAGCCTGCATCACCAAATGTTCCCCGCCAGCCTTCAAACTCAGTTGCGCACCGGCCTCAATAACAAGGCTGGCACCGGCCTTGAGGTGAACCTGCTGCCCGGCTTCGATCACCAGGCTTTGGCCAACGCGAGTCAGGCTATCGCCCTCTACCTCCAGGCGACTGTCATGCCCCACCCGTTGCTCCAGGTCACGCTGGGCGCGCAGGTAAATGAGCTCTTCGCCGCGTCGGTCTTCAAGGTACAGCTCATTGGCGCCCCGGCCGCCCGGCGAACTGCGGCTGCGCAGAACGCTGCGTGTCTTGTGCTGCGGCAAAGGGTACGCCGGCAGATGCGATGCATTGGGCAGGCAACCGGTGACAAGGGGTTGGTCCGGGTCTCCCTCCAGAAAGCTCACCAACACTTCCATGCCCACCCGTGGAATGACCATGGCGCCAAACCCATCACCCGCCCAACCGGACGCCACACGCAGCCAGCAACTGCTGGTCTCGTCGCCCTTTTCCGCGCGATCCCAGTGAAAGCGCACCTTCACACGACCATAAGCATCGCAGTGCACATCCTCGCCGGCAGGCCCGGTTACCGTTGCGGTCTGACTGCCACTGATCGTTGGCTTAGGGTGCTTGAGGGCCGGTCGATGCACTGCGCGCCAGGGGGTTGCGGTGAACCGGTTGCGATAGCCTTGGAACCCATTGGCATCAACGATCGACTCCTCCAACACCTGCGGCTGGTAACCCTCATGACGCACCGAAGTCAGCAGCCATAAGTCGTTGCAGGCTGGGTCCGGGTGATCACACAGCTCAAGAAAGTGACCACTGCGCAACGCCGGTTGATCGCTCTTGCCCAGTACCCGATGGCGATCACGCTGGTGGCGCTCCAGGCCGCGCCGTACCAGCTGCACACCGCGTGCATGGCCCGTAAAGCCGGCAGGGTAGCCATAGTCTTCCAAAGGATCGACCGGCCCGGCACCGGCTTGGTCATGCAGGCGAAACGAAGGGTGCTCAAAGTCATAGTCACGGCGTACGGTGCGCCGGCTGCGCGTTACCATGCGCCGGTCGAAACGTTGGACAACCGGGGGCCCAAGCGATGGATCAGCCGAGGGACAATAACGCTGCACCGGCAACCGTCGAAATACTGTCTGGTCATCACCGAACACCAGCAGATGATTCTCCGCGCTGTGGCGAAAGTGGTAGTGAATACCCTCCTCCTCACACAGCCGCTGGATGAAATGCAGGTCGGACTCCCTGTACTGCACGCAAAATGCGCGCGGTGGATACACCACCGGCCCCAACTCAAACGCGTAGGCGTCGGCAAAGATACCGTGGTGTTCGAGGACCGCGGCAATCATCTGCGGTACGCTGCGCTGCTGAAAAACCCGCTGGTCGCAACGATGGGCAAGGGATGCCAGGCGTGGGGCCAGCGTCAGGTGATAAAGGGTGAGCCGCGTACCGGGATCATCCCGACCGATGGCGTAGATTTGCCCATGTAAGCCCTGGTCTGCTTCGCCGAAAGCCAGATAAACGGGTTGATGAAGCAACGCCTCCAGGTCAAGGGAAGGATCTTCGCTGACTAACTGCATGTGTATAAAGTAAGGCTGATCGAGGGCTTCGCTGCCTTTGAACGCCACTACCTGAAGTTCTGTATTTATGCTTGAAAGAACTAACTTGAAACGCGACAAAACAACCCCGTTAACCATCCTTTGTTACCCGCCATCAACTTTCTCTTGAACGACTCTCTCTCGCCCCAACACCCATTTGAATTGCGAAAAAAAGCACCTGAACACGCTCAAGCTTAGCGATCCCAGGCACTTTTCGGGCCTTTTTTAATAAAACAGAAGTTTCGTACAGCGAAGATGGAAGTGTCTTTTACAGAATGTATACAGCCAAAAAAATTTTCTAACGGCATGAAGAAAATTCTGACTACAGTTTGTCTCTGCATAACTAAATTTTAAGGAAACGGCTGACACTTATTTAATGCGACAGTCGTTTCCGCTTTTTAGTCGCCCTGTCCCGCTACAAGTGTTGGCTCCTGACCATGGGTAACCACGATGCGAAGCGAGTCGCTCTTGATCTTGCTCTGCTTTTGATCTTCGGCGCCCCGTCAAACCACGCTGGCCGGAATTCGACAGGGATTTGGGGGGTAAACC
>NZ_JASBQZ010000048.1:0-30310 GCF_029960685.1 Pseudomonas sp. AL10
CACCGTCGAGGCGGTCCATGTTGGCTTCGGTGGCGTGGCCGGCGTTGGCGCCTTTAGCGGCTACTTCGCCTTCTTCTTCTTTGTCGAATTCGTCCCAGCTCAGCATGACGTGTCGTCTCCTGCGTGAGGGCTCAAAGGTGCCCGTGTGAAACCGGATGGTTGGGTGTTCACACGGCCCAAAGGCCGCGGTGGATCTTAAGGAATCGTTTGTTGCAGCTAGCGCACGCATTAAACGGAATAGGGCTACGGGTGCTCTGCGTGAGGCTTGAGGGGCGCAGCGGTAGGTGCAAGCTCGCGCGGGATGCCTCAGGTCTGGCTCTTCATCCCAGTGTAAAGGGATATTGCAGGCCCGATTTACCCGCGCATTATAGGGAAAAAATCGGGTTTGTGTTGTGACGGATGGTCACTGATTAGAGACAAAAAGGACGCTTTTGAAGCCGGGGTGAGAGTTTACGGGGGGTTACTACCGCAAGTTTTTTAGCAACTGGCACACGATCTCCGATCGTCGGCAAATTGCCATATGTCTTGCATAGGCTTTCACGTATCTCTACATTGCATATGTCAGGCATAGGTAGGAGCTGAATCATGCGCACAGTCTCAATTTTTAAAAACGGAAAGAACCAGGCTATTCGAATTCCAAACGAAATGGCTTATGAGGGAGTCGGCGAGCTCGAAATCACCCGCAACGGAGATACGATTACGTTGCGACCTATACGACCTAGCTGGGGGTCGTTGAGTGAGCTGCCCAAGGCGGACGAAGATTTTCTTCAGGAGCGTGAGGACGTTATTGGCGATGAAGGCAGGTTCAATCTGTGACGACATACATGCTGGATACCTGCATTTGCTCATTCATCATGCGTGAGCGGCCCGAGTGTGTGCTTGAGCGACTGGCATCGGAGGTGGCGAGGAGCAATCGAATCGTGATTTCGGCCATAACCTATGCCGAAATGCGATATGGGCAGATTGGGAAAAAGGCATCGCCCAAACACAAGACGTTAGTCGATGAGTTTGTGAAGCGACTCGATGAAGTGTTGCCGTGGGGCCTGGCGGCGGTGGACGCGACGGTTGAGGTGAAGCGAAGCCTGACCGAGCAAGGGTCGATCATCGGCCAAAATGATACTGCTATTGCAGGGCATGCAATTGCTTCGGGGTGTACGTTGGTGACCAACAATATTCGGGAATTCAGTCGCGTAGCGGGGTTGTCTTACGAGGATTGGGTCCACTAACCGTAGCGGGTGTTATGGCTGAAATCACCATCGCAGGCAAGCCAGCTCCCACAGTTGATGCGTGGTGTATTCAAGGGCGGGTTCTTGGCCGCAAGAACGATTTCTTGCGGCAATTAAGAATCCAACTTCAGAAGTTGTTAGCCGTTAGAGCAACCATTGCCCATCACTTGATAGTTAAGAATATGCCGCTGGCCTTGCGAATCTTCATATTCCATCTTCGCCGGTACAACTTCGCAGACTTCTGGAATGCTGCTCATGGACAAGACTTTGGCCACGTCCAAGTGTGTGCTGTAGGTGTAGTCCTCAACGATCGGGGCGTTCTGGCCGGCCAGTTCAGTCGGGGCTTCGTCAGCCAGGGCGGCGGTGGCGCACAGGCTGCTCAGGGCCATCACTAATAACGCTTTCATTGCTTCATTACCTTCTTCAGGGCGAAAGGGGGCACGGGGCCCTTGTGAGGCCGCGTGTGTCACTTAAAAGTTGGGAAGTTCGGATTAACGGTGCCTTCGTGGGGGCTGTTGCGTTGTTAATCTCGGTGCCTTGTTGGCGGAGTTGATTTTAGGCGCCTCGGTTATATTCATATACCCGTGGTTTTGATAAACACTTTTGGCGGTTTTTGTAACAATCCCTCGATCAAGATTTTTTCAGAAACCTGCCAGGCGCCGCAGCACGCGGGCCAGAGCGGTGAAACGGCATAGCAGGGCAATTTGTAGGGTCTTGTTACTACCATCGTCGAATGGTTCTATAGGCCCACCCCGGCTACAACAGGGGCCATACAACAACAACTATGTCACCGAGGTAAGAAAGATGAGTGCGGCTTCCCTGTACCCCGTTCGCCCCGAAGTAGCAGCCAACACGCTCACCGACGAGGCGACCTACAAGGCCATGTACCAGCAGTCGGTGGTCAACCCCGATGGCTTCTGGCGTGAGCAAGCCAAGCGCCTTGACTGGGTCAAGCCTTTCACCGCGGTCAAGCAAACCTCTTTCGACGACCACCATGTCGACATCAAATGGTTTGCCGATGGCACCCTGAACGTTTCCTACAATTGCCTGGACCGTCACCTCGCCGAGCGTGGCGACCAGATCGCGATCATCTGGGAGGGCGATGACCCTGCCGAGAGCCGCAACATCACCTACCGCGAGCTGCATGAAGAAGTCTGCAAGTTCGCCAACGCCCTGCGCGGCCAGGATGTGCATCGCGGCGATGTGGTGACTATCTATATGCCGATGATCCCCGAAGCCGTGGTCGCCATGCTGGCCTGTACCCGCATTGGCGCGATCCATTCGGTGGTGTTTGGCGGTTTCTCTCCGGAAGCCCTGGCCGGTCGCATCATCGACTGTAAGTCGAAAGTGGTGATTACCGCAGACGAAGGCATTCGTGCCGGTAAGAAGATTCCGCTGAAAGCTAACGTCGACGACGCACTGACCAACCCGGAAACCAGCAGCATCCAGAAGGTGATCGTGTGCAAGCGCACCAATGGTGCGATCAAGTGGAACCAGCATCGCGACATCTGGTACGAAGACCTGATGAAAGTGGCGGGCACCGTCTGCGCGCCAAAAGAGATGGGCGCCGAAGAAGCACTGTTCATCCTTTATACCTCCGGTTCCACCGGCAAGCCTAAGGGCGTGCAGCACACCACCGGTGGCTACTTGCTCTATGCAGCCCTGACCCACGAGCGCGTATTCGACTATCGCCCGGGCGAAATCTACTGGTGCACCGCCGACGTTGGCTGGGTCACCGGCCACACCTACATCGTCTACGGCCCGCTGGCCAATGGCGCGACCACGGTGCTGTTCGAGGGCGTGCCGAACTACCCGGACATCACCCGCGTGGCGAAGATTGTCGACAAGCACAAGGTCAACATTCTCTACACCGCACCGACCGCGATCCGCGCCATGATGGCTTCCGGCACCGCAGCCTGCGAAGGCGCCGACGGCAGTAGCCTGCGCCTGCTCGGTTCGGTGGGCGAGCCGATCAACCCGGAAGCCTGGGACTGGTACTACAAGAACGTCGGCCAATCCCGTTGCCCGATCGTCGACACTTGGTGGCAGACCGAAACCGGCGCCACGCTGATGAGCCCGCTGCCGGGCGCCCATGCGCTGAAGCCGGGTTCGGCGGCACGGCCGTTCTTCGGTGTGGTGCCGGCGCTGGTAGACAACCTGGGCAACATCATCGAAGGCGCCGCCGAGGGCAACCTGGTGATTCTGGATTCCTGGCCAGGCCAGGCGCGTACCCTGTACGGCGACCATGACCGTTTTGTCGACACCTACTTCAAGACCTTCCGTGGCATGTACTTCACCGGTGACGGTGCGCGTCGCGATGAGGACGGTTACTGGTGGATTACTGGCCGTGTGGATGACGTGCTGAACGTGTCCGGCCACCGCATGGGCACCGCCGAAATCGAAAGCGCCATGGTTGCTCACCCGAAAGTCGCCGAGGCGGCAGTGGTGGGCGTACCCCACGACATCAAGGGGCAGGGCATCTATGTGTACGTCACCCTGAAAAATGGCGAAGAACCCAATGAAGCGTTGCGCCTGGAGCTGAAGAACTGGGTGCGCAAGGAAATCGGGCCGATTGCCTCGCCGGATGTCATCCAGTGGGCACCGGGGCTGCCGAAAACGCGCTCGGGGAAAATCATGCGGCGCATTTTGCGCAAGATCGCCACGGCTGAATACGATGGGTTGGGGGATATCTCTACCCTGGCAGATCCGAGCGTGGTGGCGCATTTGATTGAAACGCACAAGACCATGAACGTCGCGTAAGCGGGGTAGGTGGGACAGAGCCCCATTCGGCGCAAGCCGGGTGGGGCTTTTTTGTAGGGCCTCAAGACCGCCCAGATTCAGTGTGGGAGCTGGCTTGCCTGCGATGAGGGTGTGTCAGGCAACGGTTGGCTGGCTGACACACCGCTATCGCAGGCAAGCCAGCTCCCACAGTTAAGATCGCATTTCATAGGAGGGGATGGATGGCGGTCTGACAGACCTGCATATCCACCAAGCCAATAAATATCGGTTTTTCCAGTAGGAGGTTTCTGAATGTTACCGGCCCGCTCAAATGTGTAACCGCCCGCACAAACCTGGGGCAATGGACCACGCCTACGCCCCGAAAAACCGCATTCTAGACACCCCCAAAAATAAGATTAAACGCCACACTTGCCGTGCTAGAAGGGTTTGCGAATAATAGGCCCGCAATTTGCAGCATCATCAGGTTTAATATCTTTTGTCTCTGCATAAAATTCAGGGGCTGTCAATGAGCTGGAACCGCTTTCTCAGTGCTTCTGTAAATTGTTGTCGCATTGAGGAAATATCGGCTTCCGGCCTGTCGTTAGAATGCCGATCACTCGCTCGTCGTCGCAGGGGTCGCCCGCGCAGGACGCAGCACGCTATTCGGTTACACCTTCGCCGCATCGTGGGCCATGGCTCATACTGCTGTTTTTGCCCTATACCGATGGAGTCCCAAGATGAAGAAACTCGTGCTGTTGGGCGCCCTGGCGCTGTCCGTGCTGTCCATGCAGGCTTTCGCCGAAGGCAAGCCGCTGAAAATTGGTATCGAAGCGGCTTACCCTCCGTTTGCCTCGAAGGCGCCGGATGGCAGCATCGTCGGTTTTGACTACGACATCGGCAACGCCCTGTGCAAGCAGATGGACGTCAAGTGCACCTGGGTCGAGCAGGAATTCGATGGTCTGATCCCGGCACTCAAAGTGCGTAAGATCGACGCGATCCTGTCGTCCATGTCCATCACTGACGACCGCAAGAAATCCGTGGACTTCACCACCCGTTACTACCTGAGCCCGGCGCGCCTGGTGATGAAGGAAGGCACCAACGTCAGCGACGGCCTGGATGAACTCAAAGACAAGACGATCGGCGTGCAGCGCGGTTCGATCCACGACCGTTTCGCCCGTGAAGTCCTGGCGCCAAAAGGTGCGAATATCAAGGGCTACAGTACCCAGAACGAAATCTACCTGGATGTGGCCGCCGGTCGTCTCGACGGTACCGTGGCTGACGCCACCCTGCTGCAAGACGGTTTCCTGAAAACCGACGCCGGCAAAGGCTACGCGTTTGTAGGCCCATCGTTCACCGAAGCCAAATACTTCGGCGACGGTATCGGCATCGCAGTGCGCAAAGGCGACAAAGAAAACCTTGAGCGCATCAATGCGGCCATCGCTGCAATCCGTGCCAACGGCGAATACAAGAAAATCCAGGACAAGTACTTCGACTTCGATATTTACGGCGCTGACGCCAAGTAACTCATCGCAGCTGTCTGTCCGAAATGGCGCAAGCAACAGTCATCCTGAAGTTTGCGCCATTTTTTCATCCCCCTTTTCGAGGACCTGAATCATGTTGAAAGGCTACGGGGCCGTTATCCTCGATGGCGCTTGGTTGACGCTTCAGCTCGCCTTGTCGTCCATGGCCTTGGCCATTGTTCTGGGTCTGATCGGGGTCGCGCTACGCCTATCGCCGGTACGCTGGCTGGCTTGGCTGGGCGACCTGTACTCCACGGTGATCCGCGGGATCCCCGACCTGGTGCTGATCCTGCTGATTTTCTACGGCGGCCAGGACTTGCTCAACCGCGTCGCGCCGTTGCTGGGCTTTGACGACTATATCGACTTGAACCCCTTGGCCGCCGGTATCGGCACCCTGGGTTTCATCTTTGGCGCCTACCTCTCGGAAACCTTCCGCGGCGCCTTCATGGCCATTCCCAAGGGGCAGGCTGAAGCCGGCCTGGCGTATGGCATGAGCAGTTTTCAGGTGTTTTTCCGGGTGATGGTGCCGCAGATGATTCGGCTGGCGATCCCTGGTTTTACCAACAACTGGCTGGTATTGACCAAGGCCACCGCGCTGATTTCGGTGGTGGGTCTGCAAGACATGATGTTCAAGGCCAAGCAGGCGGCAGACGCCACCCGCGAGCCTTTTACCTTCTTCCTCGCAGTGGCGGCGATGTACCTGGTGATCACCAGCGTGTCGTTGCTGGCCTTGCGTTACCTTGAGAAGCGCTACTCGGTAGGCGTAAGGGCGGCTGATCTATGATCTTCGACTACAACGTCATCTGGGAGGCCATGCCGCTGTACCTTGGCGGCTTGCTGACCACCCTGAAACTGCTCGCTATTTCGCTGTTTTTCGGCCTGCTCGCGGCCTTGCCCCTGGGCTTGATGCGCGTGTCCAAGCAGCCGATCGTCAATGGTGTGGCTTGGCTTTACACCTACGTGATCCGCGGCACGCCGATGCTGGTGCAGTTGTTTTTGATCTACTACGGCCTGGCCCAGTTCGAAGTGGTGCGCGAGAGCTTCCTGTGGCCGCTGCTGTCCAGTGCCACGTTCTGTGCGTGCCTGGCGTTTGCCATCAACACCAGCGCCTACACCGCCGAGATCATCGCCGGCAGCCTCAAGGCCACGCCCAACGGTGAGATCGAAGCGGCCAAGGCCATGGGCATGTCGCGCTACAAGCTGTACCGCCGCATCCTGTTGCCGTCGGCCCTGCGCCGCGCGCTGCCGCAGTACAGCAACGAAGTGATCATGATGCTGCAGACCACCAGCCTGGCCTCCATCGTCACGCTGATCGACATCACCGGTGCCGCGCGTACCGTGAACGCTCAGTACTACCTGCCGTTCGAAGCCTATATCACCGCCGGCCTGTTCTACCTGTGCCTGACCTTCATCCTGGTGCGCCTGTTCAAGTTGGCCGAGCGCCGCTGGCTGAGCTACCTGGCTCCACGGAAGCACTGATATGGAACGTATCGACCATCTGCTGCCCTGGGGGCACCTGGGCTGTGAGCGCCAGCTGAGCGTGTTTCGTTTCGGCAGTGGCGAGCGCAAGGCCTATATCCAGGCCAGCCTGCACGCCGATGAATTGCCTGGCATGCGCGCCGCCTGGGAACTGAAAAAGCGCCTTGTGGCGCTGGAACAGCAAGGCGCGCTCAATGGCGTGATCGAGTTGGTGCCGGTCGCCAACCCGATGGGCCTCGGCCAGTTGTTGCAGGGCAGCCACCAGGGGCGTTTCGAAGTCGGCAGCGGCAAGAATTTCAACCGCGATTTTGTCGAGCTGAGCGAGCCGGTCGGCGCATTGCTGCAAGGCAAGCTGGGTGATGACCCGCACGCCAATGTGCGCCTGATCCGCCAGGCCATGAGCGATGCGCTCGACGCCTTGCCCGAACCGAGCAGCCAGCTGCAAGGTATGCAACGCATCCTGCTGAGCCACGCCTGCACCGCCGATGTGGTGCTGGACCTGCATTGCGACGCTGAAGCCGCGCTGCATATGTACGCGCTGCCCCAGCACTGGCCGCAGTGGCGATCGCTATCGGCGCATTTGAATGTGAAGGTCGGCTTGCTCGCGGAAGATTCCGGCGGCAGTTCGTTTGACGAGGCGTGCTCGTTGCCATGGCTGCGTTTGTCGCGGATGTTCCCCGAGGCCCAGATTCCGCTGGCCTGTTTGGCGACGACGCTGGAGTTGGGCGGCCAGGCCGATACTGGCCGTGATGAGGCGATCTTCCACGCCGAAGGCATCCTCGCATTCCTTGCCGAACAAGGCTTGATCAAGGGGCAATGGCCCGCGCCGCAACACGAGCCGTGCGAAGGCGTGCCGTTCGAAGGCACCGAGTTGTTGTTCGCGCCCCACGCCGGGGTGATCAGTTACCTGCGTAAAGCGGGCGACTGGGTAGAAACCGGCGACGAGATTTTTGAAGTGATTGACCCCCTGACCGATCGCGTAAGCACTATCTGCGCGGGCACCTCGGGGGTGTTGTTTGCCGTTGAACGGCTACGTTATGCCCAAGCGGGTTTCTGGCTGGCCAAGGTGGCGGGGCGCGAAGCGCTGCGCTGCGGGCGCTTGCTCAACGACTGACCACCTGTTTTTGTGAGAACCGACCGCATGTACAAGCTTGAAGTCCAAGACCTGCATAAACGCTATGGCAGTCATGAAGTGCTCAAGGGTGTATCCCTGGCAGCTGCCGCCGGTGATGTGATCAGCATCATCGGCTCCAGTGGTTCGGGCAAAAGTACCTTTTTGCGCTGCATCAACCTGCTCGAGCAACCCCACGCCGGCAAGATTCTGCTCAATAACGAAGAGCTCAAACTGGTCGCCAACAAAGACGGCGCCATGAAGGCCGCCGACCCCAAGCAGTTGCAGCGCATGCGTTCGCGCCTGTCCATGGTGTTCCAGCATTTCAACCTGTGGTCGCACATGACCGCGCTTGAAAACGTAATGGAAGCCCCGGTGCACGTGCTGGGCGTGTCGAAGAAAGAAGCCCGTGAAAAGGCCGAGCACTACCTGGCTAAAGTCGGTGTGGGTCATCGTAAGGATGCGTTCCCCGGCCATATGTCCGGCGGTGAGCAGCAACGCGTGGCGATTGCCCGCGCCCTGGCGATGGAACCGGAGGTGATGCTGTTCGACGAACCGACCTCGGCGCTCGACCCAGAGCTGGTAGGCGAAGTCCTCAAGGTGATGCAGGACCTGGCCCAGGAAGGCCGCACCATGGTGGTGGTGACTCACGAAATGGGCTTTGCCCGCGAAGTGTCGAACCAGTTGGTGTTTTTGCACAAAGGCGTGGTTGAAGAACGCGGTAACCCGCGGGAAGTGCTGGTGAACCCGCAGTCGGAACGTTTGCAGCAGTTCCTCTCTGGCAGCTTGAAATAATCAAGACTGCTTTTGTGCACCGCGATAGTGCATGCTCCGCAGTCTTGAGGTGAGCCCCGATCTCCTGTGGGAGCTGGCTTGCCTGCGATAGCGATGCATCAGTCAATGATGTGTTAACTGACCTACCGCTATCGCAGGCAAGCCAGCTCCCACTTTTGATCTCAGTTTGTTTTGGGATTTGTAGTTGATTACGGGCTAGCATTGGCCCATGCCCTCATCACTGTTTTCGCTTTGGATAGCACTCCATGACCGCCCACAAAATTGGTTTCCTGATTTGGCCCAGCACAAAAGCCCTTACGCTTGCGCTGGCTGAGGAGGCCTTGCGCGTTGCCCAGCGGGTGCATCCGGATGTGATCTACGAGCTGTCGTTTTTGCTCGCAGAGCCCGCCATCGAAGGTGCCTGGCAACTGCCGGGTGAGCCGTGGGCCGGTAAGCTGGAGGGCTTTCAGAAGCTGTTCCTGTTGGCCGACGAACCGCCGACGGTCATCGCTTCGCCACTGAGTTCCGCGCTCAAGCAGCTTGTTCGGGCGGGGTGTGTAATCGGCGGCTTGTCGGCGGGTGTGTACCCGCTGGCCCAGTTGGGCCTGCTCGATGGCTACCGCGCCGCCGTGCACTGGCGCTGGCAGGACGATTTCGCCGAGCGTTTCCCCAAGGTCATTGCCACCAGCCATCTATTTGACTGGGACCGCGATCGCCTCACCGCCTGCGGCGGCATGTCGGTACTCGACCTGCTGTTGGCGGTATTGGCCCGTGATCACGGCGCCGAGCTGGCCGGTGCGGTGTCCGAAGAGCTGGTGGTGGAGCGCATCCGTGAAGGCGGCGAGCGCCAGCGCATCCCGTTGCAAAACCGCCTGGGTTCCAGCCACCCGAAGCTGACCCAGGCGGTTTTGCTGATGGAGGCCAATATCGAAGAGCCGCTGACCACTGACGAAATCGCCCAACATGTGTGCGTATCGCGACGACAGCTTGAACGGATTTTCAAGCAATACCTCAACCGCGTTCCCAGCCAGTACTACCTGGAGCTGCGCCTGAACAAGGCGCGCCAGATGCTGATGCAAACCAGCAAGTCGATCATCCAGATCGGCTTGTCGTGCGGCTTCTCCTCGGGGCCGCACTTCTCCAGCGCCTACCGCAATTTCTTCGGCGCCACCCCTCGCGAAGACCGTAACCAGCGGCGCAGCAGCAGCCCGTTCGAGTTGTCGTCGGTGCCCTCCGAGCGCGGTTGAGCTGCGCTCAGGGTTCGTTGTCTGTTTCGGATGAAGTCGGGGAGCGTGAGCCGGAGTCGTCTGGCGCGGGCTGTCGAGCTTGGGCTACATCGAAATCCACTGCCATGCGGTTGTAATAGCGACGCAGGAGGGCAAGCGCCGCAGGTGAGAATGCGTTGTCGCTCAGGTCAAAACCAGCCGCTGAGTCCGGGTCCACTTCAAGCAGATCCGTAGGCAGTTCGGTGATGCGGTTATCGCTCAGATTCAGTTGGGTGAGTGACGTCAGATTGAACACCCCGTGCGGCACTTCGGTAAGCCCTGCGTTCTCCATCATCAGGGTCTCCAGGCTGGACATTTTGCTGACGTCGGGCGTCAGCGCCAGCGGGTTATCGCTCAGGTCCAGGTATTCCAGGGTGTGCAGGTCGCTCAAGGCGGCGACACTGTCGGCGGTCAGGCGCAGATTGCATTGGGTCAGGCTGAGTGTGGTCAACTTGGGCAGCTTGAAGACGCCGGCGGGAATGTCTTGCAGGGCATAGCGGTGGATCAGCAGGCTTTCCAGATTGGGGAAGCGTTCAAGAAAACCGTCGGGTATCGAGGTGGTTTCCTGGGCCCTTAGGTCCAGCTTGGAAATATGCTTGAAATCCACATTCAGTTTGGGCAGGTCGCCCAACAGCGGCGACGCCAACGCCATTTGATGAGATTGTGTCAGCGGGTCATGGCTCAAATCCAGGCTGGTTTCACGTCGCCAGCCTTGCTCCAGCAGGCCGCTGACTTCCCCTCGGATAAGTTGCTGCTGTACGCGAGCCTGTTCGTCCATGGGCACGTCCGTGAAGGGGTAGCGTTCAGGCACATCCACGACCCATTCCTGCAGGTCGGCTTGCAAGCGTTCGTAGTCGGCCTTGAGGCGCACGAGAATTGCCATCGAATCATCCAGCCCGCCCGGCAGCCTGAAGATAAATTGATTGGCCTCGGGAGCGTTGTAGGTCGGGTAAAGCGCCTGGACCAGGCGAACCTCCTCTGGATTGGCTTGGACGCCAAAATGTTCCCCGGTGCTCTGACAGTAGGTTTTTATCCGTTCCAGGGTTGCGCGCGTCAACGGGTTGCCGGAAAGATCGTAGGCCTTGGCAGCGCTGGCGGGCAACGAATACAGGGCTTCTGGCAGCCTGCGCAGGTTATTGTGGCTGAGATTGGCGTTGGCCAGCCGAGGCCGATTGAGCAGGCCTGTGGGAAAGACGGAAATACTGCAGTGGCTCAGGTTGAGTGTCCGCAGGTTGGCCATGTTTTCGAAATTGGGCGCCAGCACCAGCGGGTTGTTGGACAGGTCAAGGGTATGCAGTTCGGTCAGGTTGGCCAGGGCTGCACGGGTTGGGGTGGTCAGGTTGAGTGCGCAGCCGCGCAGTGCCAGCGCGTTAAGGTGGGTCAATGCACTGATTTCCCCGGGCAGTGTGCTGAGGGTAATGTCGCTGATGGCCAGTCGGCGCAATCCGGGGAAGTGTGCCAGGAAGCCCGGCGTGCCGCGGGTGGTCAAGTAGCCCTGGAATTCCAGGGTGGTGATGTGCCCAAGGCGGGTATCGAGTGCTGGCAGTTCGCCGTAAATGGGCTGATTGAGTTGCAGCAGGTGACCGTTGTCATAAGCGGGGTCCACGGGGGTGTTGTGGCGCCAGGCGCCGATCAGTTTTTGTGACCAGAGAAAGCGATTTTGCTGTTCTGCAGCAATCTGCGAGCGGTTCAGTGGCAGGTCTGTACCCACAAAGGTCTGCGGCACGTTCTGCTGCCATGTCCGCAGGTTGGTTTCCAGTTGTGAGAACTCATTCTTCAGAAATCGAAGGGTACCCAAAGGCGTGCCGGGATCGTTATGCATGGCGGCGAGTACGGCCGTCAACTCGCCGGTGCTCAGTTGCGGGTACAGCTCATGCAACCGAGTCTCCAGCGAGGCATCATCGCTGCTGCCAGCGGTGACCGGGTTGGCGTCGTAGCCTTCCATGCCGCCGGGCAGGCGCATGAATGTCGGGTCATAGGGCGGTTTGAGCAGCGGAACTTCGGCCAGCAGAACGCCAAGTTCGTCACGTGCCAATGTGTGTTGGCGCAAGGTTTCTCTCAGGTGTGGGCCTTGGCCTATCTGCATAGCCAGTGCGTCGCGCTGTGCATCGGGGAGTGCCTGGAGCACGGCGGTGTAGAAATCGGTTTCGCCAAGCAGGGAGCCCGTGCTGTCTTCGGGAATGTAAGCGCCTTCGATGGTGCGTAGCAGCAGGCGTTGGATGGGCGCCTGGGCGGGGCCGATGGCGTCGCGCAGGTGGCCGTCGCGCTTGAAGTCGCGAACTTCCAGGCGCACCTGTGGCGACCAGCCCGGCAGTTTTTCCAGGGAGTGCAGGGCGAGTCGATGGGTGTCGCCGCTCTCCAGCGCGGCCATGTACAGGCCTTCATAGGCCCGGCTGATTCTGACCTGATGGGCCGCCCAGCGTGCGCGTTCGACCAGGTGCGAAGGCAGCGTGCCCTGGTCGATGTCGAGCAGGTCCTGGCCGTTGGCACTGAGCAGGACTTCTTCGGCCGCGCTGACGGGCAGGCCCGGTGTGCTGTCGATGACCTTTTGCACGCGTGCATCGGTGGTCAGTTCCAGGCCTCGATAGCGCGCGTCGAACATCGAAGCGCGTTTATCCTCGGCCCTGCGTGCCAGCTGTTTGCGCAGCTTGGCGGCACGCACATGCAGTTGGGTGATCGGGGTGCCGAAGTCTTCCTCCAGCAAAGTCTTGCGCTCTGACTCGTCGAGGGTTTCCAGCAGGGTCTTGAGCAGGTCGCCGTTGTTCATCTGTGCTTCATGAATTTGTGCCACCGCCGCATTTTCCCAGCCTGGGTGTTCCCATACGGTTTCGCCTTTGGCATTCAGAAAGCGCAGGGTCTTGGATTCTGGCCACAGGCCGGTCTGGCTGAGCAGCCAGAGTTGGGTCTGCGTGTCGGCCTTTGAATAAACCTGCGGGTCGTCGCTGTTCATCTGGTCGATGAAGTCTTGAAGTTGCTGGTCGATATGGATGCGCTTGAGGCTGTCGGCCAGCAAGGGCGGTGGCGGTTGGCGGTCCATGTAGAGTTTGCGCAAGGCGCCATCGTCTGTGCTGCTGATGCGTTGCGCCTGTTCCAGGCCGGTTTCGCTGAGTGCGTTGGCGGGCTCGCCGAGTCTGCGCAACAAGGTGCTGCGATGCCATGTCAGCGGGTGATCCAGTGGGGTTATCCAGGCGCCTTTGCCATTGCCGATAACGGGCGGTTGGTAGGCATGCACGTGGCTTGGGTGCGCCAGCACGGCGTTGCCCGCTTGTTGCTTGACGGCAAAGTGTTGCCCTTCAAGGGGTAGGATCTGTTTGTCCCCATAGGCATGCAATCCATCGGCTTTGGGGCGTGAGGCGGCGGGCAACTGAAGGTCGTGGGCGTAGGGGCTCAGGTCCGGGTTCCACAGGCGCGTTTTGCCGTCGTCCGAGGTGACCGGATGCAGGCGCTCGAAAAACGCCCAGACTTCCCGAGGCAGTGCCTGGCGTAGCAGCCCTTCGGCAATCGGTGCGCCGACCGCGAACATACCCAATTGAACCATTTGCTCCAGGATCGACATCAGGTGCCCGAACGCTTGGCGCTTGAGGCCCTCGGCCCAATCAATGATGCCTTCGAACACGTCGTCGAGCAGTTGATAGGCGGTGTAGCCGAGCATCAGCAGGCCGAGGGGGGGAATGAACGGCGTGGCGATGAAAGCGGCGATTTCGAGCAGGGTTTTGCCGATTTTTGCCACGATGTCCCAACGTTGCCAGCGTGCCTTACTGTCGGCGTCGGCGGTGGACACGGCAATGTTGTGCGCGTCATTGAGCAGCCTGTTGAGTTTGCTTTCATAGAGGCGTTCGTACAGCTCGCCCGTGATTTTCGTCGCGTGCAACTGCAGCTTGGGATTGGCCACAGGTTCGGCGCGCCAGGTCGGCCTGGGGTCGCCGGGGAGGGGGTGATGCCAGGTAATCTGGGACAAGCGGTTATGCAGGTTGGCAAAGAAATTGGCGCGGTGCTCGTGGCTTATAAAGCGGCTAAAGAATGCCTGGTAATCGGCATCGCGCAATTTGCCGGTCAGGTCTTGAATGAATGCGATGCCATCGCGGTAATACTTGAGCGGTGCCTGTGGGTCGCCGGGAATGTACGCCACCACGGGCACTGCGCTGTGGTGCAGTTCCAGGTCTGCGGCGAACAGCACAATGCCGGCCAGTGGTGCGCCCATCAGGCTCAGCTCGTGGCTGAGCAGCGTCTTGCCGTCGAGCGTCAGGCCGCTGATGCCTTTGAGTTGGGCCTGGAGCGTGCGTAACACCCGCTCGCTGCCGTCCTTTTTCAGGCGCGCCAGGTGTACGGCAGTTTGGGCCTCGGCTTTGAGACTCTCGATGACAGTGCTGCGCAGCGAAGCCTTGCGTTTGGCATCTTTGAAGCCGAAAAATGTCTTGAGGTAGTTCTGGTATTGCGCACCGATGTCCAGTTCACGGCACAGCCTGACGAAGGTCTGGATGCTGACTTTGCTGTTCACTGAGGGCAGGGTGTCGAATTGCCCGGTGGCGGTGGGTTGGGTAATGAAGCTGGAGTCTGCGGTGAAGGCAGCTTTCTCGCTCTCTGCTGCGTCGAAGTTATGCAGTGCGGCGTCCACCAACGACACGGTCCAGACTTTGACGCCGCCAGTTTCTATGGGAAACAGCGGGATCGTCAGGGGCGCATACAGGCGCAGATGGGTGGTGCTGACATTGATGTCCACGCCCCAGCGGGTCTTGAGCGCCTGTTGCAAAAGCGGTGCGGCGAAGGCTTGCGGTGTCTTGAGGTCGGCCAGTGCCGTGTCCACTTTGCTTTGCGCGGTCCAACTCTGCTCCACCGCCTGCTTGAGGGGCGCGTGTTGCTGGCGGCTGGCGTCGGCCTGCCAGTTGGCAATGTCCAGTGGTGCATTCTTCAAGGCTTGGCGCTTGTCATCCGAGGCGCTTGCCAGCCAGGCCGGCAGGCGTGTGTGAAACCCAGCAGGTACTTGGTTGGCGGCGACTGCGAGGCGTTGGCTGATTGTCGTGGGGTAGGGCGTGGGCACGGGGCTGATCCTTCAGTGGGGGCGAGTCACTGTCATCACAGCAAGCCTGATGGGTTCGCGGGCAGCAAATAGTTAAGGCATTAGGCGAAAATCAGCGGGCCGTGCCTCTGCCTCTCACTGAGCGCAGCGTTTACACTGCGCCATTGCGACGCAATATGTCGCATTGCCGTAAACCCGCCTAAAACCGGGGTTGGCGCTATAAGAAGTTGTCGCTTGGCGACAAGGTGGCGCTGAAAACTGTCCTTACAATCCCTGCATCGCTTGCCAGTTCCAGGCAGGCGTTCCTCTTCAGGAGACTCCGATGTCCGTTGAGCAAGCCCCGGTGCAACGTGCCGATTTCGACCAAGTGATGGTGCCCAACTACGCACCTGCTGCCTTTATCCCCGTGCGTGGCGCAGGTTCGCGCGTATGGGACCAGGCCGGTCGCGAGCTGATCGACTTTGCCGGCGGCATCGCGGTCAACGTATTGGGCCACGCGCACCCGGCGCTGGTGGGGGCACTGACCGAACAGGCCAACACGCTGTGGCATGTCTCCAACGTGTTCACCAACGAGCCGGCCTTGCGCCTGGCCCACAAACTGATCGACGCCACCTTTGCCGAGCGCGTGTTCTTCTGCAACTCTGGCGCCGAAGCCAACGAGGCCGCCTTCAAGCTGGCCCGTCGCGTGGCGTTCGACCGTTTTGGCAGCGAGAAGTACGAGATCATCGCCGCGCTGAACAGCTTCCACGGTCGTACCCTGTTCACCGTCAACGTCGGTGGCCAGTCGAAGTACTCCGATGGTTTCGGGCCTAAAATCACCGGCATCACCCACGTTCCTTATAACGACCTGGCTGCGCTGAAGGCGGCGGTGACCGATAAGACCTGCGCCGTGGTTCTGGAACCGATCCAGGGCGAAGGCGGTGTATTGCCGGCCGAACTGGCTTACCTGCAAGGCGCTCGCGAGCTGTGCGACGCCCACGACGCACTGTTGGTATTCGACGAAGTGCAAACCGGCATGGGCCGCACCGGCCACCTGTTTGCCTACCAGCATTACGGCGTGACGCCAGACATCCTCACCAGCGCCAAGAGCCTGGGCGGCGGTTTCCCGATTGCGGCGATGCTTACCCGTGAAGACTTGGCCAAGCACCTGGTGGTCGGCACCCACGGCACCACCTACGGCGGAAACCCGCTGGCGTGCGCGGTAGCGGAAGCGGTGATCGACGTGATCAACACCCCAGAAGTGCTGGCGGGTGTGAATGCCAAGCACGACCTGTTCAAGGCGCGCCTGGAGCAGATCGGTAAGCAGTACGGCATCTTCACCCAAGTGCGTGGCATGGGCCTGCTGATCGGTTGCGTGTTGAGCGATGCGTTCAAAGGCAAGGCCAAGGACGTGTTCAACGCGGCCGAGAAAGAGAACTTGATGATCCTGCAAGCCGGCCCCGACGTGGTGCGTTTTGCACCGAGCCTGGTGGTGGAAGAGGCGGACATCAACGAAGGCCTGGATCGTTTTGAGCGTGCTGTGAAGACGTTGACGCAAGCCTGATAGCGACACATTTTATTGGCCGGACCTGAACAAATGTGGGAGCTGGCTTGCCTGCGATAGCATCACCTCGGTGCCGTTGATAGACCGAGTTGCCTGTATCGCAGGCAAGCCAGCTCCCACATGGATCTGCTGACACATTGAGACCGATGTGTATCCAGGGCCCGTGTCCGGCATTTTTTCCTCTGTGAGTTTTCGAGTTAAGGAGTGACACCATGCTGGTGATGCGCCCCGCGCAAATGGCTGATCTGGGCGAGGTACAGCGTCTGGCTGCGGACAGCCCGATTGGTGTCACCTCCTTGCCGGATGATGTGGAACGCCTGAGTGACAAGATCGCGGCCAGCGAAGCGTCCTTCGCCGCCGAGGTGAGTTTCAACGGTGAAGAGAGCTATTTCTTCGTGCTGGAAGACACCGAGACCGGCAAGCTGGCCGGCTGCTCGGCTATCGTTGCCTCGGCCGGTTACTCCGAGCCGTTCTACAGCTTTCGTAACGAAACCTTCGTGCACGCCTCCCGCGAGCTGAAGATCCACAACAAGATCCACGTGCTTTCCCAGTGCCACGACCTTACCGGCAACAGCCTGCTCACCAGCTTCTATGTGGTGCCGGAACTGGTCGGTTCGCCGTGGTCGGAACTCAATTCCCGTGGCCGCCTGCTTTTTGTTGCCAGCCATCCCGAGCGCTTTGCCGACTCGGTGGTGACCGAGATTGTCGGCTACAGCGACGAGAACGGTGACTCGCCGTTCTGGGATGCCATCGGCCGCAACTTCTTCGACCTCAACTACGCCGCCGCCGAGCGCCTGTGCGGGCTGAAAAGCCGTACCTTCCTCGCCGAGCTGATGCCGCACTATCCGATCTACGTGCCGCTGCTGCCGGACGAAGCGCAAGAGGCCATGGGCCAGGTGCACCCGCGTGCGCAAATCACCTTCGACATCCTCATGCGTGAAGGCTTCGAAACTGACCATTACATCGACATCTTCGACGGTGGCCCGACGCTGCACGCCCGGGTCTCGGGCATTCGCTCGATCGCCCAGAGCCGCGTAGTGCCGGTGAAGATCGGTGAGATGGTCAAGGGCGTTGGCCGCCAGTACCTGGTGAGCAACGCGCAGTTGCAGGATTACCGTGCGGTGATGCTGGAGCTGGACTACGCGCCCGGCAAACCGGTGACCCTGGACCTGGCGGCCGCCGAAGCGCTGGGTGTTGGCGAAGGCGCCAGCGTGCGCCTGGTTGCGGTTTAAAAAGAGAGTTTCGCGGGTGGCTGACAACAGCGGCCCGTTCGAGGAGATAGCATGATCGTTCGTCCCGTACGCAGCAGCGATTTACCGGCCCTGATTGATCTGGCGCGCAGCACTGGCACCGGCCTTACCACCTTGCCGGCCAACGAAGAGCGCCTGACCCACCGGGTGGGCTGGGCAGAAAAAACCTTTCGCGGCGAAGCCGGGCGCGGCGATGCCGACTACCTGTTCGTGCTGGAAAACGACGAAGGCCGCGTGGTGGGAATTTCTGCCATCGCTGGCGCCGTTGGCCTGCGCGAGCCGTGGTACAACTTCCGGGTGGGGCTGACCGTCAGCGCGTCCCAGGAACTGAATATCTACCGTGAGATTCCGACGCTGTTCCTGGCTAACGACCTCACCGGTAATTCCGAATTGTGCTCGTTGTTCCTCCACGCCGATTACCGCAACGGCCTTAACGGTCGCATGCTGGCCAAGGCGCGCATGTTGTTTATCGCCGAGTTCCCGCAACTGTTCGGCAACAAGATCATTGCCGAAATGCGCGGGGTGTCCAACGACGCCGGGCGTTCGCCGTTTTGGGAAAGTCTGGGCCGGCACTTCTTCAAGATGGAGTTCAGCCAGGCCGACTACCTCACCGGCGTGGGCAACAAGGCATTTATCGCTGAGCTGATGCCCAAGTTTCCGCTGTACAGCTGCTTTCTCTCCGAAGACGCGCGCAATGTGATCGGCAAGGTCCACCCGGACACCGAGCCGGCCCTGAGCATGCTCAAGAGCGAAGGCTTCAGCTACCAGGGCTATGTGGATATTTTCGACGCAGGCCCGGCGGTGGAATGTGAAACCAGCAAGATCCGTGCGGTGCGCGACAGCCAGTCACTGGTGTTGGCCATCGGCACGCCGGGGGACGATGCCACGCCGTTCCTGATCCATAACCGCAAGCGCGAGGAATGCCGTATCACCGCCGCTCCGGCCCGGCTGGCGGCAGGCACCCTGGTGGTCGATCCACAGACTGCCAAGCGCCTGCAACTGGTGGTGGGTGATCAAGTGCGTGCTGTTGCGTTGTCTGCTGCTCGGGAGTCGAAATAATGAATTCGCTGTATATCGCAGGTAGCTGGCTGGCTGGCCAGGGTGAACTGTTTGAATCGCGCAACCCGGTGACCCAGCAAGTGCTGTGGGCCGGCAATGGCGCCAGCGCCGAACAGGTCGAATCCGCCGTGCAGGCTGCGCGCCAGGCATTCCCGGGGTGGGCCAAGCGCCCGCTCGAAGAACGCATCAGCGTGCTGGAGACCTTCGCCGCCACGCTTAAAAGCCGTGCCGATGAAATCGCCCGCTGCATTGGCGAAGAAACCGGCAAGCCCCTGTGGGAGTCGGCCACTGAAGTTACCAGCATGGCCAACAAGATCGCGATCTCGGTACAAAGCTACCGCGAACGTACCGGCGAGAAGAGCGGCCTCCTGGGCGACGCCACCGCTGTGTTGCGCCACAAACCCCACGGTGTGGTGGCGGTGTTCGGCCCTTACAATTTCCCTGGGCACTTGCCCAATGGGCACATCGTCCCGGCGTTGCTGGCGGGTAACACCGTGCTGTTCAAACCTAGCGAACTGACCCCCAAGGTCGCCGAGCTGACCGTACAGTGCTGGGTCGAAGCCGGGTTGCCGGCGGGCGTGCTGAACCTGCTGCAAGGCGCGCGGGAAACCGGCATCGCCCTGGCGGCCAACCCAGGCATCGACGGCCTGTTCTTCACTGGTTCCAGCCGCACCGGCAACCACTTGCACCAGCAATTCTCAGGGCGCCCGGACAAGATCCTGGCCCTGGAAATGGGCGGTAATAACCCGCTGGTCGTGGACGAAGTCGCCGACGTGGATGCGGCGGTGTACACCATCATCCAGTCGGCGTTTATCTCGGCAGGCCAGCGTTGCACCTGTGCCCGCCGCTTGCTGGTGCCTGAAGGCGCCTGGGGCGATGCCTTGCTGGCGCGCCTGGTGGCGGTGAGTGCGAGCATTGAAGTGGGTGCTTTCGACCAGCAACCGGCGCCGTTCATGGGCTCGGTGATCTCCCTTGCTGCGGCCAAATCCCTGATGCAAGCCCAGGAACTGATGTTGGCCAATGGCGCCGTGGCGCTGCTGGAGATGACCCAGCCTCAGGCTCAGGCGGCATTGCTGACCCCTGGCATCATCGACGTAACCGCTGTGACGGAACGTGAAGACGAAGAGCTGTTTGGCCCGTTGTTGCAGGTGATCCGCTACGCGGATTTTGCCGGCGCCATCGCTGAGGCCAACAACACCCAGTACGGCCTGGCCGCTGGCCTGTTGTCGGACTCCGAGGCGCGTTACCAGCAGTTCTGGCTGGAAAGCCGCGCCGGTATCGTCAACTGGAACAAACAGCTGACCGGCGCCGCCAGTACCGCGCCGTTCGGTGGTGTGGGGGCGTCGGGTAATCATCGCGCCAGTGCCTATTACGCGGCGGATTATTGCGCGTACCCGGTGGCGTCGCTGGAGACGCCGAGCTTGGTCGTGCCAGCCACGCTGACCCCCGGCATAACGCTGAAGTAAGGGTGACACCGATCTAATGTGGGAGCTGGCTTGTCGGATCGCCGCATCGCTGCGATGGCATCACCTCGGTTTGGCTGAAAGACCGAGTCGACTGCATCGCAGGCAAGCCAGCTCCCACACTGGGTCGGGTTAACAGATATAGACCTGCAGTTGATGCCTATAAAAACAGATGTTCGTGGAGCCTCGCCGATGAAATCCTGTGAAGTCAATTTTGACGGTCTAGTGGGGCCGACCCATAACTACGGCGGTTTGTCCTTCGGCAACGTCGCGTCCCAAAGCAACAGCCAGCAGTCTTCCAACCCGAAGGAAGCGGCGTTGCAGGGCCTGCAGAAAATGAAAGCCCTGATGGACATGGGTTTTGTGCAAGGTGTATTGGCGCCCCAGGAACGCCCGGATGTGGCCGCCTTGCGCAGCTTGGGTTTCAGCGGCACCGACGCCCAGGTGATCGAGCAGGCGGCCAAGCAGGCCATGCCGTTGCTGGTAGCGAGCTGCTCGGCTTCCAGCATGTGGGTAGCCAACGCCGCCACCGTCAGCCCAAGCGCCGACACCGCAGACGGTCGCGTGCATTTCACTGCCGCCAACCTCAATTGCAAATACCACCGCAGCATCGAACACCCCACCACCAGCCGCGTGCTGGGGGCGATGTTCGCCGATGGCAAACATTTCGCCCACCACGCCGCCTTGCCGGCCGTGGCGCAGTTTGGCGATGAAGGCGCGGCCAACCACACCCGTTTCTGCCGTGAATACGGCGAGGCGGGCGTCGAGTTTTTCGTGTTCGGCCGTAGTGCTTTCGACCCTCGTTACCCGGCCCCGCAGAAGTACCCGGCGCGCCAGACCCTCGAAGCCTCCCAGGCCGTTGCGCGCCTGCATGGCTTGAAGGATGACGGTGTGGTCTACGCCCAGCAGAACCCGGCGGTGATCGATGCGGGTGTGTTCCACAACGATGTGATCGCGGTGGGCAACGGTGAAGTGCTGTTCTATCACGAGGATGCGTTCCTCAACACCGAACAGATGCTCGCCGAACTGCACGGCAAGCTGGGCAAGTTGGGCGGCAACTTCCAATCGGTGTGTGTGCCCCGCGCGTTGGTCAGTGTCGAGGACGCGGTGCGTTCCTACCTGTTCAACAGCCAGTTACTGACTCGTCCTGACGGTTCGATGCTGCTGATCGTGCCGGAAGAGTGCCGCGCCAATGAGCGTGTGTGGCAGTACCTGCAAGGTTTGACCGCTGCCGGCGGGTTGATCCGCGAAGTCAAGGTCTTCGACCTCAAGCAAAGCATGCAGAACGGCGGCGGGCCGGCGTGCCTGCGCCTGCGTGTGGCGTTGAACGAAACCGAGCTGGCGGCCGTGAACCCAGGGGTTATCATGACCGCGCCGTTGTACGAAACCCTGACCCAGTGGGTGGGCAAGCACTACCGCGACAGCCTGCGCGAAACCGACCTGGCTGACCCGCAGTTACTGCTTGAGTGCCGGACGGCACTGGATGAACTGACGCAAATCCTTAAACTGGGCTCGGTTTATCCTTTCCAGATCAATTAATGCCACACGGCTGAGATATTTTATTTATGACCGACACCCTGAAACTCATCCTTGAAGACACCGACGGCACCCAGCTGGAAACCTCCTGCACCCGCGTCGCCGTGGTCTGGCAGGGCAAGGAGATCTGGATCCAGCACGATGGCCGCGGCCAACTGCTGATTGGCGTGGACGTAGAAGAAGGCGACGCCGAGTACGCCAACCTGCTGATGCGCCCATTGGCCACCAACCTGATGAGCCTGCAACTGGAAATGGAACCGGCCGACGTTGAAGGTGACGACGACGATCACGTCCACGGCCCAGGCTGCAACCACTAAGGAAGCTGCTTATGCTCGCCCTCGGCAAACTGCTTGAACTGACCCTCGCCGGTCGTGAACCGGCGCAAAAAATTCAACTGACTGTCGACGGCGTGCAGATGCGCTGGCTCAGCGAAGGCGCGCTTGAAGTGCGTCCTCCTGAAGCTTTGGACAACGGCAGCGACTTGCTGCTGTCGTCCGGCATCCATGGCAACGAAACCGCGCCGATCGAACTGCTCGACCGTCTGTTGCATGGCATCGCCCGTGGGGAGATCAAGCCCCGCACCCGTATTCTGTTCCTGTTCGGTAATACCGAGGCCATGCGCCGCGGTGAGCGTTACCTCGAACTGGACGTCAACCGGCTGTTCAACGGCCGTCATGAACAAAACATCGGCCCCGAAGCCATGCGCGCCGCCGAGCTTGAGCAATTGGCCCGCAGCTTTTTCAGCCAGCCTGGCCGCTCGCGCCTGCATTACGACCTGCATACCGCGATTCGTGGTTCGAAAATCGAGCAGTTCGCGTTGTACCCGTGGAAGCAAGACCGACAGCATTCGCGCCGTGAGCTGGAGCGCTTGAACGCGGCCGGCATGCAGGCGGTGCTGCTGCAGAACAAAACCTCGATTACCTTCACCGCGTTTACCTACGAGCAACTCGGCGCCGAGGCGTTCACCCTGGAGTTGGGCAAGGCCCGGCCGTTCGGGCAGAACGACGGTGTGGACGTGTCGCGCCTGGAAGCGCGTCTGAAGCAGATCATCGAGGGCAACGAGCCCGAGACCGGTAGCCTCGACGGCCTGCAACTCTTCGCCGTTGCGCGGGAAGTGATCAAGCACAGCGACGCCTTCCTGATGCACCTGCCCGCAGATGTGGAAAACTTTTCGGAATTGGAAAGGGGCTACCTGCTGGCCGAAGACGTGGCCAAGACCCGTTGGGTGATCGAGGAGGAGGGCGCCCGCATTATCTTCCCCAACCCTAAGGTGAGGAACGGCTTGCGCGCCGGGATACTGATCGTGCCCACCACGGATGCCGGCCTGGCCTGAGAGCCAAGTCTGGCTCGGTCCAATGTGGGAGCTGGCTTGCCTGCGATAGCATCACCTAGGTATCACTGATACACCCAGGTGTCTGCATCGCAGGCAAGCCAGCTCCCACACTGAATTTAGACCGCTACCGCACGCGGCTCGCTACGACGGATCGCGCGCACCTTGTGCAGCGTATCGGCGCAGGTGCGCGCCGCTTCCTGGCCCTTGTGCACGAAGTGCTCGTAGAAGAACGTGGTGTGCTCGCTACCGGCATGGAAGTGATGCGGCGTCAGGGACACCGAGAACACCGGCACTTCAGTCTCCAACTGCACTTGCATCAGGCCGCTGACCACCGATTGCGCGACGAATTCGTGGCGGTAGATACCACCGTCCACCACCAGCGCGGCAGCGACGATGCCGGCGTAGCGGCCGGTCTTGGCCAGCAGCTTGGCGTGCAGGGGCATTTCAAAGGCGCCGCCGACTTCGAAGAAGTCGATGTCCGATTCCTGATAGCCCTGAGCGATCATTTCGGCGAGGAAGCCTTTGCGCGATTGGTCGACAATATCCTTGTGCCAGCAGGCCTGGATAAACGCGACGCGCTCGCCGTGATGGTTTTTGCTTTTGCTGTCGATTGCGGTGGGTTGCATGTTCTGACTCCTGTTTAAGAAAAAAACAGGGCGTTATGAATCGAATGGGATTTAAGGGTACGCATGCGCAAACAGGCGCGCGGCCCTTAGGTGCCAATCCCGTTCTCTCTTCATCCGGACTATGACCGTCGGCCCCGGGATCACACCGGGTCTGCTGACCTTGTCGCCGTCCTGCCTGAGCAGTTCGAGGCGCCAAGCGCTCGCGGGCTATGCACATTGCGTGCAATTACCGCCGGTGGGGAATTGCACCCCGCCCTGAGAACGTTGCCGCCAGAACCCTGGCGGCGCAGAGTTTTTAACATGGTTTTTCAAAAACTGCACGGTTGCCGTCTCGATAACTTATATCGGTTTGTTTGGTTGGTATTCGAATGAATGTAATCGGGGCTTGATATTCCGTGGCTTTGCCCGCAGTAATCACACACAAAAGGACTTATCCATTCCGTTAGAGGCCCCCTTGATGACCGTGATCGACCTGCGCAGCGACACCGTGACCCAACCCACCCCCGGCATGCTCGACGCGATGGCCAGCGCCGTCAGTGGCGATGATGTTTACGGCGAAGATCCCAGCGTTAATCGCCTGGAGGCCGAACTGGCCCAGCGCCTGGGCTTTGCCGCGGCGCTGTTCGTACCCACCGGCACCATGAGCAACCTGCTGGCGTTGATGGCTCACTGTGAGCGCGGCGAGGAATACATCGTCGGCCAGCAGGCCCACACCTACAAATACGAAGGCGGCGGCGCGGCGGTGCTGGGGTCGATCCAGCCGCAGCCCCTGGAAGTCCAAGCTGATGGCTCCCTTGATCTGAACCAGGTGCTTGAAGCCATCAAGCCCGACGACTTCCACTTCGCCCGCACACGCCTGCTGGCGCTGGAAAACACCATGCAGGGCAAAGTGCTGCCGCTGGATTACCTGGCCAAGGCCCGTGCATTTACCCACGAGCATGGCCTGGCCCTGCACCTGGATGGTGCGCGCCTCTACAACGCGGCGGTCAAGCTGGGCGTGGATGCGCGAGAAATCGCCCAGCATTTCGATTCGGTGTCGGTGTGCCTGTCCAAGGGCCTCGGCGCGCCGGTCGGCTCGGTGCTGTGTGGCTCGACGGCGCTGATCGCCAAGGCTCGGCGCTTGCGCAAGATGGTCGGCGGCGGCATGCGCCAGGCCGGCTCCCTGGCGGCAGCGGGGCTGTATGCGCTGGATCATCAAGTGCAGCGCCTGGCTGACGACCATGCCAACGCCCAATGGCTGGGTGATGAGTTACGCAAGGCCGGCTACAGCGTCGAGCCGGTGCAGACCAATATGGTGTATGTGCAGGTAGGCGATCAGGCGCAGGCGCTGAAGGCCTTTGCGGCCGAGCGTGGGGTCAAGTTGAGCGCCGCGCCGCGCTTGCGCATGGTCACCCATCTGGATGTGAGCCGGGCGCAGATCGAGCAAGTGCTGCAGACATTCGTCGCGTTTTCGCAGAAATGACAGTGCAGGCCGTCTAATTGACTGTTTCTATCACATAAACACGCTGTACCACCGGCAAAGGGCCGATATAATGCGGCCCTTTGCCGTCGCTCCGTCTGATGATGTTGCGCACTGGCCTTTGGCCGCAGCCTCCGTGGAAGAACCTAATGAAAAGCGCAGAAATCCGTGAAGCCTTCCTTCGCTTCTTCGAAGAGCAAGGTCACACCCGTGTAGCCTCCAGCTCCTTGATCCCAGGCAATGACCCAACCCTGCTGTTCACTAACGCGGGGATGAACCAGTTCAAGGACTGCTTCCTGGGCCAGGAAAAGCGCGCCTACACCCGCGCCACCAGCAGCCAGAAGTGCGTACGCGCCGGCGGCAAGAACAGCGACCTGGAAAACGTCGGCTACACCGCCCGTCACCACACCTTTTTCGAGATGCTGGGTAACTTCAGCTTCGGCGACTATTTCAAGAAAGACGCGATCACGTTCGCCTGGACCTTCCTCACCGGCGTGCTGAAGCTGCCCAAGGAAAAACTCTGGGTCACCGTGTACGCGACGGACGATGAAGCGTATGACATCTGGACCCAGCAAATCGGTGTACCTGCCGAACGCATGATCCGTATCGGCGACAACAAAGGTGCGCCTTACGCCTCCGATAACTTCTGGACCATGGGCGATACCGGCCCTTGCGGCCCGTGCACCGAGATTTTCTACGATCACGGCGACGATATCTGGGGTGGCCCGCCAGGCTCGCCAGAAGAAGACGGCGACCGTTACATCGAGATCTGGAACAACGTGTTCATGCAGTTCAACCGCACCGCCGATGGTGTGTTGCATCCGCTGCCGGCACCGTCGGTGGACACCGGCATGGGCCTGGAGCGGATCAGTGCGGTGATGCAGCACGTTCACTCCAACTACGAAATCGACCTGTTCACCAACCTGCTGAGCGCTTCGGCGGCGGCCATTGGCTGTGCCAATGAAGGCCAGTCTTCGCTCAAGGTCGTGTCGGACCACATCCGTTCCTGCGGTTTCCTGATCGCCGACGGCGTGCTGCCGTCCAACGAAGGCCGTGGCTACGTGCTGCGTCGCATCATCCGTCGCGCGTGCCGCCACGGTAACAAGCTGGGCGCTACCGGCAGCTTCTTCTACAAGATCGTGGCCGCACTGGTTGCCGAGATGGGCGATGCCTTCCCGGAACTCAAGCAACAGCAAAGCAACATCGAGCGGGTGCTCAAGGCTGAAGAAGAGCAGTTCTCCAAGACCCTGGAGCACGGCCTGAAGATTCTGGAACAGGACCTGGCTGAGCTCAAAGGCACCGTGGTGCCGGGTGATGTGGTGTTCAAGTTGTACGACACCTATGGTTTCCCGATGGACCTGACTGCCGACATCGCCCGCGAGCGTGAGTTGACCGTCGACGAAGCCGGTTTCGAGCGTGAGATGGAAGCCCAGCGCGTGCGGGCCCGTTCGGCCAGCTCCTTTGGCCTGGACTACAACACCCTGGTCAAGGTTGACGTACCGACCGAGTTCACCGGCTACAAGGCCACTGCGGGCTCGGCCAAGATCGTCGCCATCTATAAAGACGGTAAGTCGGTCGACGTGTTGAGCGAGGGTGAAGAGGCGGTTGTGGTGCTGGACCAGACGCCGTTCTATGCCGAGTCGGGTGGCCAGATTGGCGATTGCGGCTTCCTGAGCTCGACATCCGGTCGTTTTGACGTGCGCGACACCACCAAGACCGGCGGGGCTTTCCTGCATCACGGTGTGCTGGTGCTGGGCAACTTGACCGTGGGTGCGCCGGTAGACACCCAGGTCGACGCTGACGTAAGGCATGCCACGGCGTTGAACCACTCGGCGACTCACTTGCTGCATGCCGCACTGCGCCAGGTACTGGGCGAGCACGTGCAGCAAAAAGGCTCGTTGGTGGACAGCCAGCGTCTGCGTTTTGACTTCAGCCACTTTGAAGCGATCAAGCCTGAGCAGATCAAGGCTCTGGAAGACATCGTCAACGCCGAGATTCGCAAGAACACCCCGGTTGAAACCGAAGAAACCGATATCGAGACCGCCAGGAACAAAGGCGCCATGGCGCTGTTTGGCGAGAAGTACGGCGACGAAGTCCGCGTGCTGAGCATGGGCGGCAGCTTCTCGGTAGAGCTGTGTGGTGGCATCCACGCCAACCGCACCGGCGATATCGGCCTGCTGAAGATCATCAGCGAAGGCGGTGTGGCCTCGGGTGTGCGTCGTATTGAAGCGGTGACCGGTGCTGCGGCCCTGGCTTACCTCAATGCCGCCGAAGAACAACTCAAGGAAGCGGCCGGCCTGGTCAAGGGCAGCCGCGACAACCTGATCGACAAGCTGTCCGCCGTGCTGGAGCGCAACCGTGCGCTGGAGAAACAGCTGGAGCAGTTGCAGGCCAAGGCGGCCAGCGCTGCGGGCGATGACCTGTCGGCCGCGGCGGTGGACGTCAAGGACGTAAAAGTCCTGGCAGCGCGCCTGGACGGCCAGGATGGCAAGGCGCTGTTGGCCTTGGTCGATCAGTTGAAGAACAAGCTCGGCCGCGCAGTGATCCTGCTCGGCAGTGTCCATGAGGATAAGGTCGTTCTGGTTGCTGGTGTAACCAAGGACCTGACTGGCCAACTCAAAGCCGGTGAATTGATGAAACAGGCCGCTGCGACAGTAGGCGGCAAGGGCGGTGGTCGTCCGGACATGGCGCAAGGCGGTGGTGTCGATGCCGCAGCCCTGGACGCGGCGCTGGCCTTGACCGTGCCATTTGTCGAGGCAGGTATTTAAGGCACTGTTAACCGGCCCGTGGTCTAGTCACGGGCTTGTTCAGTGCGGGTGGATTGATATTAGGCGCCCCTTTACGGGCTGAGGCGGCTTGGAAATGGCTTTGATCGTACAGAAATTTGGAGGCACCTCGGTCGGTTCTGTCGAAAGAATCGAGCAGGTCGCCGACAAGGTTAAGAAGTTCCGCGATGCCGGTGATGACCTGGTAGTGGTGCTGTCGGCCATGAGTGGCGAGACCAATCGCCTGATCGATCTGGCCAAGGCCATCAGTGGTGATCAACAGCCGCTGCCGCGTGAGCTGGATGTGATCGTCTCCACGGGCGAGCAGGTGACCATTGCGCTGTTGGCCATGGCGCTGAACAAGCGTGGCGTGCCAGCGGTGTCCTACACTGGTAGCCAGGTGCGCATCCTTACAGACAGCGCACATACCAAGGCGCGGATCCTGCAAATTGATGATCAGAAAATTCGTACTGATCTGAAAGCAGGGCGCGTGGTAGTTGTAGCGGGTTTCCAGGGCGTGGATGAACACGGCAACATCACCACGCTCGGTCGTGGCGGTTCGGACACCACCGGTGTGGCCCTGGCGGCAGCGCTCAAGGCTGACGAATGCCAGATCTATACCGATGTGGATGGCGTCTACACCACTGATCCACGCGTGGTGCCAGTGGCCCAGCGCCTGGACAAGATCACCTTTGAAGAAATGCTGGAAATGGCCAGCCTTGGTTCCAAGGTATTGCAGATTCGCGCGGTGGAGTTCGCCGGCAAGTACAACGTTCCGCTGCGCGTATTGCACAGCTTCAAGGAGGGTCCGGGCACCCTCATTACTATTGATGAAGAGGAATCCATGGAACAGCCGATCATTTCCGGCATCGCTTTCAATCGCGATGAAGCCAAGCTGACGATCCGTGGCGTGCCAGACACCCCGGGCGTGGCTTTCAAGATTCTGGGCCCTGTCAGCGATGCGAATGTTGAAGTCGACATGATCGTGCAGAACGTTTCGCACGATAACACCACCGATTTCACCTTCACTGTGCACCGCAACGAATACGATGCGGCATTGAAAATCCTGCAGAACACGGCGAGCGAAATTGGCGCCCGTGAAGTGGTCGGCGATACCAAGATTGCCAAGGTGTCGATCGTAGGGGTGGGCATGCGTTCCCATGCTGGGGTTGCCAGCCGTATGTTCGGGGCCCTTGCCAAGGAGGGTATCAACATCCAGATGATTTCCACCTCGGAAATCAAAGTCTCGGTAGTGCTCGAAGAGAAGTACCTGGAACTGGCTGTACGCGCGCTGCACACAGCTTTTGAGCTGGATGCTCCGGCCCGACAGGGCGAGTAATGCGTTGCCAGGAAGGCGCGGTTTACCGCGCCTTTCATTTTTTTGTGGGGTACATGGTCTTTTGCATGGGCTCGACAATACTTAGCGAGTAGGGCTACGACCTTTTGGTTGTAGGTTGAATGCTTTTTTTTTGCAGACTGTTGTTCCTGAACTGAAATGCGTGAGGTGAAAGGTATGCTGATTCTGACTCGTCGTTGCGCAGAAAGCCTGATTATCGGTGATGGCGAAATCACCGTGACCGTGCTCGGCGTCAAAGGCAATCAAGTACGTATTGGGGTTAATGCTCCGAAAGAGGTGGCGGTCCACCGCGAGGAAATCTACCTGCGGATCAAGAAAGAGAAGGACGAAGAACCAAGCCTTTAATTTTTATCGTTTTTTATGTTTGCAAACGGGGAGGAACGTGGTTAATATACGCCCCGTGTTGCGGAGAGCTGGCCGAGTGGCCGAAGGCGCTCCCCTGCTAAGGGAGTACACCTCAAAAGGGTGTCGGGGGTTCGAATCCCCCGTTCTCCGCCATTATTTGCTTAGTACGTTGCAATCTGGTTTTTTCGGTAAGTTGTTGAAAATACTCGAAAAAATAGCTTTACATAGAGATTGAACGGCCTATAATGCGCGGCAACAAATGCACTCGTAGCTCAGCTGGATAGAGTACTCGGCTACGAACCGAGCGGTCACAGGTTCGAATCCTGTCGAGTGCACCATTTAAGAGTTAGTTGCAGCGATGCAGGTAGCTTGGCTCCAACCAGTTGTGATCTGGTCTAAAAACACAATCTGCACTCGTAGCTCAGCTGGATAGAGTACTCGGCTACGAACCGAGCGGTCACAGG
>NZ_JASBQZ010000048.1:30410-34165 GCF_029960685.1 Pseudomonas sp. AL10
TTCGAATCCTGTCGAGTGCACCATACAAACAAAAAGCCCGCCTAGTGCGGGCTTTTTGCCGTCTGGGGTTTGTGTAGCTTTTATCCGGCGTTCTCCTTTTTCTCCCTCCTCATGTGTTTTCCCCCGCGCCTGCGTCGTCGCAGTTCATAGATGCAGCCAATACTGAGCTTTGGCGTGCAAGCGCTTGTTCTTTCCAGTTTTTTAACGTTTAAAACGTCCGGGCGGTGTATCATGCGCCCGTCAGCCCCGCCGGGGCTTGTGGAATACCTCCATGGACTTACCCAGTAGTTACTCAGTACCCCGTTTTACCAATCATGAATTGACTGATTGATCCTTCCGGCGTGCCCCGCTGCTGGGAGTGGAGTTCGCCTATGACCGAAGTAGAAGTAAAGAAAACACAAGAAAGCCTGCAGGATCGTCTGGCTCAAGTTATCGAGCTGCTGCAGCGCCAGCGCGTGGTCGAAGACCTCACGCACCGCCAGGAAGGTCCGAACCACGACCGCGTCGAAAACCTGGTTCACCGGCAAAACCTCGTCGAGTTGCAACGCAAGCTCGATGACCTGCACTCCGCCGACGTCGCCTATATTCTTGAAGCCTTGCCGCTGGATGATCGACTGACCCTGTGGCAGTTGGTCAAGGCTGATCGCGACGGTGACATCCTGCTGGAAGTATCGGACTCGGTGCGTGAAACGCTCATCGCCGACATGGATGACCACGAGCTCCTGGCTGCCGCCAAGGAGATGGATGCGGACGAACTGGCTGACCTGGCCCCTGAGCTGCCCCGTGACGTTGTCCATGAGTTGATGGAGGCGCTCGATACGCAGCAGCGTGAGCGTGTGCGTTCCGCGCTGTCGTACGACGAAGATCAGGTCGGCGCCCTGATGGACTTCGAGATGGTCACCATCCGCGAAGACGTCAGCCTGGAAGTGGTGTTGCGTTACCTGCGCCGTCTCAAAGAATTGCCCGGCCACACCGACAAATTGTTTGTGGTCGACTATGAGGGGATCCTCAAGGGCGTTTTGCCGATCAAGCGCCTGCTGGTCAATGATCCGGAGAAGAAAGTTGCTGACCTGATGGCCAGCGATACCGTGAGCTTCCATCCGGACGAAGATGCCTACGACGCGGCCCAGGCGTTCGAGCGTTACGACTTGATCTCGGCTCCGGTGGTGGATAAGAACGGCAAGTTGATCGGTCGTCTGACCATCGATGAAATCGTCGACTTGATCCGTGAGGAAAGTGAAACCGAAGTCCTCAACATGGCGGGTTTGCGTGAAGAGGAAGATATTTTCGCGTCGGTCTGGCGTTCACTGCATAACCGCTGGGCCTGGCTGGCTATTAATCTGATTACCGCATTTATCGCTTCTCGCGTGATCGGGTTGTTTGAAGGCTCCATCGAGAAGCTGGTGGCCTTGGCGGCGTTGATGCCGATTGTGGCGGGCATTGGCGGGAACTCCGGGAACCAGACCATCACAATGATCGTGCGCGCAATGGCGCTGGACCAGGTCAGTACGGCCAATTCCTCGCGGCTGTTGCGCAAGGAGCTGGCTGTTGGCCTCATCAACGGATTGGTGTGGGGCGGCGTGATTGGCGTGGTGGCCTACTTGCTCTACGGCAGTTGGTCCCTGGGCGTGGTCATGACTGCAGCCATGACCCTTAACCTGTTGCTGGCGGCCTTGATGGGAGTGTTGATCCCTATGACCTTGGCGCGTCTAGGTCGCGATCCCGCCATGGGGGCCAGTGTGATGATCACGGCCATGACTGACAGTGGTGGTTTCTTTATCTTCCTGGGCCTGGCAACGATCTTCCTGCTCTGACCCTTCCAGCGGGGGCAAACCTGCCCTCGCTTTGCTTCTTATTCCCAAATTCCAGGCAAAAAAAAGCCAGCACATGGCTGGCTTCGGCTTTCAGGTGTCAATCAATTGGCTTCTGCGGCCGCCTCCACGTCATGCGCGATAAGCGAGACGAGAGCATTTTGCTGGCGGTGGGAGAGCTGACGAAAACGCTGCAGCAGTTCGCGTTCGTGCAGTGACAGCTCGGGGCTGTCCAGGCGCATGCTCAACTCTTCACCCAAGGCACCTTCCTGAATAAGGCTTTGTTCCAGGCGTGCGATGATTTCGGAGTTCATGCTGCGGTGATGATTGCGAGCCACCTCGGCAATGCGTTCCCGCATTCCGTCTGGCAGACGTACGACGAATTTGTCAGCCGTACGGCTGGAATAAATTGCCTGTTTCAATGGGCGCATATATTTAACCGGTTAGTTCAGGGGAGCGGTTTCTGGAATTGGCCGCAAGATGAGTGTTAAGACAAGGCTCACGACCAAAGTTCAACCCGAATTGCAAAGAGGCCGCATCATGCCTCAGATTTGACATTTCATTGGCGTCAATTCTGTGACAAATATTGAACCGCCTACAGGCTTTATGCCAGTACTGATTTGCGTTTTTGCGGACTGGTTAGAAAAAATCCTGTGACTGCAGCGAAGCTCGTCAATCTTCGCTCAAGCCTATAAGGCATCTGGGTTGAAGGGCGCCTGTCCTACAGCGATATGGCCTTTTGCCCTCAAGCTGAAGGTTAGTAGCTGTTCGCCTATTTACGAGTGCCAGGCGACATAAGGTAGGGGAGGGAGATGGGGGGATTAGCGCAGGAGCGGATCGAATTTGATTCGGCGACCCTTGATGAGCGTCAGTACCAGTAGGCTGCCCAGCACGGCGCTGGCGACGAAGGCTAGGGTTTGAGTTTGTTGTGATGTAGCTCCCAGGCCTAGCGCAACAGATAGGAGCGTCAGGCACAGAAACAACCAGGCAGATTTCGACATGAATAGTGTTCTCAGAAAACCCAGTGCTCGGCCGCTGGCGCTGATTGTGTATCTTGGGTCAGGCGGATGTGAGACTGGGGGTTTGCAGTCATCAGTGCCAACTGAGGGCGCTGTTGCAGGTGGTGGGGAATGGCTTGGCTGATTTGCGCGCCGTCTTCAGTACTGGTCGGCTGAAAATGAAACGTCACCACCGTAGCCAGTGCCACAGCGTTCAGTGCTAGTAGAAGGGCGCTGTTCATCATCATAGTCTCCACGGTGCCTGGAACGATTGGTTTTGTGTTTATGACTTTGCAGATGTCGTGCCAATCTATTATTCCAATAAAAACAACGAGTTAAGTTTGTTTTTTGAGGGCGCAGGGTTGCAGTTTGCAATGATGGCATATTGGCGCAGTGCAATTTGCACGATGACGGTGAAAGTCGTGGCATGCTGAATGAGGCTATGAACGTACGCGCAAGGATTGGCCTACAGTCAAAATGCCAACGGACGACATGACAAAACCAGCCTCGGCCGTTAAGATGCACGCCGTCTGTCGCAAGCCCTTCAGGGTAAGCGTTTGGCATTTGTCCCAGTAGCTCAATTGGATAGAGCATCCCCCTCCTAAGGGGAAGGTTGGCCGTTCGAACCGGCCCTGGGACACCATCTCTGTAAAGCTATCCCCTCCTCGTATTTGTCGGTCTCAACAACAGTCATCCTTGTTCCTCGCTTGTGCGGGATCCCGCCGCGCTTCTTTCGGTTGTGATCCAGATGCATTGGCGTGGGTGGGGATAATTCGCGTCCCTAGGTTGTGCGCTCCTTCTATATAGAGAGGCGGTGGGTACCCTGGTTTTTATAGGCGAGTAAGTGTTTCGCTTTTTTTAAGATAAGGGGGTTGACGTTCATGGCGATCCCTGTAGAATTCGCCTCCCGCTTACGAGAGATCGCAAGCGCAAGTGGTTGAAGTTG
>NZ_JASBQZ010000049.1:0-14957 GCF_029960685.1 Pseudomonas sp. AL10
CTTTTCCAAAAGTGACCCGCTGTCAGAGCGGAACCCTAAGTGGCCGTTACCGCAGCAATGGCTATGTACACAATCCAACTGTGTTGACTGTCAGACCGCCTTCGCGAGCAAGCCCGCTCCCACAGTTGGATTGCGGGGTGTCAGGTAGAGAAGTGTCGGCTGGCAGGCCGCCATCGCAGGCAAGCCAGCTCCCACAGTTGGATCGTGGAGTGTCAGGTAGATTGACGTCAGCTGGCACGCAGGCAAGCCCCACATTTTGCCCCGTATTGAATCAGGAACCCAGGCTGATGCCGTTGGCTGGCAATGGCAATGCGGTTTTGTAGCGCACCTGCTTCAAGGCAAAGCTGGAGCGAATGTTCGCCACCCCCGGCACCTTAGTCAAAAAATCCATCATGAAACGCTCCAGCGACTGAATCGTGGGCACCAACACGCGGATCAAATAGTCCGGGTCACCCGCCATCAGGTAACACTCCATCACCTCCGGTCGGTCCGAGATCGCCCCTTCAAATTGCTGCAGCGCCAGCTCGTTCTGTTTCTCCAGGCTCACATGGATGAACACATTCACGTGCAGCCCCAGCAAATCAGCGTCCAGCAGCGTGACCTGCTCCCGAATCAACCCCAGCTCTTCCATCGCCTTGACCCGGTTGAAACACGGCGTCGGCGACAAGTTGACCGAGCGGGCCAGGTCGGCATTGGTGATCCGCGCATTCTCCTGCAGGGCGTTGAGAATGCCGATATCGGTACGGTCCAGTTTGCGCATGAGACAAAATCACCTGTTTATTATGTTTATGCAGTTTTTTTATCCGCAAATAGCCGGCGACGCAATGAAACAGAGATAAATATTCTTCTACGCCACGCCTATGATTGTTGTAGGACAAGATTTCTTCTACCCGAAGACTGACTGTCAGCTAGCGCGCCCACTACAAGAAATTCACAAGATAGAGCGTAGAAAGCCATGACCCAGCCGTATGCACCGCTGCGCCTGCACGTTCCCGAACCCTCGGGCCGCCCAGGTTGCAAGACCGACTTCACCTACCTGCGTTTGACCGACGCCGGCCTGGTACGCAAACCCGCCATCGACGTAGAACCGGCCGACACCGCCGACCTGGCCAAGGGCCTGATCCGCGTGCTCGACGACCAGGGCCAGGCCCTTGGCCCGTGGGCCGAGGGTGTCTCCACCGAGATCATGCGCCGCGGCATGCGTGCGATGCTCAAGACGCGTATCTTCGACAACCGCATGGTGGTCGCCCAGCGTCAGAAAAAAATGTCGTTCTACATGCAAAGCCTTGGCGAAGAAGCCATCGGCAGCGCCCAGGCCCTGGCCTTGAATATCGACGACATGTGCTTCCCCACCTACCGCCAGCAAAGCATCCTGATGGCCCGCGACGTGCCGCTGGTAGACCTGATCTGCCAACTGCTGTCCAACGAGCGCGACCCGCTCAAGGGCCGCCAGTTGCCGATCATGTATTCGGTCAAGGAGGCGGGTTTCTTCACCATTTCCGGCAACCTCGCCACCCAATTCGTCCAGGGCGTGGGCTGGGGCATGGCCTCGGCGATCAAGGGCGATACCAAGATCGCCTCGGCCTGGATCGGCGACGGCGCCACCGCGGAATCGGACTTTCACACCGCCCTCACCTTCGCCCACGTGTACCGCGCGCCGGTGATCCTCAACGTGGTCAACAACCAGTGGGCCATCTCCACCTTCCAGGCCATCGCTGGCGGTGAAGCCACCACCTTCGCCGGACGCGGCGTCGGTTGCGGCATCGCCTCCCTGCGCGTGGACGGCAACGACTTTATCGCCGTGTACGCTGCCTCGGCCTGGGCTGCCGAGCGTGCGCGCCGCAACCTGGGGCCCACCCTGATCGAGTGGGTCACCTACCGCGCCGGCCCGCACTCCACCTCCGATGACCCATCCAAGTACCGTCCCGCCGACGACTGGAGCCACTTCCCCCTGGGCGACCCGATTGCCCGCCTCAAGCAGCACCTGATCAAGATTGGCCAGTGGTCCGAAGAGGAACACGCGGCGGTCAGTGCCGAGCTTGAAGCCGAAGTGGTCAAGGCGCAGAAGGAAGCCGAACAGTACGGCACCCTGGCCGGTGGCCAGATTCCAAGCGCCGCGACCATGTTCGAGGATGTCTATAAAGAGATGCCGGAGCACTTGAAGCGCCAGCGTCAAGAGCTGGGGGTGTGACATGAACGACCACAACAACAGTATTGAACTGGAAACCGCCATGACCACCACCACCATGACCATGATCCAGGCCCTGCGCTCGGCCATGGATGTGATGCTTGAACGTGACGATAACGTGGTCGTGTTCGGCCAGGACGTCGGCTACTTCGGCGGCGTGTTCCGTTGCACCGAAGGCTTGCAGACCAAGTACGGCAGCTCGCGGGTGTTTGACGCGCCCATCTCGGAAAGCGGCATCGTCGGTGTGGCCGTGGGCATGGGCGCCTATGGCTTGCGCCCGGTCGCCGAAATCCAGTTCGCCGACTACGTCTACCCCGCCACCGACCAGATCATTTCCGAGGCGGCGCGCCTGCGTTATCGCTCGGCCGGCCAGTTCACTGCGCCCTTGACCATGCGCATGCCCTGCGGTGGCGGCATCTACGGCGGCCAGACCCACAGCCAGAGTATCGAAGCGGTGTTCACCCAGGTTTGCGGCCTGCGCACAGTGATGCCGTCCAACCCCTATGACGCCAAGGGCCTGCTGATCGCCTCCATCGAGAACGATGACCCGGTGATCTTCCTCGAACCCAAGCGCCTGTATAACGGCCCGTTCGACGGCCACCACGACCGCCCGGTAACGCCGTGGTCCAAACACCCCCAAGCCCAGGTGCCGGACGGTTACTACACCGTGCCGCTGGACGTGGCCGCCATCGTGCGTCCGGGTTCGGCCGTGACCGTGCTGACCTACGGCACCACCGTATATGTGTCGCAAGTTGCCGCCGAAGAAACCGGCATCGACGCCGAGGTTATCGACCTGCGCAGCCTGTGGCCGCTGGACCTGGAGACCATCGTCAAGTCGGTGAAAAAGACCGGCCGTTGCGTAGTGGTGCATGAGGCCACGCGCACCTGCGGCTTTGGTGCCGAGTTGGTCTCGCTGGTGCAAGAGCATTGCTTCCACCACCTGGAAGCGCCGATCGAACGCGTCACCGGTTGGGACACCCCCTACCCGCACGCGCAGGAGTGGGCGTATTTCCCAGGGCCGTCCCGAGTGGGCGCGGCGTTGAAACGGGTCATGGAGGTCTGAATGGGCACGCACGTTATCAAGATGCCGGACATTGGCGAAGGCATCGCGGAAGTTGAACTGTCGGTATGGCATGTAAAGGTCGGCGACCTGGTGGTTGAAGACCAGGTGCTGGCGGATGTGATGACCGACAAGGCGATGGTGGATATTCCCTCGCCGGTCCATGGCAAGGTGATTTCTCTGGGCGGCGAGCCGGGTGAGGTCATGGCAGTGGGCAGTATTTTGATCAGCATTGAAGTGGAAGGCGCAGGCAATACCAAGGATGTGCCGGTGGCTGCCGAACCTGCGAAGGCCGCGCCTCCCGTGGCCGAAGCCAAACCGGTACAGGCGCCGGTAGAAAGCAAACCGGCTGCGGTGGTGAAAGCGCCGCAAGCTCCCGTGGCCCGTGAAGCCAGCGAACGCCCATTGGCCTCGCCCGCGGTGCGCAAACATGCACTGGATGCCGGGATTCAACTGCGCCTGGTGCAGGGCACCGGCCCGGCGGGCCGGATTCTGCATGAAGACCTGGAGGCTTACCTGCACCAGGGCCCGGCAACGGGCGCCAGCGCCGCCAACCCGTATGCCGAGCGCACTGACGAACACCAGATCCCGGTGATCGGCATGCGTCGCAAGATCGCCCAGCGCATGCAGGACGCCACCCGCCGCGCCGCGCATTTCAGCTACGTGGAAGAGATCGACGTCACCGCCCTGGACGAGTTGCGCGTGCACCTCAACGAGAAGCACGGTGCGACACGCGGCAAGCTGACCCTGCTGCCGTTTATCGTACGGGCCATGGTTGTCGCCTTGCGCGACTTCCCGCAGATCAACGCCCGTTACGACGACGAAGCCCAGGTCATCACGCGCCTTGGCGCCGTGCACGTGGGCGTCGCCACCCAGAGCGACGTGGGCCTGATGGTGCCGGTGGTGCGCCACGCCGAAGCTCGCAGCCTGTGGGGCACTGCCGAAGAAATCGCGCGTTTGGCCAACGCCGCACGTACAGGCAAGGCCAGCCGTGAAGAGCTGTCCGGTTCGACCATTACCCTGACCAGCCTCGGCGCCCTGGGCGGCATTGTCAGCACGCCAGTGCTGAACCTCCCGGAAGTGGCCATCGTCGGCGTCAACCGCATCGTTGAGCGGCCGATGGTGATCAAGGGCCAGATCGTGGTGCGCAAAATGATGAACCTCTCCAGTTCCTTCGATCACCGTGTGGTCGATGGCATGGACGCGGCGCAATTCATCCAGGCCATTCGCGGCCTGCTCGAACAACCCGCCAGCCTGTTCCTGGAGTAAGGGCATGACTCAGACATTGCATACCACGCTGCTGATTATCGGCGGCGGCCCTGGCGGTTATGTGGCGGCGATTCGCGCCGGCCAACTGGGCATCCCGACCATCCTGGTGGAAGGCCAGGCACTGGGCGGCACCTGCCTGAACATCGGCTGCATTCCCTCCAAGGCCCTGATTCATGTGGCCGAACAGTTCCAGCAAACCGTGCACCATAGCCAGGGCTCGCAACTGGGCATTGAAGTGGATGTACCGACCCTGGACATCCGCAAGAGCGTGGAATGGAAAGACGGCATCGTTGACCGCCTGACCACGGGCGTCGCCGCGCTGTTGAAGAAGCACAAGGTGCAGGTGATCCACGGCTGGGCCAAGGTCATCGACGGCAAGACTGTCGAGGTGGGCGAGCAGCGCATCCAGTGCGAACACCTGCTGCTGGCAACCGGTTCGAAGAGCGTCAACCTGCCGATGCTGCCGATTGGCGGGCCGATCATCTCCTCCACCGAAGCCCTGGCACCGACACACGTGCCCAAGCGCCTGATCGTGGTGGGCGGTGGTTATATCGGCCTGGAACTGGGAATTGCCTACCGCAAGCTGGGTGCCGACGTCAGTGTGGTCGAGGCCCAGGCCCACATCCTGCCGGCCTACGACGCCGAGCTTACCCTGCCGGTGGCTGAATCCCTGAAGAAACTTGGCGTGAAGCTGTACCTGGAACACAGCGTCACCGGTTTTACCGACGGCAAACTGCAAGTGCGTGCGCCCAGCGGCGACACCTTGGCACTGGACACCGACCAGGTGCTGGTAGCCGTAGGGCGCAAACCCAACACCCAGGGTTGGAACCTCGAAGCACTGAACCTGGACATGAACGGCGCGGCGATCAAGATCGACAGCCGCTGCCAGACCAGCATGCGCAACGTGTATGCCATTGGCGACCTCAGTGGCGAGCCGATGCTGGCGCACCGGGCCATGGCCCAGGGCGAAATGGTTGCCGAACTGATCAGCGGCAAAGCCCGCGAATTCAACCCGGCGGCGATACCCGCGGTGTGTTTTACCGACCCGGAACTGGTGGTGGTCGGCCAGACCCCGGACGAGGCCAAGGCGGCCGGCCTGGACTGCATCGTGTCGAGCTTCCCGTTCGCCGCCAATGGCCGGGCCATGACGCTGGAGTCCAAAGCCGGCTTCGTGCGGGTGGTGGCACGGCGCGACAATCACTTGATTGTTGGCTGGCAAGCGGTGGGGGCTGGGGTGTCCGAGCTGTCGACCGCGTTCGGCCTGAGCCTGGAAATGGGCGCGCGCCTGGAAGACGTAGCGGGCACCATCCATGCCCACCCGACCCTGGGTGAAGCGGTGCAGGAAGCGGCGTTGCGGGCGTTGGGGCACGCGTTGCACCTGTAAAACCGCGGCGTGGCCATCGCAGGCAAGCCAGCTCCCACACTTGAAATGCATTCCAATGTGGGAGCCGGGCTTGCCCGCCATAGCGGTGGATCAGCCAATGCAGAGGTTGAATGGTCCGCCGCCCTGCTCCCACACCGGCCAAGAATGCAGTATTGTTGCGCCCATCCAGAAAAAAATCCGACTTGACCAGAGATAGAGGGTGTCATGGGTAACGAGAGCATCAATTGGGACAAGCTGGGTTTTGACTACATCAAGACCGACAAGCGGTTTCTCCAGGTCTGGAAAAACGGCGAATGGCAAGCAGGCACCCTGACCGACGACAATGTGCTGCACATCAGCGAGGGCTCCACTGCCCTGCATTATGGCCAGCAATGCTTCGAGGGCCTGAAGGCCTACCGTTGCAAGGACGGTTCGATCAACCTGTTCCGCCCGGACCAGAACGCTGCCCGCATGCAGCGCAGCTGTGGCCGCCTGCTGATGCCACAAGTGCCGACCGACGCGTTCATCGACGCGTGCAAGCAAGTGGTCAAGGCCAACGAGCGCTTCATCCCGCCGTACGGCAGCGGCGGCGCGCTGTACCTGCGCCCGTTCGTGATCGGCACCGGTGACAACATCGGCGTGCGTACCGCGCCGGAGTTCATCTTCTCGGTGTTCTGCATCCCGGTCGGTGCCTACTTCAAGGGCGGCCTGGTGCCGCACAACTTCCAGATTTCCGGCTACGACCGCGCCGCGCCGCAAGGCACCGGTGCCGCCAAGGTCGGTGGCAACTACGCCGCCAGCCTGATGCCGGGTTCGGAAGCGAAGAAATCCGGCTTCGCCGACGCGATCTACCTGGACCCGATGACCCATTCGAAAATCGAAGAAGTCGGCTCGGCCAACTTCTTCGGGATCACCCACGACAACCAGTTCATCACGCCGAAGTCGCCTTCGGTATTGCCAGGCATCACCCGCCTGTCGCTGATCGAACTGGCCCAGACCCGCCTGGGCCTGGAAGTGGTCGAGGGCGAAGTGTTCATCGACAAGCTGGACCAATTCAAGGAAGCCGGCGCCTGCGGTACCGCTGCCGTGATCTCGCCTATCGGCGGCATCCAGTACAACGGCAAGCTGCACGTATTCCATAGCGAAACCGAAGTGGGCCCGATCACCCAAAAGCTCTACAAAGAGCTGACCGGTGTGCAGACCGGTGATGTGGAAGCGCCAGCGGGTTGGATCGTCAAGGTCTAACAGCCACAAACTCCAGCGACACCACACAAACTTGTGGGAGCTGGCTTGCCTGCGATAGCAAACTGTCAGCCAGCATATTGGCTACAGACCCACCGCTATCGCAGGCAAGCCAGCTCCCACACTGGTTTCTGCGCCTTCAAGAACGTGGCGCAATATTCTCTGCAATCTTCTTGCCCATACTGATCTTCAGCCCCACCCCATTTCCCAGCGCCTCACAAAACCCTAAGTTGTCCAGCGGGACGCGGAGCGTCCCAGGCGGAACCCCCACACAGAGCGCGGGAACGATCAACTGTAAATGCATCCACCCTGTCAAGTTTGACAGTAGAGATGCGCAGGGATCGGGATTATAAATGCAGAGGCTGGATTCTCACCAAACCTCAAGGAGACACCTCATGGGCAGCTTTATTATTCACCTCACGACAGATGACTTCGAAGGTGACGCAAGCAAAGAAATATTGATGGAAGTACTGAATGCCCCCAACGATCCCGACCCTCTTCTGGTGTATGCCAGTTCCAGCGAGAAAAATGGTTTTTATGACCGTTCCTCAAGCCCGGGGGATGCCGACGGTGACGGCGATGTCGAAGGGGATATTGACGACAAGATCCTGTTTCTGAACTTGGCGAATGCTTTTGCGGCAATGAAAGGCTATACCGCGAAGCAGAAAAAAAAATAAGCGTAAGCCTCAAAGGTTAGACGGGTGATCAGAGTGCTGTCGGTCATCTACTTTGTCCTGGAATACACTCAACGATCCTCTTACCCATACTGATCCTCGGCTCCACCCCATACCCCAGCGCCTCATAAAACCCCACCACCGCGTCATTGCCGCCGGTGATCTGCAGGTTGATCTTCATGCAACCCAGCGCCGTCAACGCCTGTTCGGCATAGCGCACCAGCGACGATCCCAGGCCATGGCGCCGATAGTCGGTATGCACCGCCACCGAATACAACCAGCCACGATGGCCGTCATAGCCGGCGAGGATGGTACCGATCACAGCGTTGTTGTCGGTGGCAACAAAGAACAACCCGTCATTGACCGTCAGTTTCTTATCAATCGCCAGGCTCGGCAGGTTATGGGCCGTGTCATAGCCAAACGCCTGCTGCCATAACTCAATCACCTGGGCACGGTGCTGACGGTCGCGATACGGCCCGATGGGGTGGCGGGACAACAGCGCCTTTTCCATCACCAACGTGCGCTCGTTGCCGTGGTACACGTCACGCACGTTGTGAAAACCCAGCTTGGCGTAGAAGGCTTGCGCCGTCAGCGAGGACGGCACGCTCAAGACCGTCACGCCGGCTTCACGGGCGCGCAGTTCGATTTCGATCATCAATAGCCGGCCGATGCCCTGCCCTTGCAGTGCCGGGTTGACGAACACCGAGCGCACCACATTGCCATCCAGTGCCGCCGTAGCGACGATCAGTTGATCCTCCGTTGCCACTAGCACCACCCGCCGCTGGAGCAACGCCAGCACCGCGTCGGGGGTGAAGTTGCTGGCAACCCGCGCAATCACATCCGCGGGGTAATCACGCGCGTTGCTGCTGTGCAGCGCAGCCAGGATGACTTCACTGATGCCCTCGGCATCTGAGGGTTGGGCAAGGCGAACAGCGGTAGACATGGTTCCTCCTGGCTGACACAGCGATAACAAACACCACAATACCAATGTGGGAGCTGGCTTGCCTGCGATAGCGGTGTATCAGTCAGATTAATGGGGCTGACACACCGCTATCGCAGGCAAGCCAGCTCCCACAGTTTGATTGCATTTCAACTTGGCAGCCGATTCGGCTGCGCCACTCCCGTTTTCAGCTTTCTTGGCTGAGCCACCCCGCTGTTTCAGCCGGGATCCTTTCCCCACAACGCACAAAATAGCGGCACAAGATCCCCAACGGACCCGTGCCCCCATGCAAACCACCAACACCGTCCTGATGATCCGCCCGGCGCGCTTTGCCTTCAACCCGGATACCGCGATCAACAACCGTTTCCAACGCCCGCCGCTGGACCCGCTCAGTGCACAGCACAAAGCGCTGGAGGAGTTCGACGGTTATGTCGACACCCTGCGCCAGCACGGCGTGGAAGTGCTGGTGGTGCAGGACACGCTGGCGCCCCACACGCCCGACTCGATCTTCCCCAACAACTGGTGGAGCAGCCATGCCGACGGCAGCCTGGTGCTCTACCCCATGGAAGGCCAGAACCGCCGACTGGAGCGCAACAAGGGCGTGCTGCAAGTCCTGGAGCAACGCTTTTCGATCAACGCCACCATCGACCTCAGCCACCTGGAACAACAGAACATCTTCCTGGAAGGCACCGGCAGCATGGTGCTCGACCGCCAGCACCGCATCAGCTACGCCTGCCATTCGGGGCGCACCCACCATGCGGCGCTGCGCCAGTTTGCCGAACGCCTCGACTACCAACTTTGCGTGTTCCACGCCCTGGACCGTCACCAGGCCCCCATCTACCACAGCAACGTGATGATGAGCGTCGGCCGCGACCTCGCGGTGGTGTGCCTGCAGGCCCTACCCGACGACAGCGAGCGCCTGGCCCTGGAACGCTCCCTGCGTGACACCGGCAAGGACATCCTCAGCCTGGACTTCGACCAGCTGGAAGCCTTCGCCGGCAACATGCTGGAGGTCCACGACCGCGACGGCCAGCCGTTGCTGGTGATGTCCGCCAGCGCCTGGGGCGCCCTGCATCCGGCGCAGCGCCAGCATGTGGAGCGCCATACGCGGCCGGTGGTGGTGAACATCGACAACATCGAACGCATCGGCGGCGGCAGTGCCCGCTGCATGCTGGCCGAAGTGCATCTGCCGGCCCGTCCCTCATTTCAATAAGGAGTTTTGCCATGACCCGTTATATCGACGTCAACGACCTCAGCTACCTGGTTTCGCAAAAAGGCCTGCAAACCTGCATCACCGAAATGGCCGACTACATTCGCGCCGACTACCTGCGCTGGCAGGATTTCGAAAAATGCGCGCGCCTGGCCAACCATTCACCGGATGGCGTGATCGAGCTGATGCCGGTGTCCGACGCCTCGCTGTACGCCTTCAAGTACGTCAACGGCCATCCGAAAAACACCCTGGCCGGCATGCTCACCGTGATGGCGTTCGGTGCCTTGGGCGACGTCGACACCGGCAAGCCGGTGCTGCTGGCGGAAATGACCCTCACCACCGCCATCCGCACCGCCGCCACCTCGGCCCTGGTCGCCCGCTACCTGGCCCGCGCCAACAGCCGCAGCATGGCGCTGATCGGCAACGGCTGCCAAAGCGAATTCCAGGCCCTGGCCTTCCACGCCATGCTCGGCATTACTGAAATCCGCCTGTTCGACATCGACCCCCAGGCCACCGCCAAGCTCGCCGCCAACCTCAAAGCGTTCCCGGCGATCAAGGTGATCCTGGCCGCCAGCGTCGCCGAGGCGGTCAAAGGCGCGGACATTGTCACCACCGTGACTGCGGACAAGGCCTACGCCACCATCCTGACTGACGAGATGATCGAGCCAGGCATGCACCTCAATGCCGTGGGCGGTGACTGCCCGGGCAAGACCGAGCTGGACCGCCGCATCGTCGAGCGCGCCCAGGTGATCGTCGAGTACGAACCGCAAAGCCGCATCGAAGGCGAAATCCAGCATATGCCGGAAGATTCGCCGGTCACCGAGCTGTGGCAAGTGATCAACGGCCAACAGCCGGGCCGCGAGAATGACCGCCAAATCACCCTGTTCGACTCAGTGGGTTTTGCCATCGAAGACTACTCGGCCCTGCGCTACGTACTGGACGTGGCCAAAGCCCTGGAAGTGGGCAGTGAGCTGGAGCTGGTGCCGGACCTGGCCGACCCGAAAAACCTGTTCGCACGCCTGGCCCAGCAACCTTTGGTACAGCATAAAAAGCGCGCTTGAAACCGCTCTGGCCTGCCGCTTTGCGCCCAGGGCAGGCCAGATTCTGCTGGGTTAAAAGCCGATTTTGCCGGTGTCACAGCCGATTCCGCTGCATTGCATGTTTTAACAGCGCAATTTGCGCTTTGCGCAGGGGGTAAACGACACAAAAAACGCACCATCATGAAGCATTCTCTGCTCCCAGTTATTCACTGCCCCTGACATCAATTACAAAATATAGGGACCGACACATGACTCCTCTGCGATCACTCTTCGCTGCGTTGCTGTTGCCACTATGCGCCACCGCCGCCCACGCCCAGGACTGGAAAGAAATCCGGTTTGGCGTGTTCCCCGAATACCCGCCCTTCGAATCCGTCGCCGCCGATGGCAGCCTGCAAGGCTTCGATATCGAATTGGGCAACGCCATCTGCGCCAAGCTCGAAGTGAAATGCACCTGGGTGCACAACGAATTCGACGGCATGATCCCGGCCCTGCGTGCGCGCAAGTTCGACGCGATCATGTCTTCCATGGCCGTGACCCCGGCCCGCGAGAAAGTCATCGACTTCACTGACCGGCTGTTCCTCAGCCCCACCTCGGTGATCACCCGCAAAAACGCCACCTTCGGTGACACCCCCGAGTCGCTGAACGGCAAGCAGGTCGGCGTGCTGCAAGGCTCGTTGCAGGAAGCCTATGCCCGCGCGCACCTGGCCAAGCTCGGTGCACAGATCAAGGCGTACCAGTCCCAGGAACAGAACTATGCCGACCTGCAAAATGGCCGCCTCGACGCCACCCTGACGGACAAGCTCGAAGCCCAGCTCAACTTCCTGTCCAAACCCGAAGGCGCCGACTTCAAGACCGGCCCGGCCTTCAAGGACCCAACCCTGCCCCTGGACATCGCCATGGGCCTGCGCAAGAACGACCAGGCTCTGCGTGAGCTGATCAACAAGGGCATAGCCGCCGTCCAGGCCGATGGCACCTACGCCAAGATCCAGAAGAAATACTTTGGCGATCAGGACATCTACAACGAGTAACCGGCAACCCGTGCCCATGTGGGAGCGGGCTTGCCCGCGATAGCCGTGGTTCAGGCACCCATGCCGTGACCGCACCACCGCTATCGCAGGCAAGCCAGCTCCCACAATAAATACGTGCGCTCCTTCGAGATTTCCCCATGAACGACCTCCTCAACCTGCAAGGCTACGGCCCGATGCTGGCCCAGGGTGCCTGGATGACGCTCAAGCTGGCGTTCCTCGCCCTGGCTCTGAGCCTTACCCTGGGCCTGGTCGCCGCTGGCGCCAAACTCTCCAGCGCCAAATGGCTGCGTGTGCCGGCCACGCTCTACACCACGTTGATCCGCAGCGTGCCGGACCTGGTGCTGATCCTGCTGATCTTTTACAGCCTGCAACTGTGGCTCAACGACCTGACCGAAGCGTTCGGCTGGAACTACGTTGAAATCGACCCGTTTACCGCCGGGGTGGTCACCCTGGGGTTTATCTACGGGGCGTATTTCACCGAGAACTTCCGGGGCGCGATCCTCAGTGTGCCGGCCGGCCAACTGGAAGCCGCCACCGCCTACGGCCTGAGCCGCTGGCAGCGCTTTCACCTGGTGCTGTTCCCGCAACTGATGCGCTTTGCCCTGCCGGGCCTGGGCAATAACTGGCTGGTGCTGCTCAAGTCCACGGCGCTGGTGTCGATCATCGGCCTGTCAGACCTGGTCAAGGCCGCGCAGAACGCTGGCAAGTCCACGAGTGAGCCGCTGTACTTCCTGATCCTCGCGGGCCTGGTGTACCTGGTGATTACCACTCTCTCCAACCGCATCTTCAAGCGCCTGGAACGGCGCTATAACCTGGGCATCAAGGGGATGGCGCGATGATCGAACTGTTCCAGCAATACGGCCTGGCCTACCTGTTCAGCGATGGCAGCGGTGTGTCCGGTGTTGCCATGACCTTGTGGCTGTTCATTATCTCGGTGGTGCTCGGCTTCGGCCTGTCGATCCCCCTGGCGCTGGCACGCGTGTCAGAGCATTTCTGGCTGCGCTGGCCGGTGGAGGTCTACACCTACCTGTTCCGCGGCACGCCGCTGTATATCCAACTGCTGATTTGCTACACCGGGCTGTACAGCCTGGAGGTGGTGCAGGACAACGCCTTGCTCAACCAGTTTTTCCGTAATGCGCTGAACTGCACGCTGTTGGCGTTTGTGCTCAACACCTGCGCCTACACCGTGGAAATTTTCGCCGGGGCGATCCGCAACATTCCCCATGGCGAGATCGAAGCGGCACGCGCCTATGGCCTGCACGGCTGGCGGCTGAACCTGTTTGTGATCGTGCCCGCCGCCTTGCGTCGTGCCCTGCCGGCCTACAGCAATGAAATGATCCTGATGCTGCACGCCACGTCGCTGGCGTTCACCGCCACCGTCGCCGACATCCTCAAGGTCGCCCGCGATGCGAATGCCGAGACGTTCCTGACCTTCCAGGCTTTCGGCATCGCCGCCCTGCTCTACATGCTGCTGTCCTTTGCACTGGTGGGCCTGTTCAGGCTGGCCGAACGTCGCTGGATGCGCTTTCTTGTTCCTACCCGAGGCTAACCCATGAACCAGTCCGCGCAGGCCCTGGCCGCTTATCCAATGGATGTACCCGTCGGCAACACCGCCACGGCGGCCATCAAGCTGCAAGTCGAAGGTATCCATAAACGCTACGGCGAACACGAAGTGCTCAAGGGCGTGTCCCTCAACGCACGCCAGGGCGATGTGATCAGCTTGATCGGCGCCAGCGGTTCGGGCAAAAGCACGATGCTGCGGTGCATCAACTTTCTGGAACAGCCTGACGCCGGGGTGATCACCCTGGACGGTATCAGCATCGAAATGCAACCAGGCCGCGCCGGCACCCGTGCGCCGCACCAGGCGCAACTGCAAAACCTGCGTACGCGCCTGGCCATGGTGTTCCAGCATTTCAACCTGTGGAGCCACATGACCGTGCTGGAAAACATCACCATGGCCCCGCGCCGGGTGCTGAACGTGAGCGCCGCCGAAGCCGAGAAGCGTGCGCGGCTGTACCTGGACAAGGTCGGCCTGCCGAGCCGCGTGGCGGACCAATATCCGGCGTTCCTGTCCGGTGGCCAGCAGCAGCGCGTGGCCATTGCGCGCGCGCTGGCAATGGAACCGGAGATTATCCTGTTCGATGAACCCACCTCGGCCCTGGACCCGGAACTTGTAGGAGAAGTGCTCAAAGTCATACAGACGTTGGCCGAGGAAGGTCGTACCATGCTGATGGTCACCCACGAAATGGGCTTTGCCCGCCAGGTGTCCAGCCAAGTGCTGTTCCTGCATCAGGGCCGAGTCGAGGAACACGGCGGCGCCGAGATCCTCGACCATCCCACCAGCGAACGCTTGCAGCAATTTCTTTCCAACCGTTTGAAGTGAACTCATGGATACCAAGGCCAACGGACCCCATTCTTCCCCTACGCTGGATCGCATCGACGAAGCGATCATCGACGTACTCAGGCATCAGGGGCGTATCACCTACGAAAAGCTCTCGTCGCTGGTGCACCTCACCCCCAGGCCCTGCCTGGAACGGGTGCGCAAACTGGAGCGACGCGGGGTGATCCGTGGGTATGGGGCGATCATCGATGTGCAGATGGTCTCACCGGGGCTGTCGCTGCTGGTGCTGGTGGCCTTGTCCAACCAAAGCGGGCGCTCGGCGCAAAAGGCCTTCGAAGCCTGCGTCAAAGCCTGCCCGCAGGTGTTCGAATGCCAGTTGATCAGCGGGCCGTTCGACTACAGCCTGCGCATGCGCTGCCGCGACATGGAGCATTACCGGGTGCTGACCGAGACCTGGTTGAACAATGATGAGTTGCACATTGATAAGTTGGTGGCGCATCCGGAGTTGGCGGTGGTCAAGAACACCGCGACCGAACTGGCCTGAACGAGCTAGCTCGTTCCCACGCTCTGCGTGGGAATGCATCCAATGACGCTCCGCGTCA
>NZ_JASBQZ010000049.1:15057-33633 GCF_029960685.1 Pseudomonas sp. AL10
GAGCAGACGCGGAGCGTCCAGGGTGGCATTCCCACGCAGAGCGTGGGAACGATCAACCGAACTGGCCTGATCCAGCTAGCTCGTTCCCACGCTCTGCGTGGGAATGCATCCAATGACGCTCCGCGTCACAAAACTTCAAGAGCAGACGCGGAGCGTCCAGGGTGGCATTCCCACGCAGAGCGTGGGAACGATCATTCACCCCTGCCCACTTAATATTCTTTTGCCTGGCTTGGCACCCACCAGCTTCGCCTGCCCATCTTTCTGCTTGCCCGTGCGGGCTTCACTGATCAGCCCCGGAATCAACTTGCCCTCCGGCAAATTCTTCCAGAAGCGGCTGGGCAAATGCCCTTCCATCACTTTGGGATTGAGCCGCGCCGGGTTGAAGATGTGGCTGTAGTAGGTCAGCCACATGGCGCTGTGGGGATCTTCAACATTCTGTGCCAGTTGCTGCCAGGCCTCGGGGCACTGGCGCTGATGAATCAGTTGTTCGCCGTCGTAGTACACCCCGTCCAGGGGCGTGGCGATCATCCAGCGGTGGCGGCCCATGCGCCCGACAAAGTGCTCGCTGGCGCTCTTGAGAATGTCATGGGCCGGCTCATGCCAGGCCACGTACTCCGGCAGTTCCGACCCGGCCCCGGCCGGCAGCGCGATGAAGCGCACAAACGCGTGCAAGTGGTGGGCCTCCCGGCTGACTTGCTTGATGCGCCGTTGCAACTCGCTGCCAAGCTTGTCCCCTGCCAGCATGGCCGTGCGATCACCATGGCTGACCCGCCACAGCACTTCATACAGCAGGCTCCAGCGCTGATCACCGTGATAACAGGCAGCGGACTCCAGTAATTGCAACAACGCCTTGGGTATGCGCGCCTGAAACGGCCCCATCCCTGGTGGGATCGGTTGATCGGTAGCAAACAGGTCTGCCGCCTGCATCTGGCCCCAGCTCACCTGGCTAGGGTCGACCTGATGGCTGAGCAACCAGCGGGCCTGTTCGCGCCAGGTGCTGAACAGGTTGTCGCATTCCAGGCTGATCATCCCCACAGCCCCATCTGTTGCGGCTGCGGGCGATCACGCAGTTGTTCACGCAGCAACACACTGGTGCTGTCGGCCTGTTGCGGGTGGTAGTCGCTGGTGATGAAAAACGGCTTGGCCTTGGCCAACACGCAGCGCATGCGCGCCAGGTCTTCGAAGCGGATCTTGCGTTCACGGCGCAGGTCGACCAGGCGCTGGGTGGTGCGCAGGCCGATGCCGGGGATACGTGCGATCAGGGTGGGCTCGGCGCGGTTCAGGTCCAGGGGGAACACCTCGCGGTGCTCCAGGGCCCAGGCCAGCTTGGGGTCGATATCCAGTGCCAGGTCACCGGGGCCGGCGAACAGCTCATTGGCGCGGAAACCGTAACTGCGCAACAGGAAATCAGCCTGGTACAAGCGGTGCTCGCGCATCAGCGGCGGCGCGGCTAAAGGCACGCTTTTCGGGCTGTTGGGAATGGGGCTGAATGCCGAGTAATACACACGGCGCAGCTTGAAATTGCCGTACAACGCCTCGGCACCGTGCAGGATGGTGCTGTCGTCGGTGTCATCGGCGCCGACGATCATCTGCGTGCTCTGCCCGGCCGGGGCGAAACGAGGCGCGCGGGGTTCATTGAGCACCGTCTGCTCGCCGGTGTAGATGGTCTGCATGGCCTGCTTGATCGAGCCGATCTGCTTCTCGGGCGCCAGGGTTTGCAGGCTGGCGTCGGTGGGCAGTTCGATGTTCACGCTGAGGCGATCGGCATAACGGCCGGCCTCGGCGATCAGGGCCGGGTCGGCATCGGGGATGGTCTTGAGGTGGATATAACCGCGAAAGTCATGCTCTTCGCGCAGCAGCTTGGCGACCCGCACCAGTTGCTCCATGGTGTAGTCCGACGAACGGATGATGCCGGAGCTGAGGAACAGCCCGCTGACGCAATTGCGCTTGTAGAAATCCAGGGTCAGGGTGACCACCTCCTCCGGGCTGAAGCGCGCACGGGGCACGTCGCTGGAGCGGCGGTTGACGCAGTATTGGCAGTCGTAGAGGCAGAAGTTGGTGAGCAACACCTTGAGCAACGACACGCAACGGCCATCGGGCGTGTAGCTGTGGCAGATGCCCATGCCATTGGTGGAACCCAGCCCCGCCTTGCCCTCGGAACTGCGCTTGGGCGCACCACTGCTGGCGCAGGACGCGTCGTACTTGGCGGCGTCGGCGAGGATGCTGAGTTTTTCGATCAACTGCATGGAGGGCTACCGATACTGGTTTTTTGTACAGTACCAATAGCCACACCTTGTCACAAGTGCCGTCTGTAGGAGCGAGCTTGCTCGCGAAGAAGGCAAGAGCGCCGCGTTCATTCAGATGAGGCGCGTTATCGTTGACGTTCTTCGCGAGCAAGCTCGCTCCTACAGGGGATCGGTCAGCTGGCAGTAGCCAGGAGCAAGTCCTGCACCGAACGTCCCTTGTCGCGGTTTCGATCGTGCTCATACAACGATGCCGCAATCTCATCCGCCCGAATCGGCAGCACCGACAGCAAGGTATCGCTCAAGCCATGGCTGGCCTGGCTGAAGCCCTGGATGTAGATGCCGGCCTTGCAGCGTTCGTCGGTGACGATGCGGTAGTCGCGGGCCACTTCGAAGTCGCCCATGTAGGCCTCCAGCGGCGCCAGCAGTTCACGGTGCATCTGGCGCTCGTAGCCGGTGGCCAGGATTACCGCGTCGTAATGGTTGAGGCTGGTTTCGCCGGTGGCGCTATTGCGCAGGGCCAGTTCGATACCCAGCGGGCCTGGGGTGGCTTTCTCCACTACGGTCAGGGTGCGGAACGCCTGGCGGGCGATGCCGGAGACTTTCTGGCGGTAGAAAATCCCGTAGATGCGCTCGATCAGGTCCAGGTCCACCACCGAGTAGTTGGTGTTCTGGTACTCGGCGACCAAACGCTCACGCTCGGCACCGACTTGCTGGAACACCAGGTCAGTGAAAGCTGGTGAGAACACTTCGTTGACGAACGGGCTGTCGTCGGCTGGCTTGAGCGCCGAGCCGCGCAGGATCATGTCGACCTGCACCGACGGGAAGCTGTCATTGAGGTCGATAAAGGCTTCGGCCGCGCTCTGGCCACCGCCGATCACGGCGATGCGCATCGGCTTGCCGTCTACGCACGGCTGGTTGGCCATGCGCTCCAGGTACTGGGAATGGTGGAACACCCGGCTGTCGCCCTTGAGCGCCTTGAATGCCTCGGGGACGCGCGGCGTGCCACCGGCGCTGACCACCACCGAACGGGTGGTGCGCACATGCTGCTCGCCCTGGGCATCGCGGGAGATCACGCGCAACGCCTCGACCTGCTGCTGATGCAGGATCGGCTCAATGGCCAGCACTTCTTCACCGTAGTTGGCCTGGGCCTGGAACTGCCCCGCCACCCAGCGCAGGTAATCGTTGTACTCCATGCGGCAGGGATAGAAGGTGCCCAGGTTGATGAAGTCCACCAAGCGTTCGTGGGCCTTGAGGTAGTTGACGAAGGAGTACGGGCTGGTGGGGTTGCGCAGGGTCACCAGGTCCTTGAGGAAGGAAATCTGCAGTTCGCTCTGGGTCACCAGGGTATTGCCGTGCCAGCGGTAGTCGGCTTGTTTGTCGAGAAACAGCACGTCCAGCTTGCCCTGGGCCTTTTCACGCTCCTGCAGGGCGATGGCCAGCGCCAGGTTCGAAGGGCCGAAACCGATCCCGATCAGGTCATGAACCGCGGGCGAAGCAATTGCCTGTGTCATTCCAGTGTCCTCTGGATAAGCCCCTTGGCGATGGGGCGGGAATACCTTCATGGCCTGAACAACAGGCCGTGTGTTGATAGGAAACGAGGACAGTGAAATAAAATTTAACTAACAGCCGATCAGTGCGCTTCCCACTCGCGCATGCGCACCCGGCAGTGCTTCATCGCATTGACGATGTGTTTTTCCACCAGGCTGCGGGAAATGCCCAGGCGTTCGGCGATTTGCACGTGGGACAGGCCTTCGAGTTTGCGCAACAGGAAACTGTCGCGACAGGCCGCCGGCAACTCGGCCAAGGCGCGCTCGAGCATCTCCAGGCGCTGGCCCTGATCGTGGCTGGCGTGGGGGGAACAGGCGGCGAAGCGCTCTTCGCTGTCCAGCACCTCCAGGGGCTCGGCTTGGCGCACGGCATTGCGCCGATGGCCGTCGATCACCAGGTTCAAGGCGGTGCGGTACAGGAAGGCGCGCGGTTGTTCGATCGGGGTGTCGCTGGAGCGTTCGAGCACCCGCACATAAGCGTCATGCACCACATCTTCGGCCACCTGACGGTTGCCCAGCTTGGCGTTGAGGAAACACACCAGCTCGCGATAGTAGTTTTCCACCATGACTCCTGACCCCACGGCCTTAATACCAACGACGCCCCCCCCCCTGTAGGAGCGAGCTTGCTCGCGAAAAACCCAAGAGCACATCCGCTTACCTGAATGCACCCGCAACCAATGGCGGTTTTGCCATCACCGATGATGGCAGTTTGAGCGTGTGCAATTTATAGTAATTCTCATCTACTTTTAAAGAACTCTCTCGTCAGCGGTCGAATTTTTTCTCCAACCGAGCTGTAACTACTTATGTAACAGCCTAAATCCCGGGGCATTTTCCTCGTTTACCTGTCAGCTCTGCGCGACTGCGCCCCGAACTTTCCTGGCTGGAAGCTACCGATGAAACGCCCTCGACCTGCCCGACGCGCCCTGCTTGTGGTGGCGTGCCTGATTCCCATCGTTGCGTTTGCCACCTGGCAGGGCCTGACGCCGGGCCGCGATGCCCTGACCACCGTCACCGTGACCCGCGCCGACATCGAAAACAGCGTCACCGCCCTGGGCACCCTGCAACCGCGACGTTACGTAGACGTCGGCGCCCAGGCCTCCGGGCAGATCCGCAAGATCCACGTCGAGGCCGGCGACCAGGTCCAAGAGGGCCAGTTGCTGGTGGAGATCGACCCCGCCACGCAAAAAGCCAAGCTCGACGCCAGCCGCTATGCCATCGAAAACCTGCAGGCCCAGTTGCAGGAGCAGAAAGCCCAGCACCAACTGGCCCGCCAGAAGTACCAGCGCCAGCAGCGCCTGAGTGCCGGCAACGCCACCCGCGAGGAAGACGTGCAGACCGCCAAGGCTGAACTCAACGCGACCCAGGCACGGGTCGAGATGTTCCAGGCACAGATCCGCCAGGCCCAGGCCAGCCTGCGCAGCGACGAAGCCGAGTTGGGCTACACGCGCATCTACGCGCCGATGACCGGCACCGTGGTGGCCGTGGACGCGCGCGTCGGCCAGACCCTCAACGCGCAACAGCAAACCCCGCTGATCCTGCGCATCGCCAAGCTGTCGCCCATGACCGTGTGGGCGGAAGTTTCCGAAGCCGACATCGGCCATGTCAAACCCGGCATGAGCGCGTATTTCACCACCCTGAGCGGTGGCAGCCGGCGCTGGACCAGCACCGTGCGCCAGATCCTGCCGATCCCGCCCAAGCCCTTGAACGAAACCCAGAGCAACGGCAGCCCGAGCAGTACCAGCAAGAGCGGCACTGGCCGAGTGGTGCTGTACACGGTGCTGCTCGACGTAGACAACGCCGACAACGCGCTGATGGCCGAGATGACCACCCAGGTCTTTTTCGTCGCAAGCCAGGTTAAAGATGCCCTCACCGTACCGGTCGCAGCCTTGCAAGGCGTGCCTGGCTCCGCAGCGCAAATCGCCCGGGTGGTGGCCAAAAACGGTGCCATCGAAGACCGCGAAGTGCGCCTGGGCATCAGCGACCGCCTGCGCGTCGAAGTACTCGGCGGGCTGAACGAGGGCGACCACCTGTTGATCGGCCCGGCTGACAGCCATGGGGGCTGAATTGACCACGCCGCTGATTGAACTCAAAGGCATTCGCAAATCCTACGGCGGCGGCGACAGCCCGCAGGTCGATGTGTTGCGTGGCATTGACCTGTCGATCCATGCCGGCGAGTTCGTCGCCATTGTCGGCGCGTCGGGCTCGGGTAAATCGACGCTGATGAACATCCTCGGCTGCCTCGACCGCCCCACCGAGGGCGACTACCTGTTCGCCGGGGAAAACGTCGCCCACCTGGGCAGCGACGAACTGGCCTGGCTGCGCCGCGAAGCCTTCGGTTTTGTGTTCCAGGGCTACCATTTGATTCCCTCAGGCTCTGCCCAGGAAAACGTCGAGATGCCGGCGATCTATGCCGGTATCAGCGCCACCGAGCGTCATGCCCGCGCACGCGCCCTGCTCACCCGCCTGGGCCTGGCCGAACGCACCGGCAATCGGCCGCACCAGTTGTCCGGTGGGCAACAGCAACGGGTGTCCATCGCCCGCGCCCTGATGAACGGCGGCCATATCATCCTCGCCGATGAACCCACCGGCGCCCTCGACAGCCACAGCGGCGCGGAGGTCATGGCCTTGCTCGACGAACTGGCGAGCCAGGGCCATGTGGTCATCCTGATTACCCACGACCGTGAAGTGGCGGCGCGGGCCAACCGCATCATCGAGATTCGCGACGGCCAGATCATCAGCGATTCGGCTGACACCCGCGCGGCCATACCCAGCCTGGCGGCCGGCGCCTTGCACGCCGTGGACCTGCGCCAACGCCTGGCCGACGGCGCCGAGCACAACGGTGCCTGGAAAGCCGAATTGCTGGACGCGGTGCAAGCCGCCTGGCGGGTGATGTGGATCAACCGTTTTCGCACGGCGCTGACGCTGCTGGGCATTATCATCGGCGTCGCGTCGGTGGTGGTGATGCTGGCGGTGGGCGAAGGCAGCAAGCGCCAGGTCATGGCGCAAATGGGCGCGTTCGGCTCCAATATCATCTACCTCAGCGGTTCTTCACCCAACCCGCGTACGCCGCTGGGTATTGTGTCCCTCAACGACGTCGCCGCCCTGGCGACGCTGCCGCAGGTCAAGCGCATCATGCCGGTCAACGGCACCGACGCGGGCGTGCGCTTCGGCAATGTCGACTACATGGCCTATGTGGGGGGCAACGACACCAACTTCCCGGAGATTTTCAACTGGCCGGTGGTCGAGGGTAGCTATTTCACCGAGGCCGACGAACGCGCCGCCGCCACGGTCGCCGTGATCGGCGCGCGCATCCGCCAAAAGTTGTTCAAGGACGTGGCCAACCCCATCGGCCAGTACATCCTGATCGAGAACGTGCCCTTCCAGGTGGTCGGCGTGCTCGCGGAAAAAGGCTCCAGCTCCGGCAACAAGGACAGTGACGACCGTGTCGCCATTCCTTACAGCGCCGCCAGTGTCCGCCTGTTCGGCAGCTACAACCCCGAATACGTGGCGATTGCCACCACCGATGCGCGCAAGGTGCATGAAGCCGAACGCGCCATCGACCAACTGATGCTGAAGTTGCACAACGGCAAGCGCGACTACGAGTTGACCAACAATGCCGCGATGATCCAGGCCGAAGCGCGTACCCAGAACACCCTGTCGCTGATGCTCGGCTCGATTGCGGCGATTTCGCTGTTGGTGGGCGGCATCGGCGTGATGAATATCATGTTGATGACCGTGCGCGAACGCACCCGTGAAATCGGCATCCGCATGGCCACCGGGGCACGCCAGCGCGACATCCTGCGCCAGTTCCTCACCGAAGCGGTGATGCTCTCGGTGGTCGGTGGCCTGTTCGGTATTGCCCTGGCCTTGCTGGTGGGCGGCGTGCTGGTACTGGCTGAAGTGGCGGTGCAGTTTTCCCTGGTGGCGGTGCTCGGTGCGTTTGGCTGTGCATTGGTTACCGGTGTCGTATTCGGCTTTATGCCGGCCCGTAAAGCTGCCCGGCTCGATCCGGTTAAGGCGTTGACCAGTGAATAAACGATCTCTCACTCCACAACTGTCAGCGCTCAGTGTGTGCCTGTTGCTCACGGCCTGTGGCGCTAACCCGCCCGCCATCGACAGCGGCATCGCTGCGCCCGCCGCTTGGCACTATGCCGAGCACGAGGTAAACCAAGCCACCAACCAACACTGGTGGACGCAGTTTGGCAGCCCGGCGTTGAACCGCCTGATCGACCAGGCCCGCCGTGACAGCTTCGACGTAACGGCGGCCATGGCGCGTGTCCGCCAGGCCCAGGCCACGGCGGTGATCGCCGGTGCACCGTTGTTGCCGGAGCTGAAGTTCAACCTCGGCGCCAGCCGTCAACGGCTGTTGCGCGGCAGCGGCAACTCGGAGCTGGACGCCACCGAGAGCAACAGGACCGTCACCAACTATGACGCCAACCTCACGGCCAGCTACGAAATCGACTTCTGGGGTGGCCGCGCCGCTGCGCGCGACAGCGCCGTGCACAGCCTGCAGGCCAGTGAGTTCGATCAGGCCAACGTGGAGCTGACCCTGCTCAGCAACGTCGCCGACCGCTACGCGCAAACCCTGGCCGCACGCCAGCGTTTGCAGATTGCCGAGCTCAACCTGGCGAATGCGCGCAATGTGCTGAACCTGGTGCAGACCCGCTTTGATGCCGGTTCCGCCACGGCCCTGGAACTGGCACAACAGAAAAGCCTGGTGGCCGGTCAGCAACGGCAACTGCCGCTGATCGAGCAATCGGCCGAAGAATCGCAGATCACCCTCGCCGCCTTGCTCGGCCAGCCCGTGCAGGCCCTGGACCTGGGCACAGAACCCTTCCATGCACTGAGCTGGCCGAGTATCGGGCCCGGCGTGCCCAGCCAGTTATTGAGCCGGCGCCCCGATCTCGCCCAGGCCGAGGCCCAGTTGGCGGCGGCCAGTGCCGACGTCACGGTGGCCCGTGCGGCCATGCTGCCGACGGTGACGTTGGGCGCAACGCTCGGCTCGGGCGCGTCCAAGGCCGAAGAGATCCTGCGCAGCCCTTTCTACACACTGACCTCGGGCCTGATGGCGCCGATCTTCAACAATGGCCGGCTGAGCGCCGAGCGCGACAAGGCTCGGGCACGCCAGGATGAACTGCTGCAAACCTACCGCGGGGCGATCATCAACGGCTTTGCCGATGTGGAAAAAGCCCTCAGCAGCATCACCCGCCTGGACCAGCAACGCCAGTGGCAAACCGAGGAACTGCACCAGGCGCAGACCGCCTTCCAGATTGCCCAAAGCCGCTATGAGGCCGGCGCCGAAGACCTGCTCACGGTACTGGAAACCCAGCGTACCCTGTACGACGCCCAGGACCAGAACGTACTGCTGCGTTTGTCGCGCCTGCAGGCCAGCATCGCCCTGTACAAAGCGCTAGGCGGTGGCTGGAACACCGATATCTGATAAACGAAACTCATATTTCATACACCAGCTGTTTCTTCACCTTACATTTTCCACCCCAAGGTCCTTGGTAAAAAAGCCGTTATCACACGGATGCCCGGGACCTCATGATGAAACCCAGCGCTTTTGTAAACGGCCTGGCCTGCATCGGCTTCTGGCTGATACCAAACCTGGCGTTGGCCGAGCCCTTGATCGCCCCCACCGCGATCGACTGGTTGCTGGACTGCCCACTCACTGCAACAGCGCGCCTGGACCCCGAAGTGGTTGGCCGCACCCAATGCGGCCTGGTCAGCGTGCCCCGCGACCATGCCGCCCCCCAGCGCGGCCGCATACGCCTGAGCGTGACACGGGTAGGCGCACGGCAGCCGCTCAACCGTGAGGGTGTGGTGTTCATCCAGGCAGGCGACCCCCAACAGGCCAAAGGCGCACCTTTCGTCCTTCACCTGGCCAGTCGCTGGGAGTCGCTTGCCACCCAGGCCTATCGCACCCTGGTCGACCGTTATGACGTGATCGAGCTGAGCACCCGCGACCTGCGCCAAGGCAATGGCGTGGAACAGGCCGCGCAGGATATGGAGTTCGTGCGCGGGCAACTGGGCGAGGCACGCCTCAACTACCTGGGCAACGCCGCGGCCACTCGCCTGGGCAGCCGCTATGGCACGCTGTTTCCCGAGCGCGTCGGGCGCATGGTGCTGATCAATACCGAACCTGGCGAACCACTCGCCACCGGTGTCGAGCAACTCTTGCTCAAGGAGTCGGCACACGCAGGCGCCGACGGCTGCGTGAGCCGTTGGCTGGGGGATTTCCTCGCTTACGGTAAACAGCCGCCGGCGTCCGCACGCTGCCTGGATTTGGGCGCCTGGGAATAACCTGCGCATTTACGACCCCTATTCACCGAAAACGACCCCTTGCGTTGACGCCCCTGCCCAATCGTTATTAAGTACTATTTATCCGCATTAATACGATAAATCACCGCCATGCTGAGTCGACCGCTACGCCGCAAACGCCAGAAGCTGTCCGATGTGATTGTCGAGTCGGTCAAGCGCTCGATCGTCACCGACGCCTTGAAGCCCGGCGACCGCCTGCCCACCGAACGCGAGCTGATGGAAAGTTTCCAGTGCTCCAAGGGCTCGGCGCGCGAAGCGCTCAAGGCGCTGGAGGTCGAAGGCCTGGTGAGCACACGCACCGGCCCCAGCGGCGGGGCCTACTTGAACCAGGCCGGCACTGAACCGGCCAGCCGCGCCTTGCGCAATTACCTGCACTTCCAGCACCTGGACGGCGAGCAGGTCTACCAACTGCGCAAGGTCATCGAAGTGGAACTGGCAGTGTCGGTGCTGGGGCGTTTGAGCGAAGACGATTACATCGCCCTGCAAGCCAACGTGGAGTTTTGCAGCGCCCCCGAAGACAGCGAAGCCGGCCAGCGCGAACAGCGCCTGGCGGAACTGGAGTTCCACAACCTGCTGGCCCGGGCGTGCCCCAACCCGCTGCTGAGTTTCATGGCGCAGTTTCTCAATGACTTGCTGCGCGATCTGGTGGTGCTGAAAAAGGCCTACAAGCCCAAGCGCAAGCAGTTCGACGCGGCCAACCTGGACTATCACAAGCAACTGCTGATCGCCTTTCGCGCTGGGGATGAAAGCGCGGTACGCAGCTTGATGCATGAACACATGTGCGATGCCGAACACCATATGACCGCGCTGGAAGGCCAGGTAAGCCCGCACTTCCTACTGGAGTTCGACCACTCTTAAACACACCGAACATCCAATGTGGGAACCCGATCAATGTGGGAGCTGGCTTGCCTGCGATGGCATCGACTCGGCCTTCCCTGTAATACCGAGGCGCCTGCATCGCAGGCAAGCCAGCTCCCACATCTAATAACAAGCCTGCCCACAGGCCCTTGCTCCACCGTATCGCCCTTGCCGCTCCTGCCAATAACTAAACCAGGGAGTCACCCCATGCAGCGTCGTACGTTATTGAAAGCCAGCCTCACCGCAGCCGCCGCCCTCAGCCTTCCGCTGAGCGTGCGTTCGGCATTCGCCGCCGAGCCTTTTACCTTTTACGGCCTCAAGTCCATGTCTGGCGCCTTTGCCAGCTATGGCAAATTTGCCGACATGGGTTCGCGCCTGGCGGTGCAACAACACCCCCAATTGCTCGGCCGCCCGCTGAACTACAAGGTCATCGACACCGAAGGCAACGCCGGCAAGGCGGTGCGCAAGGCGCAGGAGGCCATACAGCAGGACGGCGCGCGGTTCTTCCAGGGCTGCACGCTATCGTCTTCCGCCCTGGCAGTGGCCAAGGAAGTGGACAAGGTCGGCGGCGTGTTCATGACCCCGGTGGGCGCCGATGAAGTTACAGGCAAGGACTGCAACAAGGCGACCTTCCGCTGGTCAGTCCCCACCTACGGCGCGATCCGCGAAACCATGGTGCCGCTGATCAAGCTGCTGCCGGACGCCAAGCGCTGGTACACCATCACCCCGCAATACGTGTTCGGCGAAGCCTTGCTCGAAGGCGCCAAGAACGTGCTCAAGGAACATGGCCTGGAACACGTGGGCAACAGCTACCACTCGCTGCAGGAACAGGAATTCTCCGGCTATCTGACCAACGCCATTTCCACCAAGCCCGATGTGCTGGTGCTGCTCAACTTCGGCAGCCAATCGTCCAACACCCTGCGCCAGGCGGTGAACTTCGGCATCAAGGAACGCATGAAGGTCTTGCTGGTGTGGTCTGCCGGCCTGGATCAATTCCAGGAACTGGGCAGCGATGTGCTCGAAGGCGTGTACCTGGGCGCGCAGTACTGGCATCAGGTCGACACCCCGCTCAACCGTGAACTGGTCAAGCTCACCCAGGCCACCTACGGCATCAACCCTACCTACCCGCTGGCCGCCGACTACATCAGCACCAAAGTCATGCTCGACACCATCATTGCCACCGGCAGCTTCGACGGCCCGACCGTGGCCAAGGCCATGCAGGGCTTGAGCTACGAAGGCCCGACCGGCAAGGAGTCGATCCGCGCCGGCGACCACCAGGTGATCAAGGATTATTACCTGTTGATCGGCAAGGCCAGCGGCGACATGGCCGACAAGGACGACCTGGCCAAAGTGCTCAGCGCTGGCCAGTCGTTCCCCGCAGTCGAGGCGACGGGCTGCACACTCGGCTGACCGCTTAACTTTTGTCGCGCAGGGCCGTGCAAGCGGCCGTCTGCGGAGGGTGCCTGCATGCTTAATCTGTACCTGTTCCAGATTCTCAACGGCCTCGGGTTGGGGATGATCTACTTCCTGATCGCGGTGGGGCTGACGATCATTTTCGGCTTGCTCAACTTCGTCAACTTCGCCCACGGCGCGTTCTTCCTGCTCGGCGCCTACATCTGCTACACCGCCGTGAGCCTTACCGGCAACTTCTGGCTGGCGCTGCTGATCGCGCCGCTGGTGGTGGCCGCGCTGGCCTGGGTGATCGAGCGCTTGCTGATCCAGCGCATCTACCACTTGCCGCACATGTTCCAGATTCTGGTGACCTTAGGGATCGCCCTGATCATCCAGGAAGCCAGCGTGATGATCTGGGGCCCAGTGGGCAAAAGCGTCGCCGTACCAGAGCTGCTGCGCGGCGTGCTGGTGGTGGGTGACTTTGTCTATCCCTACTACCGCCTGTTCCTCATTGTGTTTTCCGGGCTGGTGGGCCTGGGCCTGTGGCTGCTGCTGGAACGCACGCGCTTCGGTGCCCTGGTGCGCGCCGGCAGTGAAAGCACTGAAACCGTGTCGCTGCTGGGCACCAATATTTTCCGCCTGTTCTCCATGACCTTCGCCCTCGGCGTCGCCCTGGCCGGTGTCGCCGGGGTGTTGTTCGCACCCTTGCGCGGCGCCCAGCCCTTCGTCGGCCCGGAGATTTTGGGCATCGCCTTCGTGGTGGTGGTGATCGGCGGCATGGGCTCGTTCAGCGGTGCGCTGGTCGGCGGTTTGCTGGTGGGCGTGGTGCAAAGCCTGATGACCACACTCTGGCCCCAGGGTGCGAGCCTGATGATCTACGGCGCCATGGCCGTGGTGATTCTGGTGCGCCCTTACGGCCTGTTCGGGAGAGCCTGACATGAGCGAGAAAAACCCCCTGCCGTTCGCCAAGACCCAATCCAGAGCCATGTTGCTGTGGGTGCTGGCCGTGCTGATCGGCCTGCCGTTGGTATTGCCCTCGGCGACCCTGGCCACCGAGATCCTGATCTTTGCCATGGCCGCCCTGGCCTGCAACCTGCTGCTGGGCTACACCGGGCTGCTGTCCTTCGGCCAAGGCATCTTCTTTGGCGCCGGCGCTTATTGCGCGGCGCTGTTGATGATCCACCTGCAACTGGGCCTATTCACCGCGTTGCTGGGCGCGGCGCTGGCCGGCGGCGTGCTGGCTTTGCTGGTGGGTGCCCTGGCGATTCGACGCACCGGCATTTATTTCGTGATGCTCACGTTGGCGTTCAGCCAGATGGCTTACTTTGTTGCCTACACCCTGAGCGACTGGACCGGTGGCGACAACGGCCTCCTCAGCGTGCCGCGCCCGGAAATCCGGGTGGGTGACACCGTGCTGCTGTCCCTGGCCGATGCCCGCGCGTTCTACGGTTTTGTCGCGGTGCTGTTCTTGCTGATCTTCATCGGCGCACGTCGGGTGATCGCCTCACCGTTTGGCAGCACGCTGATGGCGATTCGCGAAAATGAAACCCGCGCCTCGGCCATCGGCTACGACACGCGCCACTTCAAGATCCTGGTGTTCGTGCTGTCCGGCGCGGTCACCGGGATTGCCGGGGCGCTGTACGCCATGCTGCTGCACTTTGTGCCGCTGTCGAATATCGACCTGGCGATGTCCGAGAACATCCTGATCATGACCATCGTCGGCGGCACCGGCTCGCTGTTCGGCTCACTGCTGGGTGCCGGCTCCATCGTGCTGCTGGGGGATTTCCTCTCCGACCTGTGGCCGCGCTGGCTGATGCTGCTGGGGGTGATCCTGATCCTGGTGGTGATCTTCATGCGCGGCGGTTTGTGGGGCGGCCTCGCGTCGCTGTTCGAAAAGCTGCGCGGCACGCGCAAAGCCGTGGTCGTCGCCAAGGAGGACGGGCTATGAGTATCTTGCTGGAAACCCAAAACCTGGAGCTGGCCTACGGCGCGTTCCATGCGGTCAATGGCGTCAACCTCAAGGTTGAAGCCGGCACCATCCACACCATCATCGGCCCCAATGGCGCCGGCAAGACTAGCCTGTTTCATTGCCTGACGGGCGAACGCCAGGCCACCGCCGGGGCGATCCATTTCGACGGCAAGAACCTGATGCGCAAGCCCGCCCACGGCCGCGTCGGCCTGGGCATGGCGCGCTCGTTCCAACTCACCAGCCTGTTCCAGAACCTCAGCGTGCGCGAGAACCTGCGACTGGCCGCCCAAGGCCGCGACGGCGTGCGAGCCTTGAATTTCTGGCGTCGGGTCGACAGCCAGCGCGAACACCTGGAGATGGCCGACCAGGTGCTGGAACGCCTGCAACTCACGGCACGTGCCGACACCCTGGCCGGTGAGTTGTCCCACGGCCAACAACGGGTGCTGGAGGTGGGCATGTCGATCTGCTCCAAACCCAAACTGTTGATGCTCGACGAGCCCACCTCGGGCATGGGCATCGACGATATCCCGATCATGACCCAACTGATCAGCGACCTTGGCCGCGACCATACGGTGCTGCTGATCGAACACAACATGAGCATCGTCATGTCCATCAGCCAGCGCATCACGGTGATGAGCCATGGGCAGATTCTGGTGGAAGGCACGCCGGAATTCGTGCGCGCCGATGAACGTGTGCGCACTGCCTATCTTGGGGAGGCTGCCTGATGCTGATCGTCGAGAATATCCATTCCTACTACGACAAAAGCCATGTGCTGGAGGGTGTGTCGCTGAGCGTCAACCCCGGCGAACTGGTGACCCTGCTCGGCCGTAACGGTGCCGGCAAGACCACCACCCTGCGCAGCATCCTCGGCATCATCTGCCCGCGCCAGGGCCAGATCCACTTCAACGGCCAGGCGCTGGTCGGGCAAAAGATCTTTGAAATTGCGCGCCAAGGCCTGGCGCTGGTACCGGAAAACCGCGGAATTTTCCGCCTGCTGACGGTGGAAGAAAACCTGCGCATCGCCGCCCGCAAGCACAGCCGCTGGCAACTGGAAGACGTATACGCCATGTTCCCGCGCCTCAAGGAGCGGCGCAAAAACGCCGGCCACGCGTTGTCCGGCGGCGAACAGCAGATGCTCGCCATCGCCCGCGCCCTGCTGAACGATCCCAAGCTGCTGATCCTCGACGAACCCACTGAAGGCCTGGCCCCTGTGATCGTTGACGAGCTGGTGAAGATCCTGCGCAAGGTCAAGGACGAGGGCCTGCCGGTGTTGCTGGTGGAACAGAACCTGATGGTCTGCGACAAGCTCGCCGACCGCCATTACGTGCTCGAACAGGGCCGCGTGGTGTACGAAGGCAGCGCCGCTGACTTCCGCGCCGACCCGACGATCAAAAACCGATACCTGGCCTTGAGTGCCTGAGTGGAGATTCCTGATGAACAGTCTTGCGCAACCGCTCCAGAGCAATGCCCCGCTGATCAACCGCGACCGCTTGTGGCAGTCGCTGATGGACCTGGCCCGGCTCGGCGCCACGGCCAAGGGCGGCGTGTGTCGCCTAGCCCTCACCGACCTGGACCGCCAGGCCCGCGACCTGTTTGTGCAGTGGTGCGAAGCCGCCGGGTGCAGCGTCAGTGTGGATGCCATCGGCAATATTTTCGCCCGGCGCCCTGGCCGCAACCCCGCCCTGCCCCCGGTGATGACCGGCAGCCATATCGACACCCAGCCCACCGGCGGCAAGTTCGACGGTTGCTACGGGGTAATGGCCGGGCTGGAAGTGATCCGCACGCTCAATGACTTGCAGATCGAAACCCAGGCGCCCATCGAAGTGGTGGTATGGACCAACGAAGAAGGCTCACGCTTCCCGCCGTGCATGATGGGCTCCGGGGTATTTGCCGGGAAGTTCGACTTGCAGGAGACCCTCGACAAGCGCGACGACCAGGGCCTGTCGGTGGGCGCCGAATTGCAGCGCATCGGCTATGCAGGTTCGCGTGCGGCGCTGGGCCACCCGGTGGGGGCGTATTTCGAAGCGCATATCGAGCAAGGCCCGGTGCTGGAGGACCAGGCCATTACCCTGGGCGTGGTGATGGGCTGCCTGGGCCAGAAATGGTTCGACCTGACCCTCACTGGCGTGGAGGCGCATGCGGGCCCTACACCCATGCACCTGCGCAAGGACGCCCTGGTGGGCGCTGCCGAGGTGGTCAGCGCGGTCAACCGTATCGCCCATCAGCATCAGCCTCACGCCTGCGGTACCGTCGGCTGCCTGAACCTGCACCCTGGCTCACGCAACGTGATCCCCGGCCAAGTAAACATGACCATCGACCTGCGTCACCTGCACGCCGACAAGCTGCAAGCCATGGTCGACGAAGTGCGTAGCGTGATCGAGGACTCCACTGCCCGCCACGGCTTGACGTTTGAACTGACGCCCACCGCCGACTTCCCGCCGCTGGACTTCCACCCGGCCTGCGTCAATGCCGTGCGTGAAGGTGCCAAGGCATTGGGCTTGAGCCATATGGACATCGTCAGCGGCGCCGGGCATGACGCGATCTTCGTCGCCGAACTGGGCCCGGCTGGGATGATCTTTGTGCCGTGCGAAGGCGGCATCAGCCATAACGAAATCGAAAACGCCGCGCCGGATGACCTGGCGGCGGGTTGCGCGGTGTTGCTGCGCGCCATGGTGAACGCGGCCCAGGGGGATCTGGCATGAGTGAGATTGGCCAACTGACAGCGGTGCAACTGTTGCAGCATTTTCGCGACAAAAGCTTATCCCCCGTGGAGGTTACTGAAGATGCGCTGCTGCGCATCGAGCGCTACAACCCGGTGGTGAATGCCTACTGCCATGTCGACCCGCAAGGCGCACTGGACGCGGCGCGAGCGTCGGAACAGCGCTGGCTCAAAGGCGAACCTTGCGGCGCACTGGATGGCGTACCGGCGTCGATCAAAGACCTCACCTTGACGGTCGGCATGCCCACGCGCAAAGGCTCGCGCACCTCCAGTGCCGAGGGCCCATGGGACGTCGACGCGCCCTTTTCGGCCTTCATGCGCAAGGCCGGCGCTGTGCTGCTGGGCAAGACCACTACGCCGGAATTCGGCTGGAAAGGCGTGACCGACAACCCGCTGTACGGCATCACCCGCAACCCGTGGGACACGCGCACCACCGCCGGCGGTTCGTCCGGAGGCGCCGGTGCGGCAGCGGCGTTGAACCTGGGCGTGCTGCACCAGGGCAGCGACGCCGGTGGCTCGATCCGCATTCCCTGTGCGTTTACCGGCACCTTCGGGATCAAGCCAACCTTCGGCTATGTGCCGCAATGGCCGGCCAGTTCCATGACAATCCTGTCGCACCTGGGGCCGATGACGCGCACCGTGGAAGACAGCGTGCTGATGCTGCAAGCCGTGGCGCAGCCAGATGCGCGGGACGGCCTAATCGGCGCGCCGCGAACCACGCCCTGGCTCGCTCCAGGAGCGGACTTGAAGGGATTACGTGTCGCCTACAGCCCCACGTTCGGCTATGCGAAGCTCGACCCGCAGGTCGCCCAGGTGGTGGATCAGGCGGTGCAGGGCCTGGTGCAACTGGGCGCCCATGTCGAACAAATCGACCCTGGCTTCAGCGACCCGCTGGAGGTGTTCAGCACCCTATGGGCTGCCGGCGCAGCACGCCTGACCGGCACAATGAGCGAGGCGCAAAAGCAACAGCTCGACCCGGGGTTGCTGCGTATTGCACAGCAGGGCGAACGCTTGAGCCTGAATGATTTCAACGGAGCGCTGGAAGCCCGCGCGGCGCTGGTCGCACGGATGGCCGCGTTCCATGAGCATTACGATGTGCTGGTGTCGCCGATGATGCCGATCACCGCATTCGAAGCCGGGCACAACGTACCGCCGGGTTCGGGAATGACTGAGTGGATGGAATGGACGCCGTTCACCTACCCGTTCAACCTCACCCAGCAACCGGCGGCGTCAGTGCCCTGCGGGTTGGCGGCAAATGGCTTGCCAGTGGGCTTGCATGTGGTGGGCGCGCGGTTTGCCGATGAACAGGTACTTAGGGTGTGTCACGCGTATGCACAGGCATTCCCCACAGCGCACTTGCACACACCGAAAATCCCGACCTGAAATACCTACAACTGTGGGAGCTGGCTTGCCTGCGATAGCGCTGGTTCAATCAGCACATTGACCTCTGACACACCGCCGTCGCAGCTTCTACACAATTTTGTAGGTTGTAGCAGCCAACGGTAACCACGATGCGAAGCGAGC
>NZ_JASBQZ010000004.1:0-257333 GCF_029960685.1 Pseudomonas sp. AL10
ATGGTAGTGTGGGGTTTCCCCATGTGAGAGTAGGTCATCGTCAAGATTAAATTCCGAAACCCCAATTGCGAAAGCAGTTGGGGTTTTGTTTTGGGCGCTCGAAAAGTGTCCACCTTGTCCCCGTACACTTGTTCCCCGCAGCTCCGACCTGACTGCCCCGACAAATTTGCACAGTTATTTCTGAGCGACACCACTAGAATAGCCACCTCACCATTTTTAGAGTCAGAGCCCTATCTATGCCCGATCCGGTTGATGCCCGCGAGGTGTCGGATTTACCGCTGGACGATCTGGTGGCATGCCATGAGTGCGACTTGCTGATGCGCAAACCAACGCTCGCCCTCGGCGAAAAAGCCCAATGCCCACGCTGCGGCTACGAGCTATACGCTCACCGGCACAATGTGGTCGAGCGCAGCCTAGCCTTGGTACTGGCAGCTCTGCTGCTGTACATCCCCGCGAACTTTTTGCCCATCATGCAGCTCAATCTACTCGGGCAGTCCTCGGAGGACACCGTGTGGAGCGGCGTGGTTGGCCTGTTCGATACCGGTATGCAAGGCGTTGCCGCCGTAGTGTTCCTGTGCAGCATGGGCATCCCCTTGCTCAAGCTCCTGTGCCAATTGGCAGTGCTGCTCAGCATTCGCTGGAACATCGGTCGCAACTACGGGCTGCTGCTATACCGCATCTACCACCACATGAAGGATTGGGGGATGTTGGAGGTCTACTTGATGGGTGTGCTGGTGGCGATCGTAAAGCTCGCCGACATGGCCTCCATCACCATTGGCCTGGGTCTGGTCTGCTTCGTCAGTTTATTAATGGTCCAAGTTCTGCTTGAGGTGGTGATGTCGCCCCATCAGATCTGGCAAGCGCTGTCAGGAGAGGATGACCATGCGGGCGATTGATGCAGGCATTCTGATTTGTACTGAATGCCATGAGTTGAACAAGCAGGAAGCGGATATCGAGGAGCAACTCTGCACCCGTTGCGGCGCGTTGATCCATGCCCGTCGCCCCAATAGCCTCACACGCACCTGGGCGCTGTTGATCACCGCGGCGATCCTGTATATCCCCGCTAACCTGTTACCCATCATGACGGTCAACTCCCTCGGCCAAGGCGACCCCAGCACCATCATGTCGGGAGTCATCCAGCTCGTGCAGCACGGGATGTTTCCTATCGCTGCCGTGGTGTTCATCGCCAGTATCCTGGTACCGACCTTCAAGTTGGTCGGCATTGGCCTACTGCTGTTCTCGGTGCAGCGTCACCAACCGCTGTCCGCGCAACAACGCATTGTGATGTATCGCTTTATCGAGTTCATTGGGCGTTGGTCCATGCTGGATATCTTCGTGATCGCCATCCTGGTGGCGGTCGTTAACTTTGGGCGACTCGCCAGTGTCGAGGCCAACCTCGGCGCTGCGGCGTTCGCCAGTGTGGTGATCTTGACGATGCTTGCCGCAGTAACTTTCGATCCCCGACTGATTTGGGATAACACGGAGTCGGACGACGACCATGAGTGATTTGCCTAAAGCTAAAACCCGCCCAGCGTCTAACTGGTCGGCCATTTGGGTGTTGCCCCTGATTGCCCTGATCATCGGTGGCTGGCTGGGGTGGCGCGCCTATTCCCAGCAAGGTATCGAGATTCAAGTTCGCTTTGAGAGCGGCGAAGGTATTCAGGTCAACAAGACTGAAGTGGTCTACAAAGGCATGACCGTGGGTAAGGTCAAAACCCTGGCCCTGGATGATGAGGGCAGCAATCGCGGGGTGATCGCCACCATCGAGATGAACAAGGACGTTGAGCAGTACCTCAAGACCAACACCCGCTTCTGGTTGGTCAAGCCCAGCGTCAGCCTTGCCGGCATCACCGGCCTGGAAACCCTGGTCTCGGGTAACTACATCGCCGCCAGCCCCGGTGATGGCGAGCCCACGCGCAAGTTCAAGGCGCTCTCGGAAGAGCCGCCGTTATCCGACGCCAAGCCCGGCTTGCACCTGACCCTAAAGGCCGACCGCCTGGGCTCGCTGAACCGTGGCAGTCCGGTGTTCTACAAGCAGATTCAGGTCGGCCAGGTCAAAAGCTATCTGCTGTCCGAGGACCAGAGCACGGTAGAGATCAAGGTCTATATCGAACCGACCTACGCCAACCTGGTGCGCAAACACACGCGTTTCTGGAACGCCAGCGGCATCAGTATCGATGCCAACCTTTCCGGCTTGAAAGTGCGCAGCGAATCCCTCTCCAGCATTGTCGCCGGTGGTATTGCCTTCGCCACGCCAGAGAATCGCAAAGACAGCCCGCCCACCGACCCGAGCCTGCCTTTCCGACTATACGAAGATTTCGATGCCGCCGCAGCGGGCATCAAGGTCAAGGTCAAGCTCACCGACTTTGAAGGCCTGCAGGCCGGGCGTACGCCGGTCATGTACAAAGGCATCCAGGTTGGCAGCCTGAAAACCCTGAAGATCGACCCGGACCTGTCCAGCGCCAGCGCCGAGCTGACCCTCGACCCATTGGCCGAGGACTACCTGGTCGAGGACACGCAATTCTGGGTGGTCAAACCGTCCATCTCCCTGGCAGGCATCACCGGCCTGGAGGCCTTGGTCAAGGGCAACTACATTGCGATTCGCCCAGGCGACAAAGGCACCCCGCCACAACGCGAATACGTAGCCCGCGCCAAGGCGCCGCCGTTGGACCTGCGTTCCCCGGGCCTGCACATGGTGTTGCTCACCGACAGCCTGGGTTCGCTGGATGTCGGCAGCCCGATTCTGTACAAGCAGGTCAAAGTCGGTTCGGTGCAGAGCTACCAGTTTTCGCGCAAGAAAAAACAACTGGTGATCGGCGTTCATATCGAGAAGGAATATGAAAGCCTGGTCAACGGCTCGACGCGCTTCTGGAATGCCAGCGGCGTCACCCTCACGGGCGGCCTCACCGGCGGTATCCAGGTCAAAAGCGAATCCCTGGCTAGCCTGATGGCGGGCGGTATCGCCTTCGAAACGCCGGAACCGAATGTGCCGTTGAAACATCGTATCCCGCGCTTCCGCCTGTACGCCGACCGTGATGCCGCCAACCAGCACGGCACCCTGGTGACCATCAAAGTCGACCGCGCCGACGGCCTGAGCGCCGGCACGCCGGTGCGCTTCAAGGGGTTGGATGTGGGCAAGATCGAGAGTGTCGACCTCAGTGCCGACATGCAGTCGGTGCTGCTCAAGGCGCGTATCACTCAGGTTGCGGACCGTATCGCGCGTTCGGGCAGTCAGTTCTGGGTGGTCAAGCCGGAACTGGGGCTGATGAAGACGGCTAACCTGGAGACCCTGGTCACCGGCCAATACATTGAAGTGCAACCGGCCGCAAAAAACGCCGGCCCGCAGAAGAGTTTTGTCGCCCTGGCCCAGCCGCCTGAAGCCGTGCATCAGGAAGCTGGCCTGAGCCTCACACTCAGCGCCGCCCGCCGTGGTTCGTTGAAGGAAGGGGTACCGGTCACTTACCGTGAAGTGACGGTCGGCAAAGTCACCGGCTATGAGTTGGGCCAGACCGCCGATCGTGTGTTGGTGCACATCCTGATCGAGCCCAAGTACGCACCTCTGGTACGCAGTGGCAGCCGCTTCTGGAACACCAGCGGCTTTGGCCTCGACTTCGGCTTGTTCAAGGGCGCGACCGTGCGTACCGAGTCCCTTGAAACGCTGGTGGCCGGCGGCATCGCCTTTGCCACCCCGGATGGCGAGCGCATGGGCAACCCGGCACGGCCGCAGCAGACGTTCCCGTTGTTCGACAAGTTTGAGGATGAGTGGCTGACCTGGGCGCCCAAGATTCCACTCGGTAAATAAACCGAGGCGCGGCCTTCGCGAGCAAGCCCGCTCCCACATTCGATCGCATCCCTACAGGGAAACTCGATCAACTGTGGGAGCGGGCTTGCCCGCGAAGAGGCCCGCCAAAACACCACAAATCCCAAGCCGAAAAAAAGGCCGCGATCCATCAGATCGCGGCCTTTTTGCCTTTCAGTACAACCCGTCAGGCTTCATCCAGCTCCGGCTCGTCCGCCTGCACATTCATCGTCGCCTTCACCACATCATGGCGACGGATGTACTTCCAGTCCGCCTCATCAATGTAGATCCCGTTCGGCCCGCTGCCGCCTTCCAGGTCGATCGCCACCTGGGCAGACACCTGCGGCTTCACACTCGCCAGGATCGGCACAAAGCCCAGTTGCAGGCTGGTTTCCAACAGCGCTGCCTGGTTCTTCTCATCGATGTCTGCCGCTTCATCGAGGTAGTACGGCAACCGCACGCGACCGGCCTGGTCGCGGTCCATCAGGTGCAGCAACAAGTACATGTTGGTCAGCGCCTTGATGGTCATGGTGGTGCCGTTGGACGCAGCGCCGTCGATGTCGGTATGGATCACTGGCTGGCCGTTGACCTTGGTGATTTCGAACGCCAACTCGAACAAGTCCTTGAGGCCCAACTGGTTATGGTTGGCGGCGACCAGGCGAGCCAGGTATTCCTTGGCTTCTTCGTTCTTGTTGTCCTGTTCGGCGCTCTGGCTGAGGTCGAACACCGAGAGGGTCTCGCCTTCTTCATACTGACCGGCACTGTGGATGATCTGGTCGATATGCTTGAGCGCTTCCTTGTTCGGCGCCAGTACGATGCGGAAGCTTTGCAGGTTGGAGACCTGGCGCTTGTTGATCTCGCGGTTGAACAACGCCAGCTGGTGTTCCAGGCTGTCGTAGTCGCTGCGGATATTGCGCAGGGTACGGGCGATATCGGTGACCGCCGCACGACGTGCCTTGCCGAGGGTCAGCGCCTCGTCGGTACGGTGCGCATAGGCGTTGATCAGCAGTTGCAGGCGACGCTCGACATCATCCTCACTGTCGAACTTGGCCACGCCCTTGAGACGCACCTGGGCGTACAGCGCTTCGATCTGGCCATCGGCCCGCAGCAGGCCCTGCCAGCTGTCCTGATAGTCATTGAGCAGCGGCAGCAGGTTGTCCATGGAATCGTCGACCGGGTCCATGAACGGCGTGCCGAACGGCAGGTCCGCCGGCAACAGCTGACGACGGCGCAACGCGTCATCCAGGGTACGTTGCTTGGCTTCCATATCTCCGATCTGGCGGCCGACCAATTGCAGCTTGGCCGACAGTTGCTGGACACGCTCGGTAAAGGCATCGCTGGAGCGTTTCAACTCGTCCTGGGCGGCTTCCATCTGCGCCAGGTTTTCCAGTTTCTCGCCTTCTTCGGCGCTCAGGGTCTGGGTGCGGCGGAAGTCTTCCAAGGCCTTCTGGGCGTCCAGCACCTGCTGGTACAGCGCTTCGGTCTGGGTCTTGCTCGCAGCGCGGTCGGATGCCACGGCCTGCTGGGTTTTCAGTTGCTTGAGCTCTTTTTCCAGGCGCTCTTTCTGGTCACGCAACGCGGCGCGGTCGGCCAGGGCTTGTAGTGCCGGCGGCTCGATGTGCGAGATGTCGATGGACAGCCCCGGCACTTCAAAGCGCTCGCCCTTGAAGCCATCGAGGATCTGCTCCAGGGATTTGACCCACTGGCCGTCCTCGTCCAGCGTGATGCCATGTTCGCCCAGCGGCAGGCTGAACAACGAACTGTTGAACAGGCGCATCAGGCGCTCGACATCCTGCTGCGAGAACTCTTCGCGCAGCTTGGCGTAGCTGTTGTTGTCCGCGTGATCGAGTTGCTGCTTGACCGACTTCAAGCGCTTTTCCAGGTCGCGCAGACGCTCTTCAAGGTCCTCGGCGCTGAACTGCCGCGACTGCGCCAAGGCGCCCGCCAGTTCATCGTGGGCATCCTTGGCGGCGAGCAATTGCTGCTCCAGCATCTTCACGTCATCCACCAGGGCAAAGCGGTGCTTGAGCACCGACAACTCGCCCAACCAACGCTGGATGCCACTGATTTCCCGCTCCAGGCGCATCAGCTCCTGGGTGCCGCCGCGCTGGTCGTTTTGCAGCGCGTCCTGCTCGTTGCGGTAGTGTTCGGCCTGGATGGTCAGCTCTTCCTTGCGCGCACTGGCGTAGTCCGACCAGGTGCCCAGCAACGAATCCAGCAGCGGCGACAGGCGATGCAGTTTGCCGCGCAGGGCGTCGCGCTGTTTCACGCCATTGGCCAGGGCTTCAACCAAGGGGCCGGCAGCCACCAGCGAGTTGTAGTCCTGCTCCATGCGTCGCACATCGCGGAAGGCTTCTTCACAGGCGGCGATGTAGTCGACACTGCCCGAACGCAGGCTGTGTTCGAAGGCATCAAGGAACAGTTGCTTGAGCTTGGCCGCGGTGATTTCACGCATATGCAGCAGGTTGATAAACAGCGCGCGGAATGTTTTCAGGCTCTGCTCGCTGGTGGAGCGCAGCGGAATCAGGGTCAGGTCCAGCGGGATCGACGTATGCCCGCCCACCAGCAAACGCCGCAGTTCATCGGGCTTGAGTTCGTAGGCTTTCAGGCCCTCGCGCTCAAGGTTGGTGAACAGCTCTTTCTGGCGCAGGCAGGTGTCGTTTTTCTGGTAGTGGGTCAGGTCCAGCTTGCCGGCGTAGGCAAAGAACTGGTGACCAAAGCCACCGCCCGGGCCGCGGCCGACCACGCCGATGACGTGGGGGCCGTGGGGCAGGGAGACTTCTACCAGGATGTAGCTGGTGTCGGTGGCAAAGTAAAAACGCCGCGATTGTTCCAGGGTGTACTTGCCGAAGCTCATGTCCGACATGCGTGCCAGGATCGGGAACTGCAAGGCGTTGATCGAGGCGGATTTACCCAGGTTGTTGGCGCCGTACACCGACAGCGGTTCTTCCAGCGGGAACAAGCCCAGGCTGTAACCGGCGGTGTTCAATAGGGCGAAGCGGCGGATGCCGTAGCGTTCCTTACTCATGCGTCGGTCTCCTGTTCTTCGGCAATGGCGCGTGCCAGGGCATCTTCTTCGCTTTCTTCGGTGAAGGCGCTCAGATCCAGCGGGTCATCGGTCTTCAGCAGTTTTTCATCGCTGTCTTCGTCGATGATCACCGGCGCCGGCAGCGGCAATACGCTGTGTACGCTGGCGGCAAGGTCGCGGTCTTGCTGCACCGACAGGCACACATCCAGGAAGCGGTGCATCGGCGGCAGGAAACGGTAGATACCGTTGTCTTCGCTGGCAAAACCCAGTTGGGTCATGCGGCGCATGATTTTTTCTTCGAGCTCTTCCTGGGTTTGCACCTCGGCCTGGATAAACAGGTCGCGGTATTTCTCCAGCAACGAAGGCAACTCATCGCGGCCCAGGCTGCCACCGTCGAGCACGGCAATCGGGTCACGGCCCTGGTCGGCCAGGTGTTCGACGATGATGAAGGTGAACAAGGCCAGGCGCTGGGCGGTCTTGTTCACCTGCGCGGCAGCCACGGCAGTGTCCGGCACGAAGTAATAGAAGCCGCGGGTATCGCAGACCAACTCAAAGCCCAGGGCCTTGAACAGCGTGCGGTACTGGTCCTGGAAGTTCGACAGTTGCGCGTACAGCTCCGGGTCGCGGCGGCTGACGTGGTAACCCTTGAACAGCTCGCGAAAGATCGGCGCCAGCTGGGACAGTTCGGATAGATCAAGATGCATAAGGCGTGCTCGCAGAATTCTCGGTGGCATCAACGCCGGCCGGGAGCAGGGCGAAGGAGCGCAGGCTGACCTGGTGCTCGTGGGTGTGGTAATCGCGACGTTCCAGGCGCTCGCGCTTGAAGCGTTTTTCCCGGGACAGGCGCGAGAACCAGTACAGCAATTCATCGGTGGCGCCGTCCGGTTCCTGCTCCAGCAGCCAGGTCATCAGGTCGGGCATCGGCAGCGCGTCTTCGCAGCGCTCGAGCATTTCCTTGACCGTGCGCGGTGCGCGCGGGGCTTCGCCTTTGTGCGACTTGTGCGCCTTGGGGAAACGCGCCGGTTTGGGCTCGAAATTCGCCAAGGCATACACATAGGCTTCGACCTGGCTGGCACTGCCCAGAAAGGTGCTTTGCGGCCGCGTGAACATCGGCATCGCCGCTTGCGGCACCGCGTCCAGGCCTTTGCGGCGAATCGCTGACAGGGCCAGCGCCGCACCGCGAGTCACGGCGTTATGCCGGCGTGCTTCTTCACGCAGCGGCAGCAGCAACTCCCGTGCATGGCGCAAGGTCAGCTGGGCGCTGGTTTGCATTTCGAGAATGCGCGCGTGGGTGCGCAGCAGCATGTCGTCATCCACCAGGTGGCCAAGACGCTGTTGCTCGGTGAGCATGCGCAGCAGCACGTTTTCCACCTTGCGCACGCCTTGCTCGAAGGCGCCGTCGGCATTCACCAACTGGATCATCGGCTCGACGTATTCGTCCCAGGTCGCCAATACTTCGGCGTAACGCTGGCGCAGCGGGATCTGCCGGTCGCTGGTCTTGGCGCGGTCGGCCACGGCGGCGAGGGCTTGTTCGTCGTTGGCGAGCTTTTTGAGCACATCGCGCACGCGCATATCCAACAGGCGCAGTTGCCGGGCCAGGTCGTGGCCGTCGCGGATGTCGAAGGCGTCCTGGATATAACCGGCCAGGCGCTCCAGGTGGCGCAGGTAGGCTTCGATTTCCAGGCACAGGCCAAGCCGGTGCTCCTTGCGAAGATAGGCGAGGAAGTCGTGGATCTGCGCGTTAAGCTCGAAACGGTTCGGGCTCTTGGCGACAGGCACCAGAATATCCAGGCGAATCCACACGTCCAGCAGGCTGGTGATGTCCTGGGGCGTGCTGTCCAGTTGTTGGGCGGCCAACTGCGCGCGCAACTCGGCCAGGCTCAGGGTGCCTTGGTCGAAGTGTTCGCACAGAGGCTCAAGTAAGGCCCAGTGTTCGGCGAGGGCGCGCAGGACGCGCTTGGGTTCGATCATGGGAATGGCCGGCTGGTTGGCGATTAAAAGTCGCGATTGTACTGCATCACGCGCGGGAATTATCCACAGCCGGTCAGTGCGCAGTGGGCGATTGTTACCGAACAGCGGTAGAATCCCCGCTCTTTACTTATCCACAAGTGGCCGAGCTGTGCTTATCGAGTCCCGACGTCGCGCTTACTTGACCGCCATGCAGGTGGTCAACTGGCTGCCCCGCACCGAACTGCCGTTTGCCGCGCCGTCGCGGCCCGAGCTGTTGCAGGCGCTTGAGCCCTATGAGGCGTTCGAGTCGTCGGGAGAAGAGGCGGCCGCGCCTGTGGCGGTGGTCAAACCCACCCCTGAGGCGCGTCCGGCGGTCGAGCGTGCCAAGATCGAAGTGCCGCGCCCAGCGCCGGTGACCAAGGCTGTCAAGGTGGCGGACGAGGCTGCGCCGGTGACCAAGGCGCCGGTGGTGCCGCCGCCACGCTTCGCCCTGCAATTGCTGCGGGCCGGGCGCTGCCTGTTGTTGGTGGAACTGCCGACTGGCGAGCGTTTCCAGTCCCGTGACCCGGCCTACCTGTTGCTCAAGGACATGCTGCGCGCCGCCGGCCTGCCCGACAGCCCGCAAATCGTCGGTGAGCCGGTGCGCTGGCCGCTGCTGGTGCGCGGCACCATGGACCAGGGCCCCGAGGCTGCACGAGATTTTGTCCAGGGGTTTGTCTCGGCGCGCCTGGAAGACGAGCCCTGCGTGTGCCTGTGGCTGATCGGCCTGCCCGCCGTACGGTTTGCCGGTGAAGCCAATGCCGAGGCCTGGTACCGCGAGCTGCAGGTTGAAGGCCTGGGGTCAGTGTGGGCCCTGCCGGGCCTGGAATTATTAATGGAAGAGCCACAGCGTAAGGCTGATGTCTGGCAAGCCATGCGCCGGCTGATGGCGCGCTGGAAAACAACTGATGAGTGAGGCTTTATCCTTTCGCCCGATGACCGAGGCCGACCTCGACGCGGTGCTGAAAATCGAATACGCAGCGTTCAGCCACCCCTGGACCCGCGGGATTTTTCTCGACGGGCTGGGCAAGTACCAGATCTGGCTGATGTTCGAAGGCGAGCAGCAAGTGGGCCATGGGGTGGTGCAGATCATCCTCGATGAAGCGCACTTGCTGAACATTACCGTGAAGCCGGAAAACCAGGGCCGTGGTTTGGGCCTGGCGCTGCTGGAGCATTTAATGTCCCGTGCCTACGCGGCCAATGCGCGGGAATGCTTTTTGGAAGTGCGTGACAGCAATACCGGCGCGTTTCGGTTGTATGAGCGCTATGGCTTCAACGAAATTGGCCGTCGCCGGGATTACTACCCCGCTGTGGGTGGTCGCGAAGATGCAGTCGTGATGGCGTGCACCCTGGTTGACTAAATGCAAAGGCCCTATGTGCAAAGCCTCTGTGGGAGCCGGGCTTGCCCGCGATGCAGGCACCTCGGTCTTCAAGTAACACCGCGGTGATACCATCGCAGGCAAGCCAGCTCCCACAGGGTCAGCGCTTGCGGTTCAGTGGGTCCAGATCAGCCAGTTCAGCCTCATCCAACCCACTCCCTCCGCCAATGTCATTTTCTCCCACGACGCTCAAGTCATAGTCGGCGGCATTGTCTTCGCCTTCCTCTCTCGCATCCCGGGCGCCATCCTCACGGATCAGCGTCTCCGGGCTCATATCGTCATCGGTCGATTCATGATCATCGGTAGAAGCCCCGGTCATCCCGGCTTCGCGCACCCGTTCGTCGGGCATCAGGTGCTCGCGCTCGCCACGCGGGATTTCATCGCCGATTTCCGCTGTCTGGTCCTCTTCGTCAAAATCCAGCTCGCGCATCTCACCCATGCGGTCTTCGTTGTCATCGATCGGTTCCGGCTGTGTTGCGCCGTAGGGACGTCGTGATTCAGTCATGGCCAATCCTCATACTGTGGGGCTTATAGTGTGTGGACAGGCATGGCAGCCAAAAAATTCAAGCTAATTAGCGCCTGGAGTGACCCGAACGAGGGCTTGTCAGTCACAAAACTGCGCATCATTCCTGAGGCTTCCCTGATGAACGAACTACAAGACCTGCTTGATAACAACGAACGCTGGGCGGATGCGATCAAACAGGAAGATCCCGAATTCTTCGCCAAGCTCGCCCGCCAGCAAACCCCGGAATACCTGTGGATCGGCTGTTCCGACGCCCGTGTACCGGCCAACGAGATCGTCGGCATGTTGCCTGGTGATCTGTTCGTGCACCGCAACGTCGCCAACGTGGTGCTGCACACCGACCTCAATTGCCTGTCGGTAATCCAGTACGCGGTGGATGTGCTCAAGGTCAAACACATCCTCGTCACCGGCCACTACGGTTGTGGTGGCGTGCGTGCGTCGATGCAGGACCGCCAGTTCGGCCTGATCGACGGCTGGTTGCGCACCATTCGCGACCTGTACTACGAAAACCGCGATGTGCTGGCCCAGTTGCCGACCGAAGAAGAGCGCGTAGACCGCATGTGCGAGCTCAATGTGATCCAGCAGGTGGCCAACGTCGGCCATACCAGCATTGTGCAAAATGCCTGGCACCGTGGGCAGAGCCTGTCGATCCATGGCTGCATCTATGGCATCAAGGACGGTCGCTGGAAGAGTTTGAACACCACCATCAGTGGCTTCGAGCAACTGCCGCCGCAATACCGCCTGCGCCCGTTGGGCGAAGCCTAAGGTCGTTTGTGCTCACGCCACCAGGCCATGAAGGCCTGGCCTTCGGCGTTCAGCGGCTCCTTGCTGCCGGTGATCCAGCCCCGGCAGTTCAGCTCGCCGCAATGGCAAGCGAACTGCCGGGCCAGTGTGTCTTCGGTAGTGGCGTAATCCAGGGTCAGCAGGCTACCGGCGTGGATGGGTTGCACCGTCCATAGTTCCAGGTACGTGGTGTCTAGAAACACGTTCGGGTTGCAGGAGTGCTGTAACAGGCCGCAGAACCAACAATCGTACAAGTGGATGCGGGGTGACAGCTGCAGCGTGTGCGGGCGACGTTCGCTCACGGCATAACCGGAAACCTGGGCAATGCGCGTGCGACTCTCAAAGGCCACGCGGGCCGTGACCCTGGCCGCAATCCCTTCAGCCTCTTGCTTGACCTCAAAGTGCTCGGTCGAGGGGTAACCCTGTTCCACGAGCAGCGTCTTGAAGGGATAGAGGCCGTCATTCACAGCCGTTTTAGCCTTATCCATGGCTCGAGTTTTCATCACTCTCCTGAGCGGGGCTGCATGGACCTGCGGGTGTGACGGCCAGTCTTGCAGCAAATGGGCGCGGCCCTAGATTCGCCGAAGTGGGATCCGGTTTCTACTGTCAAAGTTGACAGTAGAAACGGTTTTTCCCCTTAAAGCGCGGGGGCTGTGACCGTGGGGGCGGGGGCGGCATTTCTCAGCTGTTTCAACTGTGCCTTGATAGGCGCTGTGGCGCACTTGGCGTTGGCCTGCTCGGGCGTCAGGTGGCGCACGGAGGTGTAGAACAGCTCACACGTCTGCTCCTTGCGCGTGACCTGCCACGTATTCAGGCAGGCCTTGAGCAATACATTGGCATCGCTGGCGGGCTTCTGGCCCATGCCGGCTTGCCAGCAGGCAGCGCTCAAGTCCTGGCCCATCACTTTCAAGCCCGCGTCGTCGGCTTTTTGTTCGTCACCGTCATAGCTGTCGGGGCTGGCCGCATACCAAATGTAGCTTGGGTGGTTGGCGCCCAATACCGCGACGGTTTTGCCTGGCTCCGGGCTGATCTGCGCCAGGCTCAGCACGCCCACGGTTTGCCCGTATTGTTGCTTGATCCAGCTACGCACCGGCGCGCCGAAGGCCACCATCGGCAATGCGCCGCCAGGGCGCAGGCTCAGTTCCTTGACCATGCGGGTCTGGTAGTCGGTGAAATACCCGTAGACGGTTTCCAGGTCTTTGCCGGCATTGGACGGCGCAGCGATGGGCGCGATATCAATGATGGTCTGGTACGCCGGCGTTTCCGTGGCCGGTACGCCGTTTTCGCTTAACAAGGTGGCCCAGCGGTCGGTGGTGGCCGATTCCAGGTAATCCTGGGCCTGGGTCAGCGAGTAATCCGGAGGGAAGTGCAACAGCTCGATGCTTTTGCGGTTTTCCAGGGCCATGCCCAACGGCAGGAACAGGTACCAGTTGTAGGCCCATTTGCCATCGCTGTTGAGCTGGCGCGCACCTTGATAAGCCAGGTCGGCGGTATTGAGCAGCGTGGTCAGCGGCTGGCCGTAACCGTCTGGCACGCCGCTGAAGGTCGCCGTGACCTGACCGTCGTGGGTCTTCACACTGACCTTGGCCCGGCTGTAACCGTCACGTTGCAGGCTCTGGTTCAAATAGTGTTCGGCGGTCTGCTCCAGTGACCATGGCCGAAAGCAGATCACATTGCAGTTGTTGGGGTACGCGAACAACTGGGTGACGCGCTGCGTGCTGCCCAGTGGCACCTCGATGTCGGCCTGTACGACCGTACTCGCCAGCAGTGCGACAAGGGTGAAGGACAGCCTGGTCAGTTTAAACATAGTCGATTCCTTGTCAGCGAAGCCCGTCTGCGCGGGATGGAAGCCCACCTGCACACAGTAGCGGCTGACCAGGAAAATCGCGTGTTAAATCGCCCGGCATGTCGTTATTGGATAAGCCCCTACAGGCTGAACTGCAAGGCATTGCTCAGATCGCCCATGGGCTTCTGGCCGCGCGCGATCATCGCGTCATCACGCTGCTTGAGGCCGTCCAGGGTCTCCAACTGGAACACCCGGGTGATCAAACGCAGGATCGATGCCGTGTCATACACCGTATGGTCCACCGTGCCTTTGCGCGCAAACGGCGACACCACCAGCGCCGGAACCCGCGAGCCCGGGCCCCAGCGGTCACCCTGGGGCGGCGCCACGTGGTCCCACCAGCCGCCGTTTTCATCCACGGTCACCACCACCACCATGTTTTTCCATTGCGGGCTTTCTTGCAGCACCTTCAAGGCGCGGGCGATATGGCGGTCGCCCGAGGCCACATCGGCATAGCCGGCGTGCATGTTCAGGTTGCCTTGGGGTTTGTAGAAACTCACGGCGGGCAGCTTGCCGGCCTGGGCGTCGGCGAAGAACCGGTTGGTGCTCGACTCATCGCCCAAACCGCCGTCACGCAAGCGCTTGGCACGTTCTGCCGGGTTTTGCGGCCCTTGCTGCTTGAAGTAATTGAACGGCTGGTGGTGGTATTGGAAATTCGGAATCTTGGGGATGCCGCCGGAGTCCTTAAACTGCTCCAGCGTGGCTTGCCACGCACCGGCGTACCAGGCCCAGTCGATGTTCTTTTTCGACAGCTTGTCGCCAATATGCTCGTGGGTTTGCGGCACCAGCACATTGGGCAGGTCGGGCTTGGAATAATCCGGGTTCTGCGGGTCGCGGATCCAGGTGGGCCAGTAGGGCGGGGCCAGGGTGTTTACGCCGTAACCATCGGGTGTCAGCGCGCTGGGGCCGAATTGCGGCGGACCGGTCATGGCGCTGGCCGGGGATGTGTCCAAGGGCTTTAGGCGCGTGCCGCTTGGGTCATCGCTTTGCAGCGTGGCGATCTGCGCTTTGGCCACCGACTGCGCGGCATTGGGATAAAATGGCGCGGTGGCGCTGATCAGGTACTGGTGGTTAAGGAACGAGCCACCAAACGCGCCCTGGAAGAAGTTATCGCACAGCACAAACTCCTTGGCCACGTCCCACAGGCGCAGGGCATAACGGCTTTGAGCGTAATGGCCCATCACCAGCCCACCGGAATCGCCCCAGGCGACAAAACCATCATTCTTGCCGCCGTTGATCTGCATCTGGTTCTGGTAGAACACGTGCCACAGGTCGCGGGTCACCAGGCTCAATGGCAGGTCTTCGCCCTGCGGGCCTTGGAGGGCGAACGGCGCGTTGGGCAGGCTTTCCTGGAATTGCACTTCGCTGGGGTAAGTCACCCCGTCCACTGTTTGTGGGCCGACCTGCAACACACCGCCCCAGCTCGGTGGCAGGGCAGGCAATACGCTGCCATCGCGGTCGCGCTGCTGGAAGTCCATGGCGGTTAACGCCGACAGCGGTTTCTCTACGCCGGGGAAATCTGCGAACAGGTTGTTGAAGCTGCGGTTCTCGGCGTAAATCACCACCACGGTTTTCACCTGCTCGCGCAGCGCCTTGTCCAGTTCCTGGGGCGTGAGCGGCCGTGGTACTGGTGGGGTTGGTGCTTCGCTGGTATTGCCGCAGGCACTCAAGGTTGCACCCACGCCCAACACCGCCGCACCGCCGAGGAATCGCCGGCGGCTGGTGTCTACCGGCGTCTTGGGGGCGCTGCCGGGGGCAGGGCGGTCGTTGTGCTCATCACTCATTGCGGGGGGAGTCCTTGGCGAGATGTTGCAAGATATTTCGCAGGACGGTAGCAATGGAATGTGACGGAACAAAGACAGGCGTGTGATGGGCGGGGCGTGTCTACACGGCTCAAGCGCTGCTAGACTGCCCTTCTAATGCACATCACTGAGGTGAGTCGTGAGACCTTCAACTGCACTTGATCTGCAACGAACGGCTGTACGAGAAGTGGTCGGACGTTTCCGTATTTCCAATCCCAGAGTATTTGGGTCGGTACTGATGGGGACTGACCAAGAAGGCAGTGATCTTGATTTGCTGGTAGACGCGCCGCCGGGCACAACGCTCTTTGATCTCGGTGGGTTGCAGGTCGAGCTTGAGGACTTGCTCGGCGTTAATGTCGACCTGCTTACGCCTGGTGACTTGCCTTTGAAATTTCGCGATAAAGTGCTAGCGGAGGCCCGGCCAGTATGACGGAAAGTCGGCTAGGGGATTATCTGGAGCACATAAGGCAAGCTGCCACTGACGCGATCACTTTTGTAGAGGGCTTGAGCAAAGAAGAGTTTTTGGAGGACCGGCGAACACAACAAGCTGTGGTCATGAGCCTGATCATCATTGGTGAAGCGTCGACGAAAATCATGGATCAGCATCCTGACTTCGCGGCACGCCATTCACATATTCCTTGGCGCAATATGCGAGCGATGCGCAACCGAATCGCTCATGGTTACTTCGATATCAACTTGGATGTTGTTTGGGACACGATACAGAGTGCATTACCTGATCTATTGGCACGCCTTCCTGTAAATCCTTGACCGCAACTGTTCTACCAACAGTTACGGTCACTCGTTATTCAGGGCATCACAGGCGGCAAATACTTCAACGTCGTCCCCAACGCCCACAGCAAAAACAACACCAGCGGCGTGTGCACCAGCAACTGCACAAACGAAAACCCGATCAGATCCCGCGCCTTCAGCCCCAGCACACCCAGCAACGGCAACATATAAAACGGGTTGATCAAGTTCGGCAGCGCCTCGGCGGCGTTGTAGATCTGCACCGCCCAGCCCAAATGGTACTGCAGGTCATTGGCCACTTGCATCACATACGGGGCTTCGATGATCCACTTGCCGCCACCGGAGGGGATGAAGAATCCCAGCACTGCCGAGTACACACCCATCAGCAGGGCGTAGGTGTCGTGGGAGGCGATGGAGGTGAAGAACGTCGAGATATGGTGCGCCAGAGTCTGGCCGTCGCCACCCTTGACCACGGTCATCAGTGCGGCAATCGAGCCGTACAGCGGAAACTGGATCAGCACGCCGGTGGTGGTCGGCACCGCACGGGCCACGGCATCGAGGAAGCTGCGCGGGCGCCAGTGCAGCAGCGCGCCCACCATGATGAACAGGAAGTTATAAGTGTTGAGCCCTGAGATAGCGCTGATCGCCGGCTTGGTCGAGAACTCATGGAACAGCCAGCCGGCCGCCAGCAACGCCAGCAGAATCGTCAGCAACGGGCTGTGTTCCAGCCATTCGCCTGGGCGGGTCGGCGCCTGCGGCTTGGGCAGGTTGAAGGCCGGGTCAATGCCGCAGGCCTTGGCATCCCGGGCGCTGTTGGGGCCAGGCGCGGTGGCGTAGGCGATGATCAGCGACACCACGATCAGCGCCAGCAACAGCACGCCGGACTGCCACAAAAAAATGGTCTCGGTGAACGGGATCATCCCAGTGATCGACAGGATCGACGGCGGCAAGCTGGCCGGGTTGGCCTGCAACTGCGCGGCCGACGACGACAGCCCCAGCGCCCATACGGCCCCCAGGCCCAGGTACGCTGCAGCGCCAGCGGCGCGGTAGTCCATGCGCAAATCCGTGCGCCGGGCCAATGCCCGCACCAGCAAACCGCCGAACACCAGGGACAGGCCCCAGTTAAGCAATGAAGCCACCATGGAAATCAACGCCACCCAGGCCACGGCCGAACGGCCATTCTTGGGAATGCGCGCCAGGCGGTCGATCAACTTCACTGCGGGCGGTGAGCTGGCGACCACGTAACCGCCGATCACCACAAAGGCCATCTGCATGGTGAACGGGATCAGGCTCCAGAACCCATCGCCAAATGCCTTGGCCGCTTCGGCCGGTGCGGCGCCCATGCCCAGGGTCGCCACGGCGACGATGATCACGGCGAGTGCGGCAAACACCCAGGAGTCAGGAAACCAGCGTTCGGCGAAGTTGGAGCAACGCAGGGCAAATCGGGCATAGCGGCTGTCTTCGATAGCATCGGCCACGAGTCTTTCCTCTTGTAGTTATTATGGGGTTTGGCAGTTTTACGGCATGTTCCTCTACGTCTATTGATTTGGGAATGTAGTTATCTTCAACGATCAATGAGGAAAACAAATATATCCGTCGCGATTGCCATCGATGGGCTCAGCTCATAACCTGCACGCCATTTTGTTTGCCTGCCGAGCCTGCACATGACTGCCACCTTTTCCCCACGGGCGCAGCGTTTTTCCCGCTCCGACTACAAAACCCTGGGCCTGGCCGCCCTCGGCGGCGCCCTGGAAATCTACGACTTCATTATCTTCGTGTTCTTTGCGCTGACCCTCAGTCAACTGTTCTTCCCCCCAGAAATGCCCGAGTGGCTGCGCCTGCTGCAAAGCTTTGGCATCTTCGTCACCGGTTACCTCGCCCGTCCACTGGGCGGCATCCTGATGGCGCACTTTGCCGACCACCTGGGGCGCAAGCGCGTCTTCAGCCTGAGCATCCTCATGATGGCCTTGCCCTGCCTGCTGATCGGTATCATGCCGACCTACGCGCAAATCGGCTATTTCGCCCCGTTGATCCTGCTGGCGCTGCGCGTGCTGCAAGGCGCAGCGGTGGGCGGCGAAGTGCCCAGCGCCTGGACTTTCGTCGCCGAGCACGCACCGCGTCACCATCGTGGCTATGCCCTGGGTTTTTTGCAGGCCGGCCTGACTTTCGGTTACCTGCTGGGGGCGCTGACCGCCACCTTGCTCGCGCAGGTCTTCACCCCCGCCGAAATCCTCGACTATGCCTGGCGCTTTCCCTTCCTGCTCGGCGGCGTATTCGGAGTGATCGGCGTATGGCTGCGCCGCTGGCTCAGCGAGACTCCGGTGTTTCTGGAAATGCAGGCGCGTCGCCAAGCCGCCGCCGAAATGCCCTTGCGCACCGTGCTGCGCGACCATCGCGCCGTGCTGCTGCCGGCGATGATCCTCACCTGCGTGCTGACGTCTGCCGTGGTGGTGCTGGTGGTCATCACCCCGACCATGATGCAGAAAACCTTCGGCATGAGCCCCAGCCACACCTTCGCCCTGAGCGCCCTGGGCATCGTCTTCCTGAATATCGGCTGCGTCCTCGCCGGCCTGCTGGTGGACCGCATCGGCGCGTGGCGCGCGGTATTGGTCTACAGCCTGTTGCTGCCGGTGGGCATTGCGCTGCTGTACGCCAGCCTGATCGCTGGCGGCGTGTGGCTCGGCGCAGCGTACGCCGTGGCGGGCCTGAGCTGCGGCGTGGTGGGCGCGGTGCCGTCGGTGATGGTCGGGCTGTTTCCGGCGCAGGTACGGGTGTCGGGGATTTCCTTCACCTACAACATCGCCTATGCGCTGTGGGCAAGTACTACGCCGTTGTTGTTGATCGCGCTGATGCCGACCAGCCCGTGGATCTGCGTGGGGTATTGCGTAGTGATGGGGGCGGTGGGGGGGGCGAGTGTGGCGCTATTTGGCAAGCGCCACACCTTGGCCGCCTGAGGGTCAGGTCAGGAAGTGCCAGAGCAACAAGGTACCCACCAACCCAACCACCGAAACAATCGTCTGCAGCACCGACCACACCCAGATCGTCTGCTTCAACTGCAAGCCAAAGTACTCACGCACCATCCAGAACCCGGCGTCGTTGACGTGGCAGAAGAACACCGAGCCGGCGCCGATGGCCAGGGCGACCAATGAGCTTTGCGTCGCCGCCAACCCGGCCATCATCGGCGCGAGGATGCCGGCGGTTGTGGTGGTGGCGACCGTGGCCGAGCCGGTGGCTTGGCGCAGGGCCACGGCGATCAGCCAGGCCAGCAGCAGGTAGGGCATGTGCGCGCCTTCGGCGACTTTGCTAATGGTCTGGCTGACGCCGGCGTCCAGCAGGGTTTGCTTGAGGCCGCCGCCGGCGCCGATGGTCAGCAGCAGTACGGCGATGGGCGCCAGGGCTTTGCGCAGGGTGTTGCCGACGTCGGCGCGTGGCATGCCCGCCGCCCAACCCAGGCAAACGACCGCGGCGATCACCGCCAGGCCGAGGGCAACCAGTGGTTCACCGAGGAATTTCAAGCTCAGGGCGAGGGGGCTTTCCGGCGCCAGCGCGACTTTGGCCAAGGTGCTGCCGAGCATCAGGATCACCGGCAACAGAATGATCAGCAGCGACACGCCAAAGCTCGGCTGGCGCGGGGCCTTGGGCGGTGCGCTGAACAAGGCGCCGATATCGGCCGGTTCGTCCACGTGCAGGCGCTTGGACAGCCAGTTGCCATACAGCGGCCCGGCCAGGATCACGGCCGGCACCGCCAGGCAAAAGCCCAGCAACATGGTCAGGCCCAGGTCGGCGTGCAATGCGCCCACGGCGATCAGCGGCCCCGGATGCGGCGGCATCAGGGCGTGCAAGGTGGTCATGCCCGCCAGTGCCGGGATGGCGATTTTCAGCAACGGTTGGTTCGAACGCTTGGCCATCACAAAGATGATCGGCACCATCATCACCAGGCCCACTTCGAAGAACAGCGGCAGGCCGATCACCATGGCGACCAACGCCATCACCCAAGGCAATGACTTGCCTTTGCCCAGCCCGAGCAACGTGGTGGCAATACGGTCGGCCGCGCCGGATTCGGCCATCAGCGCGCCGAGCATCGCACCCAGGGCAATGATGATCCCGGCCTCGCCGAGAATCGCCCCGGCGCCTTTGCTGAACGCCTTGGCCACTTCTTCCGGCGGCAGGCCGGCGCCGACCCCGGCGATAAAGGTGCCGATCAGAATCGACAGGAAGGGCGGCAGTTTGGTCGCGCTGATCAGCACAATGATGCTGGCGATCGCCAACAGCACGCACAGCATGAGGCGGGTGTCGTGAACCATCCACGCGGCAGTCGATAACTCCAAAACGGGACTCCTTATCGAGCAGGTTGGCTAATATGTTTCTTTTTGTTTCAGCCTGAAAAGCATGCCTGATAGTGCTCCCCCAACGCGTGCATGAACGATTTTGGTGCGCCCGAAGCTAACGACGCTCTGGCGCTCAGATGACAATTTTGCAAACCATGCCCGTGGATCTGGCCTATAGCTCTATGATCCGCCCCATCCCAACCCACGAGGACATTTCATGAGCGCAGGACACAGCCACGCCCAAGTACGCGCCGGCCACGAACGCAAGTTATGGATCGCCCTGGGGCTCACCGGCAGCTTCATGCTCGCCGAAGTCATCGGCGCCTTCGTCACCGGCAGCCTGGCGCTGCTGTCCGATGCAGCGCACATGATGACCGACGCCCTGGCCCTGGCGATTTCTCTGGTGGCCATCCAAGTCGCCAAGCGCCCGGCGGATCGCAAGCGCACCTTCGGTTATGCGCGGTTCGAGATCCTGGCAGCCGCCTTCAATGCATTGCTGCTGTTCGCCGTGGCGTTCTACATCTTGTACGAGGCTTACCAGCGGCTGCAGGCACCTGCAGAAATCCAGTCCACCGGCATGCTGGTGATTGCGCTGCTGGGGCTGGTTGTCAACCTGATCTCCATGCGTTTGCTCAGTGCCGCCAGCGGCGAGAGCCTCAACGTCAAGGGCGCCTACCTGGAAGTCTGGAGTGACATGCTGGGCTCCGTCGGCGTGATCATTGCCGCGCTGGTGATCATGTTCACCGGCTGGGGTTGGGTCGACTCCGTGGTCGCGGCTGCCATCGGTTTTTGGGTCTTGCCGCGCACCTGGACGTTGCTCAAGGCGAGCATGAATATCCTGTTGCAAGGAGTGCCGGAGGGCGTGGATATCGAGCAGGTGGAGCAGGGCATTCGCAGTGTGCCTGGGGTCAAGGACGTGCACGACCTGCACGTCTGGGCCCTCACCAGTGGCAAGAACGTGCTGAGTACGCATCTGGTCGCGGATGCGTCCCAGGGCACTGAGCAACAGATCCTCAGCCGAGTGACGGAGTTACTGCACGAACAATTCGATATTTCCCACGCCACGATCCAGGTCGAGGGCGAGGGTTTTCAACATGACGATCACGACGAAGTGCATGCCTGAACCTGGCTAACGGATTTGTAATCTTTCGCCCACGGCCCTGATAAGTACCGAAAGCTACATTGCCCCCGCTGGGAAATCTCAGCGACTTCATGGGCGTGGAACTCTCGTTATGGCAATTTCCGTTAGAACACTGTTGGGGGCGGCGGCATTGGCATTGTGGATATCCGCAAACGCCGCCCAGGCACAACCTCTCACCCTCGATGCAGCCTTGCAAACCGCCTTCGCCAACAACCCGGACCTGGCGGCCGCTCAATGGGAAATTGACATCGCCCAGGGCGGTCGCCAGCAGGCCGGCTTGATCCCCAATCCGGTGGCCTCCTGGGACGCCGAAGACACCCGCCGCCGCAGCCGCACCACCAGCATCAAGCTCAGCCAGACCCTGGAACTGGGCGGCAAGCGCGGTGCACGTATCGAAGTGGCCAGCCGTGCCCAGGATGCCGCCGCGCTGACCCTGGAGCAGCGTCGCAACCAGCTGCGCGCCGAGGTCATCGACAGCTACTACGGCGCCTTGCGCGCCCAGGAACGCCTTGACCTGGCGCAACGCTCCATGACGCTTGCCGAACGCGGCCTGGTGGTCGCCAACGGGCGCGTCACCGCTGGCAAGTCGTCACCCGTGGAAGCCACTCGCGCCCAGGTGCAAGTGTCCGAAATTCGCCTGGAGTTGAACCGCGCCCAGATCGGCCTCACTGACGCCTACCGTCGCCTCGCCAGCAGCACCGGCAGCGCCGCCACCGACTTCCAGGCCGTCGCTACGCCAAGCACTTCCGTGCCGGCGTTACCCGCCGCCGCGCCATTGCTGGCTCGTCTTGAACAGACTGCGGAACTGCGCCTGGCCGAACTCAACATTGTGCAGAACGAAGCCAGCGTGGGCCTGGAAAAAGCCCAGCGCATTCCGGACCTGGATGTGTCCATCGGCAGCCAATACGACGCCAGTGTGCGCGAACGGGTGAACCTGGTGGGCGTGTCGATGCCCATTCCGCTGTTCAACCGCAACCAGGGCAACATCCTGGCGGCCACTCGACGCGCCGACCAGGCCCGCGACCTGCGCAACGCCGCCGAGTTGCGCCTGCGTACCGAAACCCGCCAGGCCCTGGACCTGTGGCAAACCGCGAACACCGAAGTGCGCGCGTTCAACCAGCAGATCCTGCCCGCCGCACAAAGTGCGGTAGACAGCGCCACCCGTGGCTTCGAGATGGGCAAGTTCAACTTCCTCGACGTGCTCGACGCCCAGCGCACCTTGATCGCAGCCCGCACCCAATACCTTGCGGCCACCGCCCAGGCTACCGAGGCCTGGGTACGCATCGAGCGCATTTACGGCGACCTCGCCCGCTTTTGATTTTTCTTGGAGTCTCCTGATGAACAAAAAACATGGCATGGCGCTCGCCGTCGCCCTGGGCCTGATGCTATCGGGCCTCGCCCTCGCCGAGGAAGAAGAAGGCAAGCTCGAACTCACCGAGCAGCAGATTCAAGCCGCCGGCATCCAGTTGGCCCAGGCGCAACCGCGCGCTATCAGCACCGTGCTGACGCTGCCGGGCGAGGTGCGTTTTGACGAAGACCGCACCTCCCATATTGTGCCCCGCGCAGCGGGCGTGGTAGAGGCGGTGAAGGTCAACCTGGGCCAGTCGGTGAAGAAGGGCGAACTGTTGGCGGTGATCGCCAGCCAGCAGATTTCCGACCAGCGCAGCGAACTGGCCGCCAGCGAACGCCGGGTCGAACTGGCGCGCACCACCTTCCAGCGCGAGCGTCAGTTGTGGCAGGACAAAATCTCTGCCGAGCAGGATTACCTTCTGGCGCGGCAGACCCTGCAAGAAGCCGAAATCGCCCTGAACAATGCGCGACAAAAGATGACTGCGCTCAGCGGCAGCGCGGTATTGGCCGGCGGCAATCGTTATGAATTGCGTGCGCCCTTCGCCGGTGTGGTGGTGGAAAAACACCTGGGGGTGGGCGAGGTGGTCAGTGAAACCAGCAATGCCTTCACCCTCTCGGACCTGTCCCAGGTGTGGGTCACCTTCGGCGTATTTCCCAAAGACTTGAACAAGGTTCGCGTGGGCAAACCGGTGAAAGTCAGCTCGACGGAAATGGGCACCGAAGTGCTGGGCACGGTGGCATATGTCGGCAACTTGCTCGGCGAACAGACGCGCACCGCTACCGTGCGGGTGACGGTCCCCAACCCTGACGACGCCTGGCGCCCGGGCTTGTTCGTGGCCGTGCAAGTGGCCACCGATACCTACCAGGCCAAGGTGACCGTGCCGCAAACCGCTATCCAGACCGTCGAGGACAAACCCTCGGTGTTTGTGCGCACGGCGGACGGCTTTATCACCCGCCATCTTGAACTGGGCGTCAGTGAAAACGGTTACGTCGAAGTGCGTAAAGGCCTGGAGGCCGGCGCGCAGGTGGCGACGGCTGGCAGCTTCATCCTCAAGTCCGAACTGGGCAAAGGCTCGGCCGAACACGCCCATTGATCCTGCGAGTGATTCCCCATGTTTGAGCGCCTTATCCAATTCGCTATCGAGCAGCGCATTATCGTGTTGCTGGCGGTGCTGTTGATGGCCGGTGTCGGCATCGCCAGCTATCAGAAACTGCCCATCGACGCGGTACCTGACATCACCAACGTACAGGTGCAGATCAACTCGGCGGCGGCCGGTTTTTCGCCGCTGGAAACCGAGCAGCGCATTACCTTTCCCATCGAGACGGCCATGGCCGGCCTGCCGGGCCTGCAGCAGACGCGTTCGCTGTCGCGTTCCGGTTTGTCCCAGGTCACGGTGATTTTCAAGGACGGCACCGACCTGTTCTTTGCCCGCCAATTGGTCAACGAGCGTCTGCAAGTGGCGCGCGAGCAATTGCCCGACGGCATCGAAACCGCGATGGGGCCGATTTCCACTGGCCTTGGGGAAATTTTCCTGTGGACCGTCGAAGCCGAGGACGGTGTGCGCAAAGAGGACGGTACGCCTTACACCCCCACCGACCTGCGGGTGATCCAGGACTGGATCATCAAGCCACAACTGCGCAATGTGCCAGGCGTGGCCGAGATCAATACCATCGGCGGCTTCGCCAAGGAATACCAGATTGCGCCAGACCCCAAGCGCCTGGCCGCTTACAACCTGACCCTCAACGATCTGGTCACCGCGCTGGAGCGCAACAACGCCAACGTCGGCGCCGGCTACATCGAGCGCAGCGGCGAACAGTTGTTGATCCGCGCGCCGGGCCAGGTGGCGTCTATCGACGACATCGCCAACATTGTCATCACCACCTCGGACGGCACGCCGATCCGCGTGCGCAATGTGGCCCAGGTCGACATTGGCCGCGAGCTGCGCACCGGCGCCGCCACCGAAAATGGCCGTGAAGTGGTGCTGGGCACGGTGTTCATGTTGATCGGTGAGAACAGCCGCAGTGTGTCCCAGGCGGTGGCGAAAAAGCTTGAGGAGATCAACCGCTCGCTGCCCGAAGGTGTGGTGGCCGTCACCGTCTACGACCGCACCAACCTGGTGGAAAAAGCCATCGCCACGGTGAAGAAAAACCTCTTCGAAGGTGCGTTGCTGGTGGTGGCGGTGTTGTTCCTGTTTTTGGGCAACATCCGTGCGGCGCTGATCACGGCGATGGTGATTCCGCTGGCGATGCTGTTCACCTTCACCGGCATGTTCACCAACAAAGTCAGCGCCAACCTGATGAGCCTGGGCGCGCTGGACTTCGGCATCATCGTTGATGGCGCGGTGGTGATCGTCGAGAACGCCATCCGCCGTCTGGCCCACGCGCAACACCGTCATGGCCGGTTGCTGACCCGCAGTGAACGCCTGCACGAAGTGTTCGCCGCGGCCAAGGAGGCGCGACGCGCGCTGATCTTCGGGCAGTTGATCATCATGGTGGTGTACCTGCCGATCTTCGCCCTCACGGGCGTGGCCGGGAAGATGTTCCACCCCATGGCTTTCACGGTGGTGATTGCCTTGCTCGGCGCGATGATTTTGTCGGTGACCTTCGTACCGGCGGCGATTGCGTTGTTCGTCACCGGCAAGGTCAAGGAAGAAGAAAACATTGTGATGCGCAGTGCGCGCCGGGTGTATGACCCGGTGCTCAACTGGGTGATGGTGCGTCGGCCCCTGGTGTTCGGCTTGGCCGCTTTGACCATCGTCGTCTCGGGCCTGGTTGCCAGCCGCATGGGCAGTGAGTTTATCCCCAGCCTTAGCGAAGGCGACTTTGCCCAACAGGCGCTGCGTGTGCCCGGCACCAGCCTGACGCAATCGGTACAGATGCAGCAGCAACTGGAAAAAACCTTGCTGGCCCAAGTGCCGGAAATCGAGCGGGTGTTTGCGCGCACCGGTACGGCGGAAATTGCCTCCGACCCGATGCCGCCGAATATCTCCGACAGCTACGTGATGCTCAAACCCAAGGACCAATGGCCGAACCCGAAGAAGTCCCGCGAGGCAATCATCGCCGATATCCAACGGGCCAGCGCGATTGTGCCGGGCAGCGTGTATGAGCTGTCGCAGCCGATCCAGTTGCGCTTCAACGAGCTGATTTCCGGGGTGCGCAGCGACGTGGCGGTGAAGGTGTTTGGCGACGATATGGCGGTGCTCAACCAGACTGCCGGGGAAATCGCCGAGACCTTGCAAAAGCTCAACGGCGCCTCGGAAGTGAAGGTGGAACAGACCTCCGGCCTGCCGGTGCTGACCATCAATATCGACCGCGACAAGGCCGCTCGCTTTGGCCTGAATGTGGGTGATGTGCAGGACACCATCGCCGTCGCGGTCGGTGGGCGCCAGGCCGGTACGTTGTACGAGGGCGATCGGCGTTTTGACATGGTGGTGCGCTTGTCCGACACGTTGCGCACCGATATCGACGGCTTGTCACGGCTGTTGATCCCGGTGCCGGCGCTGGCGAGTAGTACCTCGGGGCAGTTGGGCTTTATCGCCTTGTCCCAGGTTGCCAGCCTCGACCTGGTGCTGGGCCCCAACCAGATCAGCCGCGAGAACGGCAAGCGCCTGGTGATCGTCAGCGCCAACGTGCGTGGGCGCGATATTGGCTCGTTTGTCGAGGAGGCCGAAGCCGCCATCACCACCCAGGTGAAGGTCCCTGCCGGTTACTGGACCACCTGGGGCGGCCAGTTCGAACAGTTGAAGGAGGCTTCTGAACGCTTGCGCATCGTGGTGCCGGTGGCCTTGCTGTTGGTGTTCGGGTTGCTGTTCATGATGTTCAACAACCTCAAGGACGGCCTGCTGGTGTTTACCGGCATCCCCTTCGCGCTCACCGGCGGGATCATGGCCCTGTGGCTGCGCGATATTCCGTTGTCGATTTCAGCGGGGGTGGGCTTTATCGCCTTGTCGGGCGTGGCGGTGCTTAATGGCCTGGTGATGATTGCCTTCATCCGAAACCTGCGCGAGGAAGGCCGCTCATTATCGGTGGCGATCCACGAAGGCGCGTTGACCCGCCTGCGCCCGGTGCTGATGACGGCGCTGGTGGCGTCCCTGGGCTTTATCCCCATGGCACTCGCCACCGGCACCGGCGCCGAAGTGCAGCGCCCGTTGGCGACGGTGGTGATTGGCGGGATTATTTCTTCGACCTTGCTGACCTTGCTGGTGCTGCCGGCGTTGTACCAGTGGGCTCATCGCCGCGATGAAGAGACCGCCTGACAACCGTGAAAACGCCGCAATGTGCGGGCTTACCCTCTGTAGGAGCGAGCTTGCTCGCGAAAAACCCTAGGCGCCGCGTTTATTCAGGAAACACGCGTTATCGTTGACGTTTTTCGCGAGCAAGCTCGCTCCTACATTGGGCCTAGGCTGGCTTCGAAGGAAACACAAGGCTGAACCGCGTAAAACGTCCAGCCTGGCTGGTGACATGAGCATGCCCCTGATGCAAATGCATGATCGATTTCACAATGGCCAGTCCCAGCCCGGTGCCGCCCTCTGCACGGGTACGGCTGCTGTCGGCGCGGTAGAAGCGTTCGAACAGGTGCGGCAGGTGGTGCGCTTCAATGCCACGCCCTGGGTTGCCCACCGACAGCGATACGCTCTGCTCGTAGGTCTCCACCAACAGCAACACGGTAGAGGCCTCGGGTGTGTGGCGAATGGCATTGGAGAGCAAGTTGGAAATCGCCCGCTGGATCATCAGGCGATCGCCGGTCACCCAGGCATCGCCGCGCAGGCTCAGGGTGATGTGTTTGTCTTCGGCACTCAGGGCAAACAACTCCATCACGCGCTGGGCTTCCTGCGCCAGGGACACCTCGGTGAAGGAGGCCCGCGCCGCCGGATGGCTGACCTGCGCCAGAAACAGCATGTCGCTGACAATCCGCGCCAGGCGTTCGAGCTCTTCGGTGCTGGACTCCAGCACCGCCTTGTATTCCTGCGGTGGGCGTTGGCGCGACAGGGTCAACTGGGCCTTACCCATCAGGTTGGTCAGCGGCGCGCGCAGTTCGTGGGCCAAGTCGTCGGAGAACTGCGAGAGTTGCTGCACCCCGGCATCCAGGCGGTCGAGCATCACGTTGATGCCGTGGGCCAGTTCACCCAGTTCGTGGGGCAGGTTGTCTACGGACAAGCGATGGGTGAGGTCTTGGGTGGTGACTTTCGCCGCCACCTGGCTGAACTGCTTCAACGGCGCCAGGCCGCGTTGCACCAGCCACCAGGCACCCATGCCAATCAGTATCAACAGCAGCGGCAGCGCAATCAGCGTGGCGCGCAGGTAGGCACTGAGCAACGCCTGGTCGTCCATGCGGTCCAGGGACAGCAACACCCGCACACGTTCACCGTTGGCCAGGCGCATCAAGCTGGAGGCACTGAGTATCTGGTTGCCGTAGCTGTCGACCCAATTGAGGTAACCAAGGGTTTCCCGTGGTTTGAAGTCAGTGAGCAGCGGTTCCTGGGGCTTGCTGCCGACGTTCAGCAGCACGCTGTTATCGGGCGCGGTGCCGACAATGGTCAGGTGGAAGTTGTCGTGGCCCATCACCAGGTCTATCAGTGAGTGTGGGCGAGCGCGAATACCGTGGGCATCCAGGCCCAGGGCCAGGCTGTGCTGGATCTGTTCCATCTTGCTTTCCAGGTTCTTGCGCGCGAGTTTTTCCAGCTCATGGGTGAGGGCCAGGTAGGCCAGGGTTGCCAGCAGCAGCACCAGGCCCGCGCCCATCAGGCTGACCGTCAGGCCCAAGCGCATCGACAGGCTGCCGGTCTTCATGGGCGCGCTTCCAGCACGTAGCCCACGCCACGAATGGTGTGGATCAGCTTGACCTCGCTCTGGTCATCCACCTTGGCGCGCAGGCGGCTGATGGAGACTTCCACCACATTGGTGTCGCAGTCGAAATTCATGTCCCACACCAGGGAAATAATCTGCGTGCGGGTCAGCACTTCGCCGGCCTGGCGCATCAGTACTTGCAGCAGGGCGAACTCCTTGGTGGTCAGGTCGATGCGCCGGGCGCCGCGATAAGCGCGGTGGCGACGCGGGTCCAGTTCCAGGTCCGAGACGCGGAACACTTCCGGCTGTGGAATGTGCTCGCTGCGGCGCATCAGGGTGCGCACCCGTGCCAGCAGTTCGGGAAACTCGAACGGCTTGACCAGGTAGTCGTCGGCGCCCATGTCCAGGCCCTTGATCTTGTCAGCCAGTCGGCCACGGGCGGTGAGCATCATCACGCGCTGGGTACCATTGCGGCGCAATTCTTCCAGTACTTGCCAGCCATCCTTGCCCGGCAGATTGACGTCCAGAATCACCAGTTCATAGGCGTGTTGCCCGGCCAGGTGCAGGCCGTCGATGCCATTGGCGGCGCAGTCGACCACGTAGCCACTTTCGTTCAGGCCCTGTTGCAGGTAGTCGGCGGTTTTCTGCTCGTCTTCAACCACAAGAATACGCATGGGGGGGTTACCTCTTGAATTAGGGGAGAGAAGGCGCCCATGTCCCTATGGCGGCGGTTATCGGAGTAGGAAAAGTCTGAAGGCTAAAGTAACTTCAGGGTCAACTGCGACCATCGGCCGCATGGAGCCGCAGGCAAAAAAAACGCCCCAAGCGGGGCGTTAAAAATTCATCTCTTTCCAAAGGAGCTACACAAAAGCTTCAGAGATGAATGTGCTCGGTGAATAAGTTGAAGCGAGTATAGAAAGTTCCACTTAACGAGAAGCTGAGGCCAATATTACAATTTTGATAACCGGCTATTTGTGAACAGATGTTAGTTAATCGCGAGCGAATGTAAGGGCTACAACACGACCAAGGGGTATTCGGCAATCAGACGAACTTCTTCCAGGTCTGACTCGAACGCACTGGAGCGCACGGTGGCCTGGCGCACGCGTAGGGACAAATCCTTCAAACGCCCACTTTGCACCACGTACTTGGCCTCGATATCCCGTTCCCAACGGCGTTGATCGGTCAAGGGGTTGCCCGCTGCATCGCGGCGCATATACACGGCATTGGCGTTGCTGTAGTCGGCGCCGGTGCCTTTGCCGTAGCGGGTCATGAACGACAGGCCGGGAATGCCGAACGCCTGCATGTCCAGGTCGTAGCGCACCATCCATGAGCGCTCCTTGGGCGCGTTGAAGTCGCTGTACTGGATCGAGTTATTGAGGAAGATCGAGTCTGACTGGCGCAGGTAGTCGAAATCATCGTCGCCGTTGTTACGTTGGTGGGACACGGCCAGGCTGTGGGCACCGACCTTGACCCCGAGCCTGGCGCTCCAGATGTTGTTGTCGAACTCGCCGAGCCGTTTCTGGCCTTCGTCCACGGCCTTGTAGTAGTTGAAGTCGCCGAACAATGACATGTCGTCGGTCAATGCGTAATTGGCATTGCTGCCGAAGTAGTACTGGTCCCAGGCGTCCTTCAAGCGGCTGCTGTACAGGCTAAAGCCCAGGTGGCTGTTGAGCTGATAGTCACCGCCGAAGTAGGCGATCCAGGGCGAGTCGACCTTGCCTGCATAGAAGGTGGCAAAGCCTTTGTTCATGCCGCTTTCACTGGGCTGGCTCATGCCGCTCAGGCGCCCGCCTTGCAGGCTCAAGCCTTCCAGGCTGGTGTTTTGCAGGGTGACGCCGCGAAAGCTCTCGGGCAACAGGCGAGAGTCGCCGTAGGCCACCACCGGGGTGAGTGGGAACACGTCGCCGGCCTTGATCACCGTGTCCAGCACGCGCAGTTTTGCCGCGCCGCCGATTTTGCTGTAGCTGTTTTCCGGCTGGTTGTCGCTGTTCACCGGCAGCACGCCGAACGAGCCTTTGCCGCCGCTGCGGCCGCTGCCCGAGTCAAGCGTAAGGCCGTACATGGCGAACGCGTCCAGACCAAAACCCACGGTGCCCTGGGTAAAACCGGATTCGAATTTGCCAATAAAGCCCTGGGCCCAGGCTTCTGAGTAACCATTGCCGGTGGGGCTGGACTGGCCTTTGCGGTCATCGCGGTTGAAGTAGAAATTGCGTGCCAGCACGTTGATGCGACTGCCCTCGATAAAACCCTCGGGCTTGTCCTCCACCGCCATGGCGGCCATGGGCAGTGCAGCCATCAGTGAAAAGGGAAGGGTGTAATGACGAATGCTCATGATGCGCTCCTCGGTGATGGCAGTTATCAGCTTCTTATAGAGGCGGGCGTTCTTATTGATCTGGCCCTGGCTGATAGTTGCAAACGACGGATAACAGCTGCATGGCGCGAAGATTACAATTCTGGAAACTAACGGCCATCTAACAAATAAGTAATGTTCTGGTGAACCTGGCGTCAGGGTGGGTTGGTTAATCTCGACACTGAACTTTTCAGTCGAGGAAACCGCAATGAACTTTTATAAAGTAGGTGTGGCTGTATTAACGGCTGTGTTGTCATTTGGCGCGCTGGCCGAAGGGGGCGGGGATCGCACCTTTGCCCTGATGATGGAGCGCAATGAGAAAGCCATGGCCGCCTACGCGATCAAAAAAGGCAAGCCGGTGCCCGAGGTCCAGGCTTACCGCTATGGCATGGACCTGGACATTGCCAAGGTCGTCAACGTGACGCCGCCGATCCGCTCGTGCAACGTCGTGCCCTCGCGCATGACCTATGAAGACTCCAGCGGCAAGCTCAATACGCTGGAATATCAGGTCATGGGCGTATGCCGTAACAATGGCGGTTGAAAATATAGTTCGGCCCAGGGCTCAAGCGCTCTTCAGAAAACCCCGGCAACGCCGATGCAAGTGAGTACACCCACCTCACTTGCCTAACGGTGCCCCATGTTCAATACCCGCCTGAAGCAGGAGCTGACCGCTCTGCGCGAAGAATTGTCGAGCTTGCTTCAGGTGAAAGAGAGCCTGGAAAGCGAAATGCTCTGCCTGACGCTGGACCCTGAAGGCCGTGTGGAGTGGGCCAATGCCAACTTCCTGCAGGAGCTGGCTTACTCGCTGGGCGAGATTGTCGGGCGCGCGATCGAAGACCTGGTGCCAGCCCATGTGCGCCAGGACCCGTTCCAGCTGCGCTTCAAGCACGCGCTGGCCCGCGGCGAACACTTTGCCGGCGCCGTGCGCCTGATGCGTGGCAATGGCAAAGAGGCCTGGTTGCGCTCAATCGTGCAGCCGGTGCGCAGCTCTGAAGGGCGCATCAAGCAGTTTTCGATGTTCTCCAGCGACCTTACCCGCACCATCGAGAGTTCGCGTGAACATGAAAACCTCATCACTGCGTTGATGCGTTCCACCGCGTTGATCGAGTTCGACCTGGAAGGGCATGTGCTCACCGCCAATGACCGCTTCCTCGGCGCCATGGGATACAGCCTGGCGCAGATCGAAGGCAAGCATCACCGTATGTTCTGTGAACCGCAGGAATATAACAGTGCCGAATACCAGCAGTTCTGGAAGCGCCTGAACGCCGGTGAGTTCGTCGCCGCGCGCTTCAAACGAGTGGACAGCCACGGCCGCCTGGTGTGGCTGGAGGCCACCTACAACCCGGTGGTGGATGCCAATGAGCGACTGTACAAAGTGGTCAAGTTCGCCACGGTCATTACCGAGCAGGTCAACCGCGAGCAGGCGGTGGCCGAGGCCGCCAATATTGCCTACAGCACCTCTTTGCAAACCGACGACAGCGCCCAGCGCGGCACCACCGTGGTCACCCAGGCCGTGGACGTGATGCGCGACCTGGCCCAGCACATGCAACAGGCCGGTGAAGGCATCGAGGCGTTGAATGCCCAGTCCCAAGTGATTGGCAGCATCGTCAAGACCATCAGCGGCATTGCCGAGCAAACCAACCTGCTGGCGCTCAACGCCGCCATCGAAGCGGCGCGTGCCGGGGAGCAGGGGCGTGGCTTTGCGGTGGTGGCCGACGAAGTGCGGCAACTGGCGTCACGCACCAGCAAAGCCACCGAGGAAATTGTCGGTGTGGTGCGCCAGAACCAGGACATGGCCCGCGACGCGGTGGCCTTGATGGCCGACGGGCGGGCGCAAGCCGAGCAGGGCCTGGCCCTGGCGGCCGAGGCGGGTACTGTGATCGTCGAGATTCAAGACGGTGCGCAAAAAGTGGTGAGTGCGGTCGGGCAGTTTGCCAATCAGCTGTCGAGCTGACCTGTGGGGCTTGTGCTTGAGGTATCTTAGGTCTTTTCTCGCTTGCAGAGCTGATCGACCATGAGCCCTACGTTCCGTCGCCCCGTCCCACTGTCCAAAGCTTACCGTTTGCTCAACCACGGGCCGACCGTGTTGGTGAGCGCAGCCCACAATGGTCAGCGCAATATCATGGCCGCTGCCTGGGCCATGCCGCTGGATTTCGAACCACCGAAAGTCGCGGTGGTGCTCGACAAGGCCACCTGGACTCGCGATCTACTGGAAGGCGCTGGTACCTTTGTGTTGCAGGTGCCTTGTGTTGCCCAGGCTGATCTGGTGCAGACGGTGGGCAATACCCGCGGTGTTGAAGCCGATAAATTCGCAGCCTACGGCTTGCACAGCTTCAGCGGTGAGCACACCGAGGCGCCGATGCTGGAAGGCTGTGTGGCCTGGTTGGAGTGCCGCCTGCTGCCCGAGCCGCATAATCAGCAGGCCTATGACCTGTTCCTGGGCGAAGTGGTCGCGGCTTATGCTGATGAGCGGGTATTCAGTGATGGCCACTGGCATTTTGAAGGGCATGATGAACTGCGCACGTTGCACCATGTGGCGGGTGGGAATTTCCTGGCCATTGGCCAACCGATTGTCGGGCGCCAGCTCTGACAGAGGCGCAAAGCCACGAAGATCAACTGTGGGAGCTGGCTTGCCTGCGATGGCATCACCTCGGTGTACCTGATGTACCGAGGTGTCTGCATCGCAGGCAAGCCAGCTCCCACATGGGGTTTATGGTGTCTTCAGGTTCGTGGCATGCACTCGAGGGTGCGGTTTACTACGGTCTTGGCCATCTCCAGCAAGTGCCATACGGCATGGATTCGGGCGCGGTCGTGGGGTTGCAGGTGATCGCAACAGTCCCACACCGTGGCCGATGCGCTGTTGATCAGATGGGAAATATAGAGTTGAGCGTCTTCGAAGCTGAGCTCTTCATTGACGACGAGGCAATCCATGGGTGGATCGGGAAGTGCTTTGGTCATGGTGTAACTCCTGATTAAGGCAGAAGCCGGCCCAGTCGCGACTAAACGAAGGGTGGCGGCTGTACGCAGGTTAGTCGACCGGCTAATCAGGAAAATCCGGCGCACCCGAGGGTGCCCTGCGCACAGCCACCATAAAACCTCATGGAGGACCATGCGCCTGATTAGAGTCCGGGCGACTAAACCCGATCACTGAAAAGGCAGTGACGGACCGAAGACTAGCCATCGATTCCAACAGGCACAAGGCGGCGGGGATTGTCTCGGAAACGTCCTGCAATTTAAAGGGACACGGCTTGCTGGCCTTTTACAAACCATGACCAAATGCCAGTAACGCCTGACTCCAAACCGGGGATGGGCTTGTCCCCATGACCACCTGCCAACCGACACCTATCTACCTGACACCCAGCGATTCAAGTGTGTGCGGGCTTGCTCGCGAAGGCGGCCTGACAGCCGACCGGGATGTTGGATCAGATCGAGTACATATCCGTTATTTAGGTAACGGCCACTTAGGGTTCCGCCCCTCGGCGGCTCACTTTTGAACAGCGCAAAAGTAAGCAAAACGCTCTTGCCCCACCACTCGGCACCTCGCTTAGGCTCGGTGTGCCCGTAATCCGCCAGTGATTTGGGGGGCCGCCGCCACGCGCCATCCATGGCGCGGGGCGGCTAAACCGGCATCCCTGCCGGTTTACCCCCCAAATCACTGTCGAATTCCGGCCAGCGTGGTTTGACGGGGCGCCTAAGATCAAGATCAAGAGCGGCTCGCTTCGCATCGTGGTTACCGTTGACGGCTACAGTGCGATGGCATCAACGGGGTGCGCCTGATACACCGCGGTGCCTGCATCGCAGGCAAGCCAGCTCCCACTTGGGGTTTATGGGGTTTTTCAGGTTCGTGGCATGCACTCAATGGTGCGGTTTACCACGGTCTTGGCCATCTCCAGCAAGTGCCATGCGGCATGGATTCGGGCGCGGTCGTGGGGTTGCAGGTGATCGCAACAGTCCCACACCGTGGCCGATGCGCTGTTGATCAGATGGGAAATATAGAGTTGAGCGTCTTCGAAGCTGAGCTCTTCATTGACGACGAGGCAATCCATGGGTGGATCGGGAAGTGCTTTGGTCATGGTGTAACTCCTATTGAGCAAGGGAGCGACCACTTACGCTGCTAAACGTAAGGTGGCAGCTGTACGCGGGTTAGCAGACCGGTCAATAGGAAAACCGGCGCACCCGAAAGTGCCCCGCGCACAGCCACCATAAACGTATGGGTGAACCTGTGCCTATTGAGTTCGGGCTGCTAAACCCGATCACTGAAAAAGCAGTGACGGACCGAAGACTAGCCATCGATTCCAACAGGCACAAGGCGGCGGGGATTGTCTCGGAAACGTCCTGCAATTTAAAGGGACGCGGCTTGCTGGCCCTTTACAAACCATGACCAAATGCCAGCAGCTGGGCAGCTTTTGTAGGAGCGAGCTTGCTCGCGAAAAACTCACCGGCGCCGCGTTCATTCAGGAAACCCGCGTTATCGTTGACGCTTTTCGCGAGCAAGCTCGCTCCTACAGTCCCCACGCATTTCAGCGTCCGAGCATTTTCACCCAACGCGATGGCGGCATGCCGTAGGTGCTGCGAAATTGGCGGGTCATGTGGCTTTGGTCGGTGAAGCCTGCGGTCATCGCGGCATCCACCAACGATTGGCCTTGGGCCAATAAGTGGCGCACCAGGTCCAGCCGGCGCATGGTCAGGTAGCGGTAGGGGCTGGTGCCGAACAACACGCGAAAATCCCGCGATAACGCCCAGCGGTCACGGCCGGCGTGGTCGGCTATTTCATCCAGGGTGATGCTGCGGCCCAGGGCGCTGTGGATGAATTCACGAGCGCGTTCGGCCGCGATGTAGTCGAAGGATTTACGGCGGATGATGGCCCCGGACGCATCGCTCAGCGCGTGGGCCAGGTCGAACAGGGCGTCTTGCTCTTGCATCGGGTCTATCGGGCAATCGAGGCTTTGTAGCAACACTTCGCTGGCGCGGTGCAGCCTTGGGTCGGTGGACAAACCGCCGGGGATAAACGGCAACGGCTGCCCACCGAGGATCTGCTGGATCAGCGCCGGCTCCACATAAATCATCCGGTACTTGAAACCTTCGTCGCTGCCGGCGCGGCCGTCATGGGTTTCATCCGGGTGGATCACCATGGTGGTGCCGGGCAGGCTGTGGGTCGTACCGCCGCGGTAATGAAAACTCTGCACGCCGAACAACGTGCGCCCAATGGCGTAGGTGTCATGGCGGTGGGGGTCGAAGGCGAAGCCGGCAAAGTACGCCTCGATACGGTCCAGGCCGCTGGCGTGGGGCGCGCGGTGCAGCCAGTCGAGGGAGTGGGTGGGGTTGCCCATGGTGACTTGTCACAAAAGGAGGTGGAAACACGTTAACTGAGTCTGCACCGGTTGTCTGCCGGGGTCTTGTACGATTGTGCAGGTGTGGGGCGAGGCCTATGATCCATGCTCGTATACTGCGCTGGTGGTGCTCCTCATGGATTTTTTCAACCCCGCCTATGTGGCACCGCTGGTCTCGCTCGCGTTGCTGTGGACAGTCGCCGTGGTGACGCCTGGCCCCAACTTTTTCAATACGGCGCAGTTGGCCGCCAGCTGTTCCCGGCGTCACGGTGTAATGGCCTCGGCAGGCGTGGCCACCGGCACGATTATCTGGGGGCTGGCGGGAGGCCTGGGGATCAAATCGCTGTTTACCGCCGCGCCCATGTTGTACCTGGCGTTCAAGATCATTGGCGGCGGCTACCTGATCTATCTTGGCTTGAAGCTGTTCAAACGTTCGGCGCCAACGGCGGGGCAGGCGATGCTGCCCGATGAGCCACGCCGTTCATTGTTTTCTGCGTGGCGCTTCGGTTTGCTCGGCAACTTGTCCAATCCCAAGGCCGCGCTGTTCGTTGCTACGGCCTTTGCCTCGACCATGCCACCGTCACCATCGCCGGTGTTACTGACCTTGGCGGTCATCACCATGGCCACCTTATCGTTCAGTTGGTATACCAGCGTAGCCCTGGTGTTCTCCAGCGAGCGCATGGCCAACCTCTACAGCCGTTCGCGCAAGTGGCTCGACCGTTTTGCCGGGAGTTGTTACCTGTTGTTCGGTGCACATCTGGTAGCGAATCGCTGACTGCCCGTGGTAAGAAGCCTTACTTTCAACAGCGAGGCCGAGTCATGAGCAAGGTGCGGGTAGGTATTATTTTTGGTGGGCGTTCGGCTGAGCATGAGGTCTCGCTGCAATCGGCGCGCAACATTGTCGATGCCCTTGATCGCTCACGCTTCGAGCCGGTTTTGATCGGTATCGACAAGGCCGGCCACTGGCACCTCAACGACACCTCGAACTTCCTGCTCAACCAGGAAAACCCGGCGCTCATCGCCCTCAACCAGTCCAACCGTGAATTGGCCGTGGTGCCCGGCAAGGCCAGCCAGCAAGTGGTGGAAACCTGCGGCCAGGGCGTGCTGGAACACATCGACGTGATCTTCCCGATTGTCCACGGCACCCTCGGTGAAGACGGCTGCCTGCAAGGCTTGCTGCGCATGGCGGACTTGCCCTTCGTCGGCTCCGACGTGCTCGGCTCGGCGGTGTGCATGGACAAAGACATCAGCAAGCGCCTGCTGCGTGACGCGGGTATTGCGGTCACGCCGTTCATCACCCTCACGCGCGGTAACGCGGCGCGCACCTCGTTCGAAACGGCCGCTGGCAAGCTCGGTGTGCCGATGTTCGTCAAGCCCGCCAACCAGGGTTCGTCGGTGGGGGTGAGCAAAGTCAGTGACGAAACCGAATACCGCGCTGCCGTTGAACTGGCGTTGGGGTTTGATGAGAAAGTGCTGGTGGAGTCCGCCGTCCAAGGCCGTGAAATCGAATGCGCCGTGCTGGGTAATGACGAGCCCATCGCCAGCGGTTGTGGCGAGATCGTGGTGAGCAGTGGTTTTTATTCCTACGACAGCAAATACATCGACGGCCAGGCCGCCCAGGTGGTGGTGCCGGCGGATATCAGCCATGAAGCCAGCGAGCGCATTCGCCGCCTGGCCATCGAAGCGTTTGAGGTGTTGGGCTGCGTCGGGTTGGCGCGGGTGGATGTGTTCCTGACGCCGGACGGCGAAGTGCTGATCAACGAGATCAACTCCCTGCCCGGTTTTACTCGCATCAGCATGTACCCTAAGCTGTGGCAGGCGGCGGGCATGAGCTACAGCGAGCTTGTCAGCCGGTTGATCGAGCTGGCGCTGGAGCGGCATGCGGGGCGCAAGGGCTTGAAGATCAACCGCCAGTGATTGGCCCGAAGCAGTAACGCGATCAGGCGTTACTGAGTACTTCGCGAAAAACGTCCGGCCTTATGGCCGCAATATGCAGTAGCGAACGTGCTGCTCCGGAAGGTGCGCGACGCCCTTGCTCCCATTCTTGAAGGGTTCTTACTGACACGCCCAGAAGCTCGGCAAATTTGGGTTGTGAGAGCCCTGTCTTGCTTCTTGCTTCGGCAGCCTGAGTGACCTCAACGTGCTGCACGGCCCCGTAACGTCCCGCTTTGACATCCTGAATGGCTGTGAGTAGTTCTTCGCCTATATTGCGTTTGGCGTCACGTTCCTTCAGTTCTTTATCAGTGAGTGGCATGGTTCATTTCCTTTGCGATTTTGTACAGGATATGTGCCGGAATATTCTCCGTGGCGCTCTTGCCATAAATCAGTAGCGCGACGACTGCTCCGCACTCCAGTTGTGTGGTGTAGATGACCCGCACTGATCCACTTTTACCCCGGCCCTCCATGCTCCAGGGTATCTTTCGGCAACCTCCCGAGCGCGGAATGACATTTCCAGCATCAGGATGGCTGGCGAGAAACGCCATGAAGATACCTTTTTCATCTTCAGTCCAATAGTCAGGCCATTGCCTGCTGAAGAGAGGGGATTCTATGAGAGTGAACACGCGAAATTCTACGTCTTTGACGTAGCCTCTGGCAAGAAAGGGCGGGCCAGAAAATCGCAGGTGAGATGGGGCTGCTCAAGAAGGTTTTTATCGCAAAAGATGACATGGCACTTTGAGTTCTGGCGCTCCGCGTAGGATTTAAGGCGTAAGGGTGCAGGTCTTTTTTTATAAGCCTGTACGGATAGATCAACACCTTAATCACCCAACGCCTCACCTTCACGCCGAGGGTCCGCGCCACCACTGAGCGTCACCTTGCCCTGGGCATCCCGTGTGCGCACGATGGCCTGCACGCCGCTGGTCATCTCGATCTCGCTCAGGGCGTGGCCCTTGTCCTTGAGCGCCTGTTTAAGCGCCGGGCTGAACAGCCCAGCTTCCAACTCGGTAGCACCATTGCGACTGCCGAAGTTGGGCAGGCTGATGGCCGCCTGCGGGTCGAGCTTCCAGTCGAGCATGGCCACCAGGGATTTACTCACGTACTCGATGATCTGCGAGCCGCCGGGGGAGCCGACGGTAGCCAGCAGTTCGCCCGAGTTGCGGTCGAACACCAAGGTCGGCGCCATGGCCGAGCGTGGGCGTTTGCCCGGTTGCACGCGGTTGGCCACAGGCTGGCCGTTTTCTTCGGGGATGAAGGAGAAGTCGGTCATCTGGTTGTTGAGCAAAAAGCCCTGGACCATCACATGAGAGCCGAATGCCGCTTCAACCGTGGTGGTCATCGACACGGCGCCGCCCTGGTCGTCCACCGCCACCACCTGTGAGGTGGAGATGCGCAGCGGCGAGCGGTCTGGCGCATACGCTACCTGAATACCGGCGGGTTGGCCGGGCTTGGCGATGCCCATGCTGCGTTCGCCGATCAGCGTGGCGCGCTGCGCCAGGTAACTCGGTGCGACGAGGCCGGCGACGGGTACGGGGGTGAAGTCTGCATCGGCCACGTACAGCGCGCGGTCGGCAAAGGCCAGGCGCCCGGCTTCAGCGAGCAGGTGCACGGCCTCGGGTGTCGGTTCAAGCCCGGCCGGCGAAGCACTCTTGATCGGAGTCATCGGGGCGATGGCCAGGCGCGGGTCGCGGGTTTCCAGGGCCAGCAGTGTCCCGAGGATCTGCGCCACGGCTATCCCGCCCGAGGACGGCGGTGGCATGCCGCAGACCTTCCATTGTTTGTAGTCGGTGCACAGCGGTGCGCGTTGCTTGGCGGCGTAGCCCTTGAGGTCGGCCTGGGACAAGCTGCCGGCATTGCGATGGCCCTGCACCTTGCGTGCGATCTCCTCGGCAATCGGGCCTTGGTACAGCGCGTCCGGCCCTTCCTTGGCGATGCGCTTGAACACGACGGCCAGTGCCGGGTTTTTCAGCAGCGTGCCGGTGGCTTTTGGCGAGCCATCGGCATTCAGGAAGTACGCCGCCATGTCGGGCGATTGCGCGATAAAGCGGTCTGCGGCGATCAAGCTGTGCAAACGCGGGGAAATGGCGAAGCCTTGCTCCGACAAGCGAATCGCCGGCTCGAACAGCTTGGCCCATGGCAAGTGGCCGCTCTTTTTGTGCGCCATCTCCAGGGCGCGCAATACCCCTGGCGTGCCCACCGAGCGCCCGCCAATCTGCGCATCCGTGAACGCCATCGGCGTACCGTCGCCCTTCAGGAACAAGCGCTCCGTCGCCCCGGCCGGCGCAGTTTCGCGGCCGTCGTAAGCCTGCACGTTGTGCCCATCCCACAGCATGATGAACGCACCGCCGCCGATGCCGGACGACTGCGGCTCCACCAGGGTCAATACCGCTTGCATGGCAATCGCCGCATCAATAGCCGAACCGCCTTGGCGCAACATCTCACGCCCGGCCTCAGCGGCCAGTGGGTTGGCGGCGGCGGCCATATGGCGCTCGGCGTGGCGTGTGCTCAGGTCGGTGCGATAGCCCGAGCCCAGCTCTGGCGCCGGTGGCTGTTCGTTGACCGGCGTGTGGCAGGCGGCGAGGGCCAGGGCTGCGGCGATGACTGTCAGGCTGCGGCGGGAAATCAAAAACACGCGCTGAACTCCGTTCATGGTGAGAAGGGGCTGTTGTCCTTGGGCTACTGCGTTTTACAGGTAAATCGTGCCTTGCATGTACAGCACGGCCTTGCCGGAAATAATCACCCGGTCACCCTGCAGCTCACAGCGCAACTGGCCTTTACGCTGGCCGCCTTGCTCGGCGCTCAATTGCGATTTGCCCAGGCGCTCGGCCCAGAACGGTGCCAGCGAGGTGTGCGCCGAGCCGGTAACCGGGTCTTCGTTGACGCCGACATTCGGGCCGAACCAGCGCGAGACAAAATCAAACCGCGTGCTTTTGGCGGTTACCGCAATCCCGCGTTTAGGCAGGCCCTTGAGCCGTGCGAAATCCGGTGTGAGGGCCGCTACCTGGGCTTCATCCTCCACCAGCACAATGTAGTCGTCGGTGCCAAACACCTCGGCGGTTTCAAGCCCCAGGGCGCTCAACATGCCGTGGGGCGGCTCGCAGCGTTCGGGTTTTTTGGCTGGAAAATCCATCGCTAGCTCATCGCCGTTGCGCGTTACCCGCAACTCGCCGCTACGGGTGGCAAAGCGCAACACCTGCGGGGCGTCCGCCAGCTGATGGATCAACACCCACGCGGCCGCCAACGTGGCATGGCCGCACAGGTCCACCTCCACTTGCGGGGTGAGCCAGCGCAACTCATAGAAGTCGCCACGGGGTACGAAGAACGCGGTTTCCGAAAGATTGTTCTCGGCCGCAATCTGCTGCAGTTGCTCATCAGGCAGCCACTCAGTCAGTGGGCACACTGCTGCCGGGTTGCCGCCGAAGGGATGGTAGCTGAAAGCGTCGACTTGGTAGATGTCCAGTTGCATCGGGGGCACTCCTTGTTTAGGGGAGGCTGGACACTAACAGTGGGGTAGGGGGGCGTCAAAATACAGTTGGGGAGTTTTTTTGCGCGCATAAAAAAACGGCCTACCTTTCGGTAAGCCGTTTTTAGTACTTGGTGGCTACACAGGGACTTGAACCCCGGACCCCAGCATTATGAATGCTATGCTCTAACCAACTGAGCTATGTAGCCAAGTGGCGCGCATTATTCGCTTGGAACGACAATGCGTCAAGCGTTTTTGTTGAAAATTTTTCTACGCTTTCAACTGTTTAAGCCAAAACGCTGATTTTTGGCGACGGGCGGTGGCGAATGCACCGTGGATGAGGGGGAGTAGAAGACGCTCGGTGTCTTTGAAGGTTTACTCGCGGGCCAAGTCCGACAGTGTTGGGCAGATATCCCTGTCGCCCAACGCTTGACCGGCTACTTCAACTTACGGGTGCAGTGGGGGGTGGGTGACGCGCTTGAGCTGTTCGCGTGCCCGTGACAGGCGCGAGCGCACGGTGCCGATAGGAATGTCCAGTACGTCGGCGGTGTCCTGGTAGCTGCCGTCGGTTTCCAGCGAGGCATACAACGTCCTACGCATTTCTGTGGGCAAGTGATCGATCGCGCTCAGGGTATTTTCCAGTCGCCGGTTGACCTCGAATTCCCAGTCCAGGCTGTGGCTTTCTTCCTGTCCGTGCCACAGCGACTCATCGAATTCGCAATGTGCAGGCTTGGCATATAGGCGTCGAAAGTGGTTGCGGATCAGGTTTTGCGCGATACCGCACATCCAGGTACTCAGCGTCGCGGTACCACTGAAACGCTCGCGATTGCGCCAGGCCTCCAAGTATGTCAGTTGCAAAAGATCATCCGCGTCTTCCGGGTTGAGTACCCGTTTGTGAATGAAACGTCGGAGTTTTTTCTGTTGGTCGTCTGTCAGATGGAGCATGAATTGAGGCGAACTGCCACCAAGGTGAGCTAAGGCTTCAATAGGGATATTCATGATTTTTCCTTAAGGTAGACGCAGTCGAAATAGTTTCGGCGTTTACCTCTTTTGCACTGCCTGTGCCAAAGGAGAATCTGCACATAACCCAATGATTTATATATATAAATACTTTAATTTCGTGGCGCTTTTGTGCAGTAATTTGCAAAAGGCACCAGGGGCTTGTGCGGGTTTTTTCACCTTGTTGGAAGAGCGAGTTTCAATGGAACCATCTGGACGGTCCTAACCACACATTGGCACTCTCTTCCTGTACTGGCCTGCCCATGAAAGTCGAATCTACCCCCGATGTGCCAATGACCCCCCGTGTGGAACTCCCCACCGTTAGCCCGGCCGCCAAGCCTGAGCCAGGCCAAGGTATCGATGATCTTTTCCTGCACTTCAGTCAGGAGGTTGAATCCAGCAGCCGTACGTTGGACAAACGCAAAATTGGCGTACGTGTGCCTCCTGTCCAGGCGCTCGCGCAGCTCTATGAGCAGTTGGGGCATCCGGCCCAGGAAAGCTTTGCCGCGGTAGCGCGTCGAATCAGGCTGCAATTGCTGATGCAACCCAGCATCGATAAGTTGCTGGAGGCCACTGGCGGTGATCCGGCGCGCACCTTCGTGGTACTCAAGGCGGTGTGGGAGCAGGCCGAGGCCGACGTGCGCAGCGCCGAAGCCGACCTGGCGCGGGATGCTATTGCCAAGCTGGAGGTCCGTTTCAAAGGGCAGATCCAGGCGGGCATGAATATCGCCATGGCCTTGCAGACGGCGGGTGGCGATCCACAAGAGTGCCAGGCACTGCGCGCGCTCTACTACGCCAGTGTGGTGACACGGCAATCCCTGGCCACCATGATGCAGGCGCTGCTGGGCGTCTACGGTGACGACCGTTTTGCACATGGCTTGAATGTGATGTCCAGCGCCCTGACGGCCGACATCGCCGCCCATGTGTCCTCCGTGCCTACGGCAATGTTGCGCACCCTGCTGGTAGGGCTGCGCAGCTGCAGTGCATTGAGCGGGGTGTTGTGCAGCTGTCGTGAGCTGGTCCAGAACCTTGCAACCGAACTGCATGCGGTAAGCCTGCTGCAACGCCTGCTGGGTTATACAAGTACCGGCATCGTGACAAATGAAGTCATGCGCCTGGCCGAAGATATAGGGGCCGGCACGTCAACACTCGTGGCGCTTAACGCGCTTTATCCGCTGTTTCTAAAGTTGCCCCTGGCTTTGTGGCCGGATAGCCAGTCACGCCAAGAGGCGCTGCACAACTTTCTACTGGTGATGGACGAGCTTGCCCGCCTCGAAGGCATAAGCTCGGGCTTTCCTAATTCGAGTCTCCTGGCGTGAACGTGCTGTCCACCGTCAACGGCATACTGCTCAAGGTAGCGCAGCGCGCCGAGGTCTTGGGCGCCGTGGTGATCATGGCCATTGTGTTCATCTTCATCGTGCCGCTGCCTACCTGGCTGGTGGACATTCTGATTGCGCTGAATATCTGTATTTCCTGCCTGCTGATCATGCTGGCGCTGTACTTGCCCGGGCCTTTGGCGTTCTCTTCCTTCCCGTCGATTTTGTTGCTGACCACCATGTTTCGGCTGGCATTGTCGATCGCTACGACGCGCTTGATTCTGCTCGAACAGGACGCCGGCGATATCGTTGAGGCCTTCGGCAACTTCGTAGTGGGCGGCAACCTGGCTGTTGGGATGGTGATCTTCCTGATCCTGACCCTGGTCAACTTTCTGGTGATCACCAAGGGCTCTGAGCGGGTTGCCGAAGTGGCGGCGCGCTTCAGCCTGGACGCAATGCCGGGCAAGCAGATGTCCATCGACAGTGACTTGCGTGCCGGCTTGATCGACGGTGGGCAAGCGCGCGACAAGCGTGAACAGTTGTCTCGCGAGAGCCAGCTGTTTGGCGCCATGGATGGCGCGATGAAGTTCGTCAAAGGCGATGCCATCGCTGGCTTGATCATTGTGGTGGTCAACCTGCTGGGTGGATTTTCCACGGGGATGTTCCAGCACGGCTTGAGCGCCGGCGATTCGATGGCGCTGTATTCTGTGCTGACCATCGGTGATGGCCTGATTGCGCAGATTCCCGCGCTGCTGATCTCCCTGACCGCCGGTATGATCATTACCCGCGTGGCACCGGAAGGGCGCAAGGGCGTCACGAACATGGGCGCCGAGATCGCACGCCAGATGACCAGTGAGCCCAAGAGCTGGATGATCGCCTCGGTGGCCATGCTGGTGTTTGCGATCGTGCCTGGCATGCCGACCCTGGTGTTTATACTGCTAGCGATGATGACCGGCGCCTTGGGTTATTACCTCGACCGTCGGCGCCGACGTGAAGCGCAGCCAGAAGCCGAAGCCGTCGAAGCCATACGGCCTGAAGAAAATGGCAAAGAGGACCTGCGCGGGTTTGATCCGTCCCGGCCTTATCTGTTGCAGTTTCCCTCGGCCTTGCGCGGCACGCCTGAGGTGACCGATCTTATTCACGGCATCCGTCAGGTTCGAAATTCCCTGGTTGCCAATATCGGCCTGACATTGCCGCCGTTTGAGGTCGAGATCGATGACTCGCTGGCCGATGATGAAATGCGCTTCTGCGTCCATGAAGTGCCAATGGTCAAGGCGTCTGTGGTCCAGCGCGTTGCCGTAGAGCGCAGCGCCCTGACGGTTGAGCCTGAGCATGGCATACCGGGATTGGCCGAGCGTAACGAACAGGATTGGCTCTGGCTGCCACCTGACGACCCACTGCTCAATGACACGCAGTTGGAGCGTTTCAATGCGACGAGCCTGATCGTCGAGCGCATGAAGAAGGCGATGATGCTCAGCGGGCCGCAGTTCCTGGGGATTCAGGAGAGCAAGGCGATCCTCAGTTGGCTGGAGAGCAATCAACCCGAACTGGTGCAGGAGCTGCAGCGCATCATGCCGATCTCGCGCTTTTCGGCGGTGCTGCAACGCCTGGCCAGCGAAGGGGTTCCGCTGCGCGCCGTGAGGTTGATTGTCGAATCGCTGATCGAATACGGCCAGCACGAACGTGAGCCCGAAGCACTGGCGGACTATGCGCGCATTGCCCTCAAGTCGCAGATCTACCACCAGTACAGCGAGGCCGATGGGCTGCATGCCTGGCTGTTGTCACCGCAGACCGAAAACGTTTTGCGCGAGGCACTGCGTCAGACCCAGACCGGGGTGTTCTTTGCACTCGACGGCGACAATAGCGCTGCGCTGATCAACCTGCTCAACCAGGCCTTCAGTGCACGCGCAAAAATAAAAAGCGTGTTGTTGGTGGCGCAGGATTTGCGCAGCCCCTTGCGAACCTTGTTGCTTGAGGAATTCAACCATGTACCGGTGTTGTCTTTCGCCGAGCTGGGGAGCAATTCCAAGGTCAAGGTGCTGGGGCGTTTTGACCTTGGCCAGGATGAGTTGATGTACGGGACATTGGCATGAACACATCGCTACTTGCAGAGTACGGGGGGGCGTACTGATGTTCGAACTCCGAGTATTGGATGGTTCGCATCAAGGGGCCGCGCTGCCTCTGTTTGGTGAGCAATGGAGCCTTGGCGCCAACGCGGGCGCCGACCTCTTGCTGGATGACCCTGGTGTCGCCGAGCACCACGCACGCCTGTTATTGCTCGAAGGGCGATGGTCGGTGCAGGCTGAAGCGGGGCTGCTGAAAAACAGCGATGGGCAAATGTTGGCGCAGATCGGTGATCTGGCACTCAACACGCCGTTTGTGATTGGCTCCGTCAGCTTGTGTGTCAGCCCTGCCGATCATCCTTGGCGCCAGGCATCAGTGCTCAAGCCGCCTCAGCCGGCAACGGAGCCCTTGCCCCAGGCGCCATTGCCGCTGACGCTGTCTTCCATTTCCGCGTTGCAGCAAAAACGCTTGGTCAGCCTGGTGCTGCTATGCGCCGTGATCATCGCTGCGGTCGGCATTATCTTCAGCGGTGAGCGCGAGGCCCAGGCATCGCTGATGCCGGCGGCCATTCAGAAACCTGGGTTGGACTCACCCGCTGAGGTGCGTCAGCAACTCGTGAGGATGCTCAACGAGCGCGAATTGCTCCAACGTGTCAGCTTGCAGATCGTCAATGGTCAGATTGCCCTCAATGGTGTTGTTTCCCAAGATGAAGTGGAACTGATTGCGCGCATGCTCGACCGTTTTGCCGAGCAATTCGACACTGTGGTGCCGGTGATCAGTCGCGTACGGGTACGCGATGCCAGGTTACCGTTCAAGATCTTGCAGATAGTGGGCGGTCCGAATGGCCACGTGGTGCTTGAAGAAGGAACCCGCTTATTCGTGGGTGATGAAGTAGATGGTCTGCGCCTGGTTTTGATCGATAACAGCAAAGTGGTTTTCGACGGCGAGCAACGTTATGAGGTGGGCTGGTGAAGGGTTCGCTGCAGGAGCGTCTGGAGGCCTGGCAACTGAACCAGTCACAGGCGTTGAGCAGTTTCGCACCGGTGACAATGCGCGGTCGTATTCAGCGCGTGAACGGCATGCTGCTGCAATGCCGATTGCCGCAGGCCCGTATCGGCGACCTATGCCAAGTGGAAAAAACACCAGGCGACTACATGCTCGCCGAGATCATCGGGTTCGATCAGCGCGATGCGGTGCTCAGTGCCCTGGGCAATCTGGAAGGCGTGCGTGTAGGGGCCAGCGTTGCGCGTTTGGGGGTTCCGCATCAGGTTCGGGTCGGTGATGAGCTGTTGGGACAGGTGCTGGATGGTTTTGGTCGCCCGATTGCGGGCGATGGTGTGGGCGCGTTCGTGGAAGCGGACACACCTGGGGCGAGCACCGTGTTATGTGAGGCGCCTCTTCCTACCGAACGGCCGCGGATCAACCGTGCACTCGCTACGGGTGTGCGCTCGATTGATGGCCTGATGACCCTAGGGGAAGGCCAACGCGTGGGGCTGTTTGCCGGTGCCGGTTGTGGCAAGACCACCTTGTTGGCCGAGATCGCCCGTAACGTGGAGTGCGATGTGATCGTATTCGGTCTCATCGGGGAGCGGGGCCGGGAGTTGCGCGAGTTTCTTGATCACGAACTGGATGAGCAGTTGCGTGCCAAGGCCGTGTTGGTGTGCGCAACCTCCGACCGCTCAAGCATGGAGCGCGCGCGTGCCGCGTTCACGGCAACCGCGCTGGCCGAAGGTTTCCGGCGTAAGGGCCAGCGGGTGCTGTTGCTGATCGACTCTCTGACGCGTTTTGCCAGGGCCCAGCGTGAAATCGGCCTGGCTGCCGGTGAACCCTTGGGGCGCGGTGGTCTGCCGCCGTCGGTCTACAGTTTGCTGCCACGCTTGGTGGAGCGTGCCGGCTTGACCCGTGAAGGCGTGATCACGGCCATCTATACAGTGCTGATCGAACAGGACTCCATGAACGATCCGGTGGCGGATGAGGTGCGCTCTCTGCTCGACGGGCATATCGTCCTGTCGCGCAAGCTGGCCGAGCGCGGCCACTACCCGGCGGTCGATGTACTGGCCAGCCTTTCGCGGATTCTGAGCAATGTCGCCGAGCCCGTGCATATCCGCGCCGGTACGGCGTTACGACGCTTGCTGTCGGCCTACCAGCAGATCGAGCTGATGCTCAAGCTAGGGGAATATCAGCCCGGCAACGATGCGCTCACCGACCTGGCAGTTGACAGTCGGCAGGCGGTGGATGGCTTTCTGCGCCAGGACTTGCGCGAACCTTCGCCGCTTGCCGCCACCATGGATCAATTGGCTGAGTTGACCGCCCATGTCCCATTCTGAAGTGTTACCGGGTGAAATCGACACCCTGCGACGTTTGCGCCGACACCGTGCTGACCGCGCCGAGCGTGCGCTGCGTGAGGCAAAACGGGCGCAGCAAGCGCTGGTCGAGCACATCCGGGAGGCGCAAGAAGTCCTCGAGCAAACCCGCCTGGAAGAGGCCCGGCAATGCGCCGAGCTGTTGAGTTTGCACCAGGGGCAGGTAGTGACGTTCAAGGCGCTGAAAAACTGGAATGCCAAGGAGCGGCAATTATCGGCGGGTACCCGGCGTGAAGAAGGCCAGTTGTTGCAACTCAAAGAGCAGCAGCACGAGCAGGCTGCACAGGTCGGCCACGCGCAGAAACACGTCACCTTGTGCTTGCGCCAGGTGGAAAAAATCCAAGAGCTATCTAAGTTACTGACGCAGGAGCCGATATGAAACAGGTTTCAGTTAGTCCGCCTGAACGTCCGCGTCCGCGTGAGTCTCGCGATGACCGTGCGCCTGAATTCGGCGCCCTCGTGCCTTGGGAGCAAGGACGATTGTTCGCCCGGTTGTTTAACGATGGGGGCCAGGACGGCGGGGGATATGGAACGTCTCTGAACGCAATCAAAGCCTCGGGCGATGTCGCCATGATCGAGGCGTTGACCGAGCAGTTGGCGCCGCGAATGCTCGTCGGTTCGCAATGGCCGATGATGGCGGTTTTTCACCTGGGCCGCCTGGGACGGATCAACGCCAGTGTCCGCCGGGAGCAGGGGAGCTGGAATGTCGAGCTGGACGCGGAGCAAGACAACACGGCGCGCTGGCTCAGTGGCGTACGCCAACAATGTGAGCAACGGCTGGCGGCGAGCCTGCGCCAGCCCGTCAATGTGTATCTGGCAAAATCGGCGCAGGCATGATGCTGCCACCTCTGATATTTCCCACATTCAAAGCCGATATTGCGGTTGCCCGGCAGCGGTTGGGGCAAGGGTTGTGTATGCCGTTCGAGGTCGCCGGGTCGAGAGGCGAGTTGAGAATGGAGCCTGGTACTGCTCCAGTGGGTATACAGCCGCTCTGCTTCGAAACCGCCTGTGGAGTACTGGCCTTCAGTGAGCCAGGACCGCAGTTCAGCTTGATGGGCGAATGCCCGGTGACGTTCGCACAGGCCGGCAACGATCCCGACGCCTGGTTCTGGGAGTTGTTTCAGCATCATCTGAGCCCTCAGGTGCAAGCGCTGTTTGGTTACCTGCGTTTGCTGCCCGGCACCCGTCCCTTGAACTTTGGTTGTCGACTCTGCGTGACGCTCGGCGCCTCTCGCGTCACGGGCTATCTGTGGCTGTCTGTCGAGAGCTTTCTGGCGCTATGCAAGGCGGGGCCGTGGCGGCTCAAGGCTGAGCCAATGCCGGCGCAGTTTCAGCTGGCGGTGGACGTAACGCTCGGGCGCCTGCGGTTGTCCATGCACCAGTTGCGCAGCTTGCGTGCCGGTGACGTGCTGGTGCTTGAACGCGCCTTTTTCAGTGCGTCGGGAACCGGCCACGTGCAGGTTGGCAAACAGCGTCTGGTGGGCTGGATCGACGCTGGATCCGGGCCGACGCGTCTTACCCTTACTTCTATCGAGGATATGTTTGTGGACGAGGATTTTGCAACACAGCCTTTCTCAGGGCATGAGGATGAAACAGCGGTGATGGATGTGTTCGGGCATGAACCCTTCGACGAACTGAGCATGGCGCTCAATGTGCGGTGCGGTACGCTGAACCTGACCCTCGGCGAATTGCGCAACCTTGCGCCCGGCGCGGTACTGGGGGTCGCAGGCTACGCCCCTGGCACTGCGGGGCTCTACTACGGCGACCGCCCCCTCGGCCAGGGCCAGTTGGTTGAAGTGGACGGGCGGCTGGGGCTGCAGATGACTCGCGTGATCTTTTCTCGATGAGTAGTTTCCAGGGAATAGATCCGGTCGTCCTGGCAATATTTCTGGGGGCATTGTCGTTGATGCCCATGCTGTTGGTCGTCTGCACGGCGTTCCTGAAGATCGTGATTGTGCTGATGATCACCCGAAATGCCATCGGTGTGCAGCAGGTGCCTCCGGGCATGGCCATCAATGGTATTGCCCTGGCGGCCACCCTGTTCATCATGGCGCCTGTAGGCTATGAGATGGCCGAGATCGTCAAGGTGTCGCCCCTGGACCTGACCAGCGTGGGCGCACTTCAGCAGACGGGAATGGAGGCGATCAAACCATTGCGCACCTTCATGCTGCGCAACAGTGACCCGGATATCCTTACCCACCTGTTGGAAAATGCCATGCGCATGTGGCCGGCACAGATGGCGCAGGAGGTCCAACGTGAGGACCTGATCCTGCTGGCGCCGGCCTTTGTGCTGTCACAGTTGCAGGCGGGGTTCGAAATCGGCTTCCTGATCTATATCCCTTTCATCGTGATTGACCTGATTGTCTCCAATCTCTTGTTGGCGCTGGGGATGCAAATGGTCTCGCCCATGACCATTTCCCTGCCGCTCAAATTGCTCTTGTTCGTGATGGTCTCCGGGTGGTCGCGGTTGCTCGACAGCCTGTTCCTTTCCTATCTCTGAGTGGCCTATGGAACCCATCGTATTATTCAAGCAGGGCATGTTGCTGGTAGTGATGCTGACGGCGCCGCCGCTGATTGTGGCGGTGGTGGTGGGGGTCATGACCTCCCTGGTGCAGGCGCTGATGCAGGTGCAGGACCAGACGTTACCCTTTGGTATCAAGCTGGTGGCAGTGGGGATCACCCTGATCATGACCGGCCGCTGGATCGGTGTGGAGTTGATCCAATTGATGAACGTGACCTTTGACATGATCGGTCGCTCGGCCCTGCACTGAGGTCTTGCCTGTGCTGCTATATCTTGAGTATTTGCCCAGCCTGCTGGTCGCCATGGCGCGTATCTACCCCTGTGCCTTCCTCGTGGCGGCATTCTGTTTTCAACATATACGCGGCATGCTGCGGCACAGCATTGTGATGGTCATGGCACTGCTGCCTGCACCTGCCATTCACGTCATGCTGGCGGGCCAGGAATACTCGGCGCTGATGCTCGGTGGGCTGGTCTTCAAAGAGTTGGCCCTGGGATTATTGCTGGGCGTGTTGTTGTCCATGCCGTTCTGGCTGTTCGAGTCGGTTGGGGCGTTGCTGGACAACCAGCGGGGCGCTTTGGCCGGTGGTCAGCTCAACCCCTCGCTTGGTCCAGACGCTACGCCAGCCGGGCACTTGCTCAAGCAATTGGCGATTTTTTTGCTGATGGCCAGCATGGGCCTTGGGGCGTTGACGCAGGTGATCTGGGACAGCTATCTGCTCTGGCCACCGACGGTGTGGTTCCCCCTGCCCGCTGCCGATGGCTTCGATGTATTTGTCGGCCTGCTGGGCGATACCTTCATGCACATGATGCTCTACGCCGCCCCCTTTATTGCAGTGCTGCTGTTGCTGGAGTTCGGCATTGCCCTGCTGGGAGTCTACAGTCAGCAATTGCAAGTGAGTACGCTGGCGCCGCCCCTCAAGAGCCTGGCGGGTATCGGAGTGCTGTTGTTGTATTTTGCGTTGCTGCAGGACCTGATCGTCGGACGCATGGGCTTGCTTAAAGACCTCAAGCACTCCCTGGGCGTGTTTTTCGAGGTCTCGCTGTCATGAGTGATTCGGGGGAAAAGAAGCACCCCGCGTCAGCCAAGAAGCTGCGCGATCAGCGTAAGAAAGGCCAAGTCGCCCAAAGCCAGGATGTGGGTAAGCTGCTGGTGCTGACAGCCATCAGCGAAATCGCCTTGTTCACCGCCGAAAGCAGCTTGCAACGTTTCCAGCAGTTGATGCTGCTGCCGATCTCGCGCCTGTCCTTGCCTTTCCCGCAGGCGCTGGAAGAAGTGATGGTCGAAGGCTTGATGTTGTTTTTCTCCTTCGCCCTGCTGATGGCCGCGGTGGCGATTATCACGAAGCTGGTCAGCAGCTGGATGCAGTTCGGGATTCTGTTCGCACCGGACTCCTTGAAGCTCGACTTCAATCGTCTGAACCCGCTCAGCCAACTCAAGCAAATGTTCTCTGTCCAGTCGGTAATGAACCTGTTGATGAGCATCGTCAAGGCAACACTGCTGGGCCTGATCCTGTACGTGGTGATCTGGCCTTCCCTGGGGGTGTTGATCAATATGGCCAGCAGCGATCTGCAAAGCTACATCCTGGGATTGATCGCCCTGTTCCGCTATCTGCTGCATGCCTGTCTTGGGTTATTGCTGGTGCTGGCGCTTATCGACCTGGCGATGCAGAAGTACTTCTTTGCCAAGCGCATGCGCATGACCCAGGTCGAGGTCGTGAAAGAGTACAAGGACATGGAGGGCGATCCCCACGTGAAGGGGCAGCGCCGCGCCCTGGCGCAGCAATTGGCCCAGGAGGAGCCGAAGGTCAAGCTGCCCAAGCTGGAGGAGTCCGATATGCTGGTGGTCAACCCGACGCACTTTGCCGTGGCCTTGTATTACCGCCCCGGTGAAACGCCGCTGCCCCTGCTGGTGAGCAAAGGGACTGATGACGACGCCCGTGCGTTGATTGCTCGCGCCAAAGCGGCCGATGTACCGGTGATCCAGTGCGTGTGGTTGGCCCGTACGCTGTATACGAACAAGCTGGGGGCGACCATTCCTCGTGAAACTCTGCAGGCCGTGGCATTGATCTACCGCACCCTGCGCGAGCTTGATGATGAGGCCAAGCGTGAAACCCTGGAATTGCCGGAGCTTGATCTGCGTTGATCAGCCCCGGGTACGCGCATCCAGGGTTTCAAGGTTGGCCAACGACAACATTCGGCTGAGGAGGCTGTTGAGCAGGTTGCGCTGTGGAGGCAGTGCATGCCAGATCACCAGGGCGTCCTGTGCGTCAATGTAGATAAAGCAGCCATCGAATGCCACGGCTTGCTCGAAACGCCGCTCCAGCACGTTCTGCAATTGTGAAGCTTGCAGTGCCTCGCGAGCCACGTGCAGGGCCAGACCCTGACGGGTTCCGGCTTGCAGGCTGCTGGCCGTTACCCCCGGGCCAAGTTTCAGGTGAGCGGCAGAGCCGCCCACCAGGCTGTCGAGGAAGACCTGGCGTTCATCGGCCGGGGTTCCGTGGGCGCTCATCGTTCCAGCGACACTGTCTGATAGTCCGGACGTTCTCCGGCTGGGCCGGGTTCGACGCGCATTTGTGGCGGCCACCAGATCACCAGCTTGTCCTTGGTCGATTGCGGACGTGAGCAGGAGTCGCCCTTGCAGGTGGGCGTGCAGCCGGCGACAAGCAGCGCCGCGCCGATCAGGGTGACGTACAGCAAGCGATGTTTCATGGCTTGGCCTTTTGGGTTGGAGTGATCAGGGAGGGACGAGGCACGCTGATGTGTTCATCCTTGACCACCGGTCGCATGGCGATAAACACTTCTGCTTCCTCGCCCGGCTTGAGCCAGGCGCGCGGCCAGACACTCACGGCCAGGGTTTGCGACGTACTGCATTCCTTTTCGTCGATACGCACATTGCGGTTGAACTGATTGCGCAGCACCACCACGGCTACGTTGTACTGCGGGCCGGCGTACCATTGGCTGCGCTCGGTGTTCAGCGCCAGCAGGCTGCGGGTGCTGCACAAGGTGTTCAACCCCAGGGGCATCGGCGCTACCTTGAAGGCTTTGGGCACTTGCCCGGTGACCAGGTGCGCCAGGGTACTGATAATGTCGCTGCGCTTGATCTCCGGCTGGTGAGGGTTATAGCGCCTGGCCAGGGGGGTAAGAGCGGCCTGCAATTCGACCTGGTCTGCCTGGGGCAGGTAACGTGACGGGTCGGCCTGGTCGCCGATGACGCGTGGTGTGAGGATAAATAGACGTTCGCGCCGATTGTTCTGTCGTTCAGTCGAGGAAAACAACGCCTTGCCCAATAGAGGAATATCACCCAGCAGGGGGACCTTGCTGTGCTTGTCGGTGCTTTCGGTGACGTGGAAACCACCGACCACGAGCGAGCGTTTTTCGGCCATGATGGCTTGAGTGCTGACTTTGCCTCGGCGTACATCGAAGCTGCCGGGAGTAGGGTTGGCCTCTTCGAAGTTACCGTCCTCGATATCTACCAACAGCTGAATCTGATGGCCACCACGGCTCGTGATGACGCGGGGCACGACCTGGAAGCTGGTACCCACGGTGATCGGTAAAATCGTAGCGTTCTGCCGACCGCGAGTCAGGTATTGGGTCCGGTTGAAATCAATTACCGCAGGCTGGTTTTCCAGGGTCAGGACTGATGGATTGGACACCATGGTTGCCAGGCCCTTGGCTTCCAGCGCGCGTATCTCCGCGTCGAAACGACCGCGGTTTTCAATGGTCAGTTGAGCGTTGCCGGAAATCATGTTGGCTGCGCCACTGAAGCGACTGTTCTGAAAGCCCCATCTCACCCCGAACTCACGCAGTTGCGTGCGCTCGATGTCGAGGATGATGGCATCGATTTCCACCAGTTTGCGTGCCACGTCGAGTTGAGTGATCAGTTCGCGATACATGGCCTGCCGTTCCGGCACGTCATAAATCAGGATGGCGTTATTGCGCAAGTCGGCTTCGACGCGGATACGGGCTGGGCTGACCGGGGCCCGCGGTGTGATTGACATGCCCGTATCGGTCGAGCCGTTCAGCCCGGTTGTCGCGGTGGAGCCGAGCATTTGCCCCAGCAACGGGTTGCTCAAGCGTGGAACCACGGGCGTAATGAACGCGGGTTGGGTGATGGAGCGTTGAGCCTGTGCCGAAAACGTCGAGGTTGAGCGCGGTTCCAGAAGCCCTCGTAGCATGGTGGCTACACCGGGGATGGTGATTTTTTCGTTGCGGTATTCCATTTGGCGGTCCGCCGCGCTGGCGAACTTCAGTGGGTAGCTCAACACGCTCTGTTTTTCATCCGCGGAACGGCGCTGGCTGCTGAAACGCTTGATCTGTTCGATGTAAACTTTCGGGCCGGAGACCAGCACAACACCGTCTTCCGGCAACTCGCCCCAGCCGAAACGACTGTCGAGCAAGCCTATATCGGTCAGCGCTTGCTTGAGGTCCGCGATGGTCTCGGAAGAGACTTCCAGGCGTGCGGATTCTTGCTGGTCCAGGGTGCTGATATAAAGGGTGTTGTTGTACATGTACCATTGGAAGCGGTGCTCAACCCCCAGCCGGTCGAGCAATGACTGTGGCGTATTAGCGCGTATCTTGCCGTTGACGTTACCTTCGAGCAGCCCCTCGACCTGGAGCTGAGTACCAAATGTCTGGGCAAAATCTTCCAGCACTTCGCGCACTGGTTTGTGCTGGGCTTCATAAGCGTAGGCCGTGTTTTTCCATTCGGCAGGGATTGCTGCCAGCGCGCTATCCAGTGGCAGCAGCCACCCAGGCAGCATGATGAGCCAACACCAGGCGGCGCGGTGGGTCGAAGCAGGTACGTGAGGGCGCAAGCGTTTGTGCTTGTCTTTTTTGTCAGGCATGGGAAAGTCTCTGATTAGTGCGGTATCGAGCGCAGCGACGTGGGTATGAATGTGCGTACAGACCGCGCCTGGCGCGCGACGATGGCACGCCAGGTATCGCGTTGGTTGAGAAGGGATTCGAGACACTTCGCCAGCTGTTCGCCGTTCCCCATCGCCACACATTGAATAAGCCAAAGCGCACCGGTGGACGGCGCTAATGCAACTGCGCCGTGAAAATAGCTCAGGCTGGGGCCTCCCAGACGCATCCAGGTGCGCAGATGGGCTTTGTCTTCGCCCGCTTTGGTCAACTGGACCTTTACCAGCAGTCTGTTCGAAACGCGTTGAACGATGATTTCGTCTTCGTTCTCAAACAAAGTGAGCTGCTCTTCGTGGCCATTCAGCCAACTGGTAAGGAGTGCTCGCAACTTACTGCACGCCATCCAGCGCTGTTTTGAGCAGCGTATGCCTGGAGCGCGTATGTTCGTTTAGCGCGATGATAGAGAGCTTTTGTTGTTTCATGAGGTCGCCGAAGTATTCGATATCCGCATCGAGCGCAATCGGATCTTTATAGGCTGTATTGACTCGCTTGATATCAGCCTGAACTTGCTTCAGTAGATGGTTTTTCAGGTTTCCGTGAAAGTCCATGATTTTTACTCCAGATGTGTCTGAACTGTGTGGCGGGTTGTTTGCCACCAGTTCCATCGGCAGACATTTTTTTAAAGATATCGCCTGCCTCTACCGCTATGTCCTACTCGCCTGTAAACAATATTTCTCGCATCGAGGCCCAGTCGATACGAAAATCGCCTTCATCTGTTTCCAGTAGCAGTGATTGAGGTTTGATCTGGTCATCGGGGCGAAGCTTCCAGGGTGTAGAGCCCAACCGGGCCAAGGCTTGGGCTATCTGCTCATGCTCGTGCGGGTGGCAAACCAAGGTTGCCTTGATAGGTGGAATTTGCGTCGCTACCAACTGTTTGACCAATGCCGAAAGACGCTTTGGGGGCGGCACTTCTTCCAACAGGCAGTGGAAGGCTCGGCTGGCAATGGATGTTGCGTAGTGTTCGAGGCTGTCACACATTGTCTGGCGTTGGCGCTCCCACGCGCTGAGTTGCGCATGGGCACGTGACCAGAAGTCGAGGCGGGCCTGCTCGAGCATTTCTTCGCGATGCTCAGCCGCCTGGCGCAGCAACTCTTCAGCTTGGGCCTGTGCGCTACCCAGCAACTGCGCGGACTGAACGCACTCGGCGAGCATCTCCCGGGTAATCATTACTTTTGGCTGCCCGCAAGCGCCGTTGTGCAATTCGATTTTGCGTAGGGTCAACATAGACAATTGCTCTGGCTTGTTGCAGTTAACGACGAGTTGTTTCGCTGCCCGTTGCTTCGATACGCCAGACAATCGCCTGCCACAGCGTATTGAGCCGGCCATGCGCGTCGTCGAGTGGCAGGTGAGTGGTTTCAAGCGCCTGCACCCGGTCAGGGGGCAAGCGCAGCCGAAGACGTTGCCAGACAGCAGGCTCAACCCAGGCCCTCAGCAATTGCAGTGGATCATTCTCCGGCTGCAACAGCGCGTCAGGGTGCAGCGCCTTGGCGAGGCGCTCACACCACTTGCGGTGTTCATCGTACAAGGGGCTGTCGACGTTGGGATGGCACGTAAGCTCCAGTAGCGCTATCGCCAGATCGAACTGCTCCCGTGAAGCCAGGGCCAAACCAAGCACCGTTGCACGGGGAGGGGGAGGCAGGCACGGCTCGATGCCCAACGCTGCACACGCCAGCGCGGGTTGGCTGCGACACAAGGCGGGTAATGCATGGTAAGCCTGAGCGCTGGTCGCATCCGGGTGCGAAAACTGCCACGGACTGGCCCACCATTGGGCCCAGGCCAGATGATCACTCATTCGGTAGATGCGCTGGGGCGACAGGTTCCTGCCTTGATCGTTGGCCTCGTATGCGCCAGAACAGCGCAGCGACGAGCGTCAGTATCGCGCCGATAACCAACAAGCTGACAGTGGTACGCCAAAAACCGATGTCTTCCTCGGGGACCAGGAACGGACCGAAATAGCTCAGGCGTTGCTGCTCTTGGTAAGCCGCTGCCGGCACAAAAACCACCGTGAGCTTCTGCGCGTTATCCAATGCAGTGGTCATGCCGGGAATACTACTGGATACCATCCTGCGTACGCGCGCCCGGATGCTGTCGGGTTCCAGTCGCGGGTCGTGCTTGATGAACACCGAGGCGGAGGCGGGTTGGACGGGTTCACCGGGAGCCACGCGTTCGGGCAGCACCACGTGTACACGAGCGACGATGACGCCATCGATGTTTGACAGCGTAGCCTCCAACTCCTGGGACAGGGCGTAGATATACCGGGCACGCTCTTCCAACGGGGTAGAGATGACACCCTCCTTGCGGAAGGTGTCACCCATCGTGGCACGGGCGACCTTGGGTAATCCGACCGCTTCCAGTGTGCGAACGGCGCGGCTGATATCGGCTGCATTGACACGCACCACGACGCCGTCCTTGGCAGGTACTTTTTGCGCGCGTATGTGTTTGTCAGCCAGTTCCGCGATGACCTCATTGGCATCCTGCTCGGAGAGTTGGCGATGCAGTTCGACACTTTCGCCGCAGCCGCCCAGTATCAGCGTCAGCGAGAAAACTAATCCGATGGATAGAAAACGAATCATTTTTTCCTACTGTAGGTTACTGACTTTTTCTAGGCATTGAGCGCCCTTGCCGACGCACTTCACTAGGGTTTGGGTCAGCAGTACGGAGTCTGAAAGATGAGAGGCATAGTTGACCCGACTTTTCTCTTTGAACTCATTGTTGAAGTCCTTGAGGCCTCGACTCATGCCATTTTTCGCCTTGTCCAAATGCTGCAAAGCGTCGGTCAGGGCATTCGATGATGACGTGGCGGTAGCCCGTTGCATCGAGGGTTCCAATAACGAGCTGAAAAAGCTTACATCTTCGCCGTGGTGCGTAGGTTGGGCAGGGGGCCTGCGGGCTGTGAGGCCGTTCTGATATTCGCGTAATACATCGAATTCTTTTATCTGCATATAGACCTCTTGGGGAACCGCCCTTTGGTGACAAAGAGCGGTAATGCTATTTAGCGTATCGCGTCGATGTTCTTTTTCTGCTCAGAGATCTTGAAGGCCTCAATACTGTCCTTCAGGGATTGGCGAGCCGCTGCTTTCCTTTCTTGTTTAAGGTCTTCGTTTTCGCCGCCGCCGCCGCCGGAGCTTTGGACAGGGGGTAGATAGGTTTGTGCGTTAACGCCAGAAATATTCATAGTGATACTCCAATATCTAAGAAATGATGTCTGAGTCTTGATATATTGTTGCAATATTGTTGCTTCCAATAGGCACTAAATATATCAGGCTCATCCTTATGTGGTTCCGGGGCGAATATGGTTCCAGCTTTTACTTGAAGGGTGTGTCTGGAAATTTCTTCGGTGGCTGTGGACTGCGCTGCGGGCTACTGTATGTCTAGTTGTTTCATGCGATAGTAAAGCGTTCTCTTCGCCATCCCCAACTCTGCAGCCACGTCGTCCACACAATAGGTATGACGACGCAACGACTCTTCAATCAGAGCTTTCTCGATTTGTTGCAGGCGTTCTTTCAGGTTGATTGGCTCGTTTGTAACGTTCGAGGGTGAGCTTGATAACGGCACCAGGCCCAGCACAAAACGTTTGGCAGTGGAGCGCAGCTCACGCACATTCCCCAGCCAAGGGTGGCACAGCAACTGTTGGACCAGCTCGCTGCACAGGTTTGGGGCGAGACACTTATAGTGCTCGGCTTCCTCTTGAATCATATTCAGGAACAACGGGACGATTCGGTCACGGCGATTGCGCAGCGGAGGCAGATTGATATTTACGACGTTAAGGCGGAAATACAGGTCGCGCCTGAACCTTCCCTGCTCGACCATCTCATGCAGGGATTGCTGCGCAGAGGCGATGACTCGCATGTCTACCGGGATAAACCGGGTTGAGCCCAGCCGTTCCACACCCCTTGATTCCAGTACCCGTAGCAGTTTGGCTTGCATGGAGAGCGGCATACTGTCGATTTCATCCAGATACAAGGTACCCAGATGGGCGGCTTCGATAAAACCCGCACGTGATTGCACTGCTCCGGTATAGGCGCCGCTGTTGACGCCGAACAGTTGGCTCTCTGCGAGGCTTTCCGGGATGGCGGCGCAGTTCACGGCGACAAAATGACCTCGTCGTCCCGACAAACGATGGATCCGTTGGGCCAAGGTATCCTTGCCCGTCCCCGTCTCTCCTAATAATAAAATGTCGATATCGAGCGCCGCAGTACTCTTGAGCGTATGCTCGATGTCCAAGGCTTCAACAGAGGGGAGGTATGTCTCATTTGTTATTTTGTAAGAGGCTGACATAGTCCGGGTACTCCACTATCGCTATCACTTCACTGTTGATAGAACGCTGTTGGCGTACGGCCAGTAGAACGCAAATAATCAAAAATGTCATCGTGGCTGTGAGTATGAAAATGCTGCGGGAGAATGTGTGAAAGATTAACTATGTCAGCGCGCTGTATTATTCAAGTGCTTTAGTGTCGGTTATTGAGCGTTTAGTGTAGGAGAAGACTTAAGGGTTGAGGGATTCATCGTTCAAATGGATCGCCGGATCTGGATGATTAAGGTTTCTATGTAGAGGGACTTTAGTTGAGTGGTAGATAGAAATAGGAGGCAACAAAAAACCGACGCAATGCGTCGGTTTCTTGTATAGGGCAGGGTGTTCAGCTAACGCTTATACGTTGAAGCGGAAGTGCATCACATCGCCGTCTTTAACAATGTAGTCCTTGCCTTCCAAGCGCCATTTACCAGCTTCCTTGGCACCGGCTTCACCCTTGAACTGGATGAAGTCGTTGTAGGCGATCACTTCGGCGCGGATGAAGCCTTTTTCGAAGTCGGTGTGGATCACGCCGGCGGCCTGTGGCGCGGTGGCACCGACCTTGACGGTCCAGGCGCGAACTTCTTCGACACCGGCTGTGAAGTAGGTCTGCAGGTTGAGCATTTCGTAGCCGGCGCGGATCACGCGGTTCAGGCCAGGCTCTTCCAGGCCTAGGGCCTCGAGGAACATGTCCTTTTCTTCGCCGTCGTCGAGCTCGGCGATTTCCGCTTCGATCTTGTTGCACACCGGAACAACGATGGCGCCTTCTTCGTCGGCAATGGCCTTGACCACGTCGAGCAGCGGGTTGTTCTCGAAGCCGTCTTCGGCAACGTTGGCGATGTACATCACAGGCTTGGTGGTCAGCAGGTGGAAGCCCTTGATCACGGCCTTCTCGTCTGCGCCCATGTTCTTCATCAGGCTGCGCGCCGGCTTGCCTTCGGTGAAGTGCGCGATCAGTTGCTCCAGCAGGCCTTTCTGGACCACTGCATCCTTGTCGCCGCCCTTGGCGTTACGTGCGACTTTTTGCAGTTGCTTCTCGCAGCTGTCGAGGTCGGCGAAGATCAGTTCCAGGTCGATGATCTCGATGTCGCGCTTGGGGTCGACGCTGTTGGAGACGTGAATCACGTTCTCGTCTTCAAAGCAGCGGACCACGTGGGCGATGGCATCGGTTTCGCGGATGTTGGCCAGAAACTTGTTGCCCAAGCCTTCACCTTTCGAGGCGCCGGCAACCAGGCCTGCGATGTCGACGAACTCCATGGTGGTCGGCAGGATGCGCTTGGGATTGACGATGGCCGACAGTGCGTCAAGACGCGGGTCCGGCATCGGCACAATGCCGCTGTTGGGTTCGATGGTGCAGAAGGGGAAGTTCTCCGCCGCAATACCGGACTTGGTCAGGGCGTTGAACAGGGTGGATTTGCCGACGTTGGGCAGGCCGACGATGCCGCAATTGAATCCCATGGTGTTTCCCCTCGGTAAGAGTCAGGCCTTCTGGCTGTGCAGGTTTTTCATCGCACGGTTCCATTCACCGGCGAAGATATCCGGCAGCACGCCGAGGGCAAAATCGATGCTGGCATCGAGTTTTTCCTGTTCGGCGCGTGGCGCACGACCCAGGACGAAATTTGAAACCATACTGGCAACGCCTGGATGGCCAATGCCGAGCCGCAGACGGTAAAAATTATTCTGATTACCCAACTGCGCGATGATGTCGCGCAGGCCATTGTGCCCACCATGCCCGCCGCCGAGCTTGAGCTTGGCTACACCGGGTGGCAGGTCCAGTTCGTCATGGGCCACCAGGATTTCTTCGGGTTTGATCCGGAAGAAGCCCGCAAGCGCCGCGACAGCCTGGCCGCTGCGGTTCATGTAGGTGGTGGGAATCAGTAGACGAACATCCTGACCCTGGTGCGAGAAGCGCCCGGTCAGGCCAAAATATTTGCGATCGGCCACTAGGTTGATGCCTTGGGCGTGGGCGATGCGCTCAACAAAAAGGGCCCCCGCGTTATGCCGGGTCTGTTCGTATTCGGCGCCTGGATTTCCCAGGCCAACGATCAGTTTAATGGCAGTCACGACAGGGGCCCTTCCTTTGAAGTTGTGGATAACATCGCCGTACCCAGGTGCGGCGAAAGTGGACGACACTACATCATTTACTCAAGAGTAAACGCCGCGTTATCGCCCGCTTTCTCGCTACGTTTCGGTCCGCGATGTTTCCTCAAGCTCCGGCAATACAGAGTGAATTACTCTGCAGCGCCTTCTTCAGCTTCTTCTGGAGCAACGCGTGGAGCGTGAACGTTGGCAACAGCTTTGTCATCACCGTGAGCCAGTGCAACAAACTCAACGCCTTTAGGAGCCTTGAGGTCGGACAGGTGAACGATGGCGCCGATTTCCAGAGCCGACAGGTCGACTTCGATGAACTCAGGCAGGTCTTTTGGCAGGCAGGTCACTTCGATTTCGTTCAGGACGTGAGAGATCTCGCCGCCTTTCTTGACCGGAGCTTCTTCACCTACAAAGTGCACAGGCACGATGGCGGTCAGTTTTTGGCCAGCAACAACGCGAACGAAGTCAGCGTGCATGATGAACTGCTTGGAAGGGTGACGCTGCATCGCTTTAACGATGACGTTCTGCTTGGCGCCGTCGACGTTCAGCTCGATAACGTGGCTGTAGGCAGCTTCGTTTTCGAACAGCTTGGCGATTTCCTTGGCCAGGATGGTCACGGATTCAGCAGGCTTGTTACCACCGTAGACAACGGCTGGGATGTTGGCGGCGTGACGCAGGCGGCGGCTCGCACCTTTCCCCAGGTCAGTACGCGCTTGGGCGTTCAGAGTAAATTCGTTCATGTTGTATCTCCAAAATAGCCATCATCGAGGGGCGTTTGCGACCAGCGCCGAACTCGATATGGGCAAAAAAGCCCCGCCCCAGCGGAATGCTGGGGCGGGGCGCTTTTCGTCAGTGAGGTGATCCGTTGGTTTGACCCTTAACGGAACATCGCGCTGATCGATTCTTCATTGCTGATGCGGCGAACCGCTTCGGCAACGACCGGTGCAATATCCAGTTGACGGATACGTGCACAGGCTTGAGCTGCGGCGGACAACGGGATGGTGTTGGTCACCACCAGTTCGTCCAGCACGGAGTTCTCGATGTTCTCGATCGCTCGGCCCGACAGCACAGGGTGTGTGCAGTAGGCGAAGACTTTTGCTGCACCGTGCTCTTTCAAGGCTTTCGCCGCGTGGCACAGGGTGCCGGCGGTGTCGACCATGTCATCAACCAGAATACAGGTACGCCCTTCGACATCACCGATGATATGCATCACTTCAGAGTGATTGGCTTTCTCACGGCGTTTGTCGATGATCCCGAGGTCCACGCCCAGGGATTTGGCAACAGCCCGTGCACGCACGACGCCGCCAATGTCCGGGGACACGATCATCAGGTTTTCAAAGCGCTGGTCTTCGATGTCATCCACCAGAACGGGGGAGCCGTAGATGTTATCTACCGGAATATCGAAGAACCCCTGGATTTGGTCAGCGTGCAGGTCAACCGTGAGCACACGGTCGATACCTACCACGGTCAGCATGTCAGCAACGACTTTCGCGCTGATAGCCACACGAGCGGAACGCGGACGGCGATCCTGACGGGCATAACCAAAGTAAGGGATTACAGCTGTGATTCGAGTCGCTGAGGAGCGGCGGAAGGCATCAGCCATCACGACGAGTTCCATCAGGTTATCGTTGGTCGGAGCGCAGGTCGGCTGAATAATGAAGACGTCTTTACCGCGGACATTTTCATTGATCTCGGCTGTAATTTCGCCGTCGGAGAATTTACCGACAGAGATGTCACCGAGAGGGATATGCAGCTGACGTACGACACGTCGAGCCAGATCGGGGTTGGCATTCCCCGTAAAGACCATCATCTTGGACACGCGCAGTACCTAGAGGCTGAGGGTAACCTGGATGAGTATTAGAAAATGGCAGGGGCGGCTGGATTCGAACCAACGCATGGCAGGATCAAAACCTGCTGCCTTACCGCTTGGCGACGCCCCTGTATCTGTTGCAACGAGTGCCTAACACTCGGTTCCTTTTAGAGCAGACTTTGCAGCTTGCGATGCAACATCGAAACGTTGCTTCCTTTTGCTACAAACCCTGTAAGGGTCTCTGTAAGAAGGGCCGAGACTTTATCAGCTTCAGCTTTGCTTGGGAAGCCCCCAAACACACAACTTCCAGTGCCGGTTAATTTTGCTTCGGTAAATTTACCTAACAAATTCAAAGCGTTACGTACCTCTGGATAACGCCTTGCTACAACCGGTAAGCAGTCATTTCGACTGTTTCCCTTGGGAACGGGGCGCACTTTAATGGGAGAAGAGTTACGTGTCAACAACGGATCTGAAAAAATTTCTGCTGTACTTACAGATACTTGCGGCACCAGCACGACATACCAAGGTTCTTCGGGCTCTACAGGGGTGAGTTTCTCCCCAACGCCTTCAGCAAATGCGGCGTGCCCACGCACGAAAACCGGGACGTCGGCGCCCAGCGTAAGGCCCAGCGCAGCAAGGCGGTCGTGGTTCCAGCCCAGTTGCCATAAGTGATTGAGGCCCAGCAAGGTGGTGGCGGCATTTGAACTGCCGCCGCCGATGCCACCGCCCATGGGCAGGATTTTGTCGATCCAGATATCAATGCCAAGTGGGCAGCCGGATTGTGCCTGAAGTTTTTTGGCTGCCCGCACAATCAGATTGCTGTCGTGGGGCACGCCGTCGAATTCGGTGTGCAGTTGGATTACGCCATCCTCACGCACGGCAAAGGTCAGCTCATCGCCGTAGTCGAGAAACTGAAACAGCGTCTGCAACTCGTGGTAGCCATCTTCACGACGGCCAAGGATGTGCAGCATCAGGTTGAGCTTGGCCGGGGAGGGCAGGGTCAATTTTTGTGCGGACACGTTATTGCCCCAGCTTGCGCGGTTGCCAGTCCTTGATCACCAGCGTGACGTCAAGGTCGGTGCCATGCAGCTTGATACGTTCTGGAAGCCAGTAGCCGCTTTGTTCCACATAGCTCAAATATTCGACCTGCCAGCCATCCTGCTCCAGTGTGGCGAGGCGGCTGTCGCCATTGAGGCTCAGACGGCTCTTGCTGTCCGGCGCCGGCAAGCCGCGCACCCACCAGACCAAATGCGAGACAGGCAACTTCCAGCCAATCTGCTGCTCCAGCAGTTCTTCCGGGGAGGTTGCCTCATAGCGGCCCTGGTTGGCCACTTCCAGGCTCACTTGACCCGGCCGGCCAGTCAGGCGGGCTGCACCACGGCCCAGGGGGCCCGAGAGGCGAATGTCGTAGTAGTCCTGGCGCTGCAGCCAGAACAGGGTGCCGCTGCCGGAGTCTTTCGGCGCGCGCACCCCGACCTTGCCCTCGATCTGCCAGCCATCGATGCTGCTGAGTTGGTCCTTGTGTTGTTTCCATTGGGCCGGGTTGCCCTGGCCTTCAACGGATTCACGGCTGCCGATGCCCGCGCAACCGGCGAGCAGGGCGATGAAGCTGAAAACAATAACGTGGCGCAAGAACATAAATTTAAAGGGTCTCGGATCCGGTCAGGCGCTTGATGGTGCTGCGCAGGATAGGGCTATCGGGTTGTTCCTTGAGGAATTTTTCCCAGATTTGTCGGGCTTCGCGCTGCTTGCCATTGGCCCAGAGCACTTCGCCCAGGTGCGCGGCAACTTCCTGGTCCGGGAAACGCTCCAGTGCCTGGCGCAGCAAGCGCTCGGCCTCGTCGAGGTTGCCCAGGCGGTAATTCACCCAGCCCAGGCTATCGAGCACGGCCGGGTCTTCAGGGTTGAGCGCATGAGCCTGTTCGATCAGCACCTTGGCTTCGGCGTAGCGTGTAGTGCGGTCGGACAAGGTATAACCCAGGGCGTTAAGGGCCATGGCGTTGTCCGGGTCACGCTTGATGATCAGGCGCAGGTCTTTTTCCAGCTGCGCCAGGTCATTGCGTTTTTCTGCCTGCATGGCGCGGGTGTACAGCAGGTTCAAATCGTCGGGGTATTGCAGCAACGCCTGTTGCAACAGTTTCCAGGCGCGTTCGCCCTGTTTGTTGGCCGATAAGGTCTCGGCCTGGATCAGGTACAGCTGGATCGCGTAGTCCGGTTCGGCATCGCGGGCCGCGGCCAGGCGTTTTTCCGCTTCGTCGGTGCGGCCGTTGCTCATCAGGATATCGGCCTGGCGCAACTGTGCTGGCAGATAATCATTGCCGGGCCCGACCTGGGCATATTCAAGCAGGGCCGCTTGCGGGTCGTTGCGCTCTTCAGCGATGCGGCCCAGGTTCAGATGCGCCGAGTCCACATGGCTGTCACGTTCGATCAGCTCTTGCAGGTAGCCCTTGGCCTCGTCCCATGCCTTGGCTTCCAGGCACACCAATGCCAGGGAATAACGCAGTTCGTCGTCGTCCGGGTATTGCTGGACCAGGTTGGCGAACTGCACTTTGGCGTCTTCCATCCGGTCCTGCTCAACCAGCATGCGTGCATAGGTCAGGAGCAGGCGCTTGTCGCCGGGGTATTTCTTGATGCTTTTTTCCAGCAGCGGAATCGCTTCCTTGCCGCGGTTAAGGCTTTGCAGCAGGCGTGCGCGCAACAGGATCGGCGCGATTTCGCCTTCTTCCGGCGGGTTCTGTTCCAGCAGCTTGAGCGCGGCGTCAGCTTCATCGTCCTGTTGCAGCAGCAGGGCCTTGCCGAAAATCAACTGACTGTTCTTAGGGTGCTTTTGCAGCAGGCGATCGAAACTCTTCATCAGGCCATTGCGCGTGTCCTGGTCGGTGTCGGCGGCCGACAGCGCGAGAAAGTCAAAATGCGTGTCGCCCTTGCCCTGCAAAACTTTCTCCATATAGACCATGGAGTCGTCATAGCGCCCGGCACGCGCCAATTGCACGGCCGCGGCGCGTTGGGCTTCCAGATCATCCGGCGCGTTTTTGGCCCAGATCAGCGAGGTGTCCAGCGCTGCCTGGTCGGCGCCCAGGTATTCGGCGATGCGAAACGCTCGCTCGGAAATCCCCGGGTCCTGGGTATTGATGGCCTGGGTCACGTAATTATCCAGCGCAATATCGAAGCGATTGCGCTGGCCGGCCAGTTCAGCGGTCAGCAGGCTGTAGATCGTTTCTTCACTGAACGAGGAATAAACCTTGGGCTTTTCAGGGGCGGGAGTGCTGTCTTCCACCGGCGACGTAGCGTCCGGCGACACGGGGGCCATGGCCTGGCAGCCGCTGAGGAAGACAAAAGCGAGGAGCAACGCGGAAGATCTATTCATATAGGAAGAGGACGACTAACCTGCGGTCGGATCATCATGACACAAGCCTTCGGCCAAACATAACCGGGGCACTCGGAATACGACTATTGCTGCCTTTTGCCTTTCCTTTGTAGGAGCGAGCTTGCTCGCGAAAATCGTTAACGATAATGCGGGACGCCTGGCGCTCAGCGGCGCTCTCAGGTTTTTCGCGAGCAAGCTCGCTCCTACAAAAGTGCATTGATAGGCATAAGGTATAGGGACAATAGACGACGGTGGTTGTTCTGGATCTTTCGAAGTAGGACAATTGTCGGCTTCCCGACATCATCAGCGATATTGAATGGCCTTCCTCGCACTCGGTATTAACCACAAGACTGCCTCCGTAGACGTGCGCGAGCGCGTGGCGTTTACGCCAGAGCAGTTGGTTGAGGCCCTGCAGCAGCTCTGCCGGCTCACCGACAGCCGCGAAGCTGCGATCCTTTCGACCTGCAATCGCAGCGAGCTCTATATAGAGCAGGAACATCTCTCGGCGGATGTGGTGCTGCGCTGGCTGGCCGATTATCACCATTTGAGCCTCGATGACCTGCGCGCCAGCGCTTATGTGCATGAAGAGGATGCGGCAGTTCGTCACATGATGCGCGTGGCGGCTGGTCTCGACTCGCTGGTATTGGGCGAACCGCAGATCCTCGGCCAGATGAAGTCCGCCTACGCCGTGGCGCGCGAGGCCGGCACCGTCGGCCCCTTGCTGGGCCGCCTGTTCCAGGCCACCTTCAATTCCGCCAAGCAAGTGCGCACCGATACGGCCATCGGCGAAAACCCGGTGTCCGTGGCCTTTGCCGCCGTGAGCCTGGCCAAGCAGATCTTCAGCGACTTGCAGCGCAGCCAGGCCTTGCTGATCGGCGCCGGGGAAACCATTACCCTGGTGGCCCGTCACCTGCACGATCTTGGCGTGAAGCGCATCGTGGTTGCCAACCGCACCCTGGAGCGCGCCAGCATTCTGGCCGAGCAGTTCGGTGCGCATGCGGTGCTGCTGTCGGACATTCCCGCTGAACTGGTACGCAGTGATATCGTCATCAGTTCCACCGCCAGCCAATTGCCGATTCTGGGCAAGGGCGCGGTCGAGAGCGCGTTGAAGCTGCGCAAGCACAAGCCGATCTTCATGGTGGATATCGCCGTTCCTCGGGATATCGAGCCCGAAGTCGGCGAGTTGGACGACGTTTACCTCTATAGCGTCGATGATCTGCATGAAGTCGTCGCCGAAAACCTCAAGAGCCGTCAGGGCGCCGCCCAGGCCGCCGAGGAAATGGTCAGCACCGGCGCCGAAGATTTCATGGTGCGCCTGCGTGAACTGGCGGCAGTGGATGTGCTCAAGGCGTATCGTCAGCAGGGTGAACGCCTGCGTGATGAAGAGTTGCTCAAGGCCCAGCGCATGCTGGCCAACGGCAGCGGCGCCGAAGAGGTGCTGATGCAATTGGCCCGTGGCCTGACCAACAAGCTGCTTCACGCCCCTAGCGTTCAGTTGAAAAAGCTTACCGCCGAAGGCCGCCTCGATGCGCTGGCCATGGCCCAGGAACTCTTTGCCCTCGGTGAGGGCGCGTCAGACAGCTCTTCGGATAAAAAACCGCAATGAAAGCGTCACTGCTCAATAAACTGGACGTGCTCCAGGACCGTTTCGAAGAACTGACCGCCTTGCTCGGCGATGGCGAGGTCATTTCCGATCAAACCAAATTCCGTGCTTATTCTAAGGAATACGCCGAAGTTGAGCCCATTGTGGCCACCTATAAAAACCTACTGAAAGTCCAGGCCGACCTTGAAGGCGCCCAGGCCCTGCTCAAGGACAGCGACCCGGACATGCGCGAAATGGCCGTGGAAGAAGTCCGCGAAGCCAAGGAAAAACTCGCTGAGCTTGAGGGTGACCTGCAACGCATGTTGCTGCCCAAGGACCCTAACGACGGGCGCAACGTGTTCCTTGAAATCCGTGCCGGCACCGGTGGCGACGAGGCGGCGATTTTCTCCGGCGACCTGTTCCGCATGTATTCGCGCTATGCCGAGCGTCGCGGCTGGCGCGTGGAGATCCTCTCCGAGAACGAGGGCGAGCACGGCGGCTATAAAGAAGTCATCGCCCGGGTCGAAGGCGACAACGTCTACGGCAAGCTGAAGTTCGAGTCCGGTGCGCACCGCGTACAGCGGGTGCCGGCCACCGAATCCCAAGGCCGTATCCATACCTCGGCGTGCACCGTCGCCGTGTTGCCTGAGCCGGACGAGCAGGAAGCCATCGAGATCAACCCGGCGGATTTGCGCGTCGACACCTACCGCTCATCCGGCGCGGGTGGCCAGCACGTTAACAAGACCGACTCGGCGATCCGTATCACTCACTTGCCGTCGGGCATTGTGGTGGAGTGCCAGGAAGAACGTTCCCAGCACAAGAACCGTGCGCGGGCCATGTCCTGGTTGTCGGCCAAGTTGAACGACCAGCAGACCAGCGCCGCGGCCAACGCGATTGCCAGCGAACGCAAGCTGCTGGTGGGCTCCGGCGACCGCTCCGAGCGTATCCGCACCTACAACTTTGCCCAGGGCCGGGTTACCGACCATCGGGTCAACCTCACCCTGTACTCCCTCGACGAAATCCTTGCCGGTGGCGTGGATGCGGTGATCGAGCCGTTGCTCGCCGAATACCAGGCCGATCAACTGGCGGCGATAGGTGACTAAATGACCATCATTGCCAGCCTGCTGCGCGCCGCTGACCTGCCCGACTCGCCGACAGCGCGCCTGGACGTGGAGTTGCTGCTGGCCGCTGCCCTGGGTAAATCGCGCAGCTACCTGCATACCTGGCCGGAAAAGATCGTCAGCAGCGAAGATGCCCTGACGTTTGCCAGCTACCTGCAGCGCCGCCGCAGCGGCGAGCCGGTGGCGTATATCCTCGGCCAACAAGGTTTCTGGAAACTCGACCTTGAAGTGGCGCCGCACACCCTGATCCCGCGCCCGGAAACCGAACTGCTGGTGGAGGCCGCCCTGGAATTGCTGCCCGCCACGCCCGCCCAGGTCCTGGACCTGGGCACCGGCAGCGGCGCCATCGCCTTGGCCTTGGCCAGCGAGCGCCCGGCCTGGCAGGTCACGGCGGTCGACCGCGTGCTGGAGGCCGTGGCCCTGGCCGAGCGCAATCGCCAACGCCTGCACCTTCATAACGCCACGGTGCTGAGCAGCCATTGGTTCAGCGCCCTGCAAGGCCATCGCTTCGACCTGATTATCAGCAACCCGCCCTACATTGCCGACAATGACCCGCACCTGGTGGCCGGCGATGTGCGCTTCGAACCGGCCAGTGCGCTGGTGGCGGGGCACGATGGCCTGGACGATTTGCGCTTGATCATTGCAGAGTCTCCTGCCCACCTGAACGACGGCGGCTGGCTGTTGCTCGAACACGGTTACGACCAGGCCCAGGCCGTGCGCGACTTGTTGCTGAACCAGGGCTTTGAAGGCGTACACAGCCGCATCGACCTCGGCGGTCACGAACGCATCACCTTGGGGCGCCGCCCGTGCTGACCGACCAGGAGCTGTTGCGCTATAGCCGGCAGATTCTGTTGCAGCACGTCGACATCGAAGGCCAATTACGCCTGAAACAGAGCCGCGCGTTGATCGTCGGCCTGGGTGGCCTGGGCGCTCCGGTGGCGCTTTACCTGGCCGCTGCCGGTGTGGGCGAGTTGCACCTGGCGGACTTTGACACGGTCGATTTGACCAACCTGCAACGCCAGATCATCCATGACACTGACAGCGTGGGGCAGACCAAGGTCGATTCGGCCATGGGGCGCTTGAGGGCGATCAACCCTGACGTCACCTTGGTCGCCCATCGTGCTGCGCTGGATGCCGACTCGCTGGCCGCTGCGGTCAACGCAGTGGACCTGGTGCTCGATTGCAGCGACAACTTCTCTACCCGCGAGGCGGTCAACGCGGCCTGCGTAACCGCTGGCAAACCGTTGATCAGTGGCGCGGCCATTCGCCTTGAGGGGCAATTGTCGGTATTCGATTCCCGTCGCGCCGACAGCCCCTGTTACCACTGTTTGTATGGGCACGGCAGCGACACTGAACTGACCTGCAGCGAAGCCGGCGTCGTCGGGCCGTTGGTGGGGGTGGTTGGCAGCCTGCAAGCGTTGGAAGCCTTGAAACTGCTGGCCGGTTTTGGTGAGCCGTTGGTGGGGCGCCTATTGTTGATCGATGCGCTGACCACGCGTTTTCGTGAGTTGCGCGTCAAGCGCGACCCTGGCTGCAGCGTCTGCGGAACACAACATGGTTAAGGGCGCGCCTATCGGTGTGTTCGATTCCGGCATCGGCGGCCTCACGGTGCTGGAAGAAATTCAGCAATTATTGCCCCGCGAGTCACTGCTGTACGTGGCTGACTGCGGGCACATTCCCTATGGCGAGAAAACCCCGGCGTTCATTCTCGAGCGTTCTCGCTCGGTCGCTGAGTTTTTCCGCGAGCGGGGCGCCAAGGCGTTCGTGATTGCCTGTAACACGGCAACCGTCGCCGCCGTCGCCGATTTGCGCCAGGACTACCCCGACTGGCCATTGGTCGGCATGGAGCCTGCGGTCAAACCTGCTGCTGCTGCCACGCGCAGCGGTGTGGTGGGTGTGCTTGCCACCACCGGCACCCTGCAAAGCGCCAAGTTCGCCGCCTTGCTCGATCGCTTCGCCACCGATGTGCGAGTGATTACCCAGCCGTGCCCAGGCCTGGTGGAGTTGATTGAAGCTGGCGACCTGAATAGCCCCGCCTTGAGCGCCCTGCTGCAAGGCTATATCGAGCCGCTGCTCAGCGCTGGTTGCGACACCATCATCCTGGGTTGTACTCACTATCCTTTCCTCAAGCCACTCCTGGCGCAGATGCTGCCCCCCAGCATCATCCTCATTGATACCGGCGCCGCCGTGGCGCGCCAGCTCAAGCGCTTGCTCGGTGAGCGCGACCTGCTGGCCGTTGGCGAACCTGAACCTGCACAGTTCTGGACCAGCGGCGATCGGTGTCACCTAAGAAATATCCTACCGACACTTTGGAAACATCCTGGAGTTGTGCGAAGCTTTGGCTCGTGAAAATTTCGTGAAATAACACTGAAAAAAGCTGAACTTCTGGCTATGCGTCGGCTTCTATAGCCCGTTAGCCTGTACATAACCCAATTATTCCGTTTGCAAAGGACGTTTCACATGAAGCGCTTGTTCTGTTTGGCTGCGATTGCGGCCGCTATGTTGGGACACTCTGTTTCAGCCCAGGCCACCGGCCTGGAGTTCGGCTTGGGCAGCACCAGCGATTCGACGCTGACCTACCGCCTGGGCCTGACCTCCGATTGGGACAAAAGCTGGATGCAGAGCAATGTCGGCCGACTGACCGGCTACTGGAGCGGCGCCTATACCTATTGGGAAGGGGATGACCGTGCGGGCGCCAGCAGCCTGTCGTTCTCGCCGGTATTTGTGTATGAGTTTGCCGGCGAGTCGGTCAAGCCCTACATTGAAGCCGGTATCGGCGTGGCGTTGTTCTCTCGCACTCGGCTGGAAGACAACAACATCGGCCAGTCCTTCCAGTTCGAAGACCGCCTGGGTTTCGGCCTGCGGTTCAACGGCGGGCATGAAGTGGGCATTCGTGCCACGCATTATTCCAACGCCGGCATCAGCAGCAATAACGATGGGGTAGAGAGCTACTCGCTGCACTACACCATGCCGTTGTAATGCACTGTAGGAGCGAGCTTGCTCGCGAAGAACCTCAACGATAACGCAGCGAATCAGGTTTAATGCGGCGTTCTCAGGTTTTTCGCGAGCAAGCTCGCTCCTACAGAATCAGCGGTAGGCCGTGGTAATACCTTCACGCTCTTCAAGGCATTCCGGCGCCCCCATCTCGAACTCCCGGCAAATCAGCGGCCGCAGCTCATAAATCGTGCACATCATCGTGTCGCGGTCCAACGCTGCGCACCAGCCGTCGTCCAGGCGCAGCATCACCTCACCGCCCCAATCGTCGGTATCGATAAAGCGTTGCGGCACGCCAGTGTCGGTGATCAGCATGACTTCCAGCTGGCAGCAACAGGCCGCGCACGTCGAGCAGGTGACGGGTTCGGTGATTTGAATGTGAGGGATGTTGGTCATAGGCGCGCAGTGTAAGGCAAGTGCGCTAGACGCGTATGAATGCTCGGACGGGCGTCAATGCTCCAGCCTCTGCGCAATCCTGTGCAACAGCGGAAAGAGCATGGCCCATAACAGCGCCAGGCCGATCAGTGTTGGGATGGTGCCGTACCCAAAACTCACACCCGCCAATTGGCTGCCGGCGTAATAAGACAACGGCCCGCCCACCGCGCCTAGCAGGCTGGCCAGCCACCAGGGCTGTGCGCTCCAGGCCAGGCAATGCCGCAAGGTGGTGGCCAGCAAGGCCCATAACAGTATCAGCCACAGCGGAATCAATGGCCCCGGTGTATTGAACTCAAACACGCCCAGCCCGCGCAGTGCCGTATCGACCAGGGTGCCCAGCACCGTCACGGCCAGAATCACTTGCCCCTCTCTGGTCCATGAACTTATCCACAGAAGATGGACGCCCAGCGCCGCGATACCAATCAGCAGCCAACGGCTATCGCCGCCGAGCACGCAGACAAACCAGCCGCACTGAAACAGCACGGCATTGGCCAGGGGTTTAAGCACTGAAACGCCCGAGCAGCGGTGGATTGATCGCCGCCGGTTTGGCCAGCAGCAACTGTGCGGTGCCGATGGTGCGCTCCATAAAGCCGCCTTCGCAGTAGCACAGGTAAAACTCCCACAGGCGCAGGAAGTACTCGTCATAACCCAGTTCCGCAAGACGGCCATGGGCGCGGCGAAAATTCTCATGCCACAGGCGTAGGGTACGGGCGTAGTGCAGGCCGAAGTCTTCCATGTGCAGCAGGTTCATGTCGGTGTCGCGGCTGACGATTTGCAGCATGTTTTGCACACAAGGCAGCGCGCCGCCGGGGAAGATGTAGCGCTGGATAAAGTCGACGCTACGCTTGGCCTGTTCAAAGCGCTGTTCACGTATGGTGATGGCTTGCAGCAGCATCAAGCCGTCGGGCTTGAGCAACTGGGCACATTGTTTGAAATAGGTGGGCAGGAAACGATGGCCCACCGCTTCAATCATTTCGATCGACACCAGTTTGTCGTACTCACCGGTGAGGTCGCGATAATCGCTCAGCAGCACCGTCACTTGGTCTTGCAGGCCCAGCGCCTCAATACGCTGCGCGGTGTAGGCGAACTGTTCCTTGGACAGGGTCGTGGTGGTGACCCGACAACCGTAATGCTGCGCCGCATACAACGCCATGCTGCCCCAGCCGGTGCCGATTTCCAGTAGATGGTCGCTGGGCTTAAGCGCCAGTTTCTGGCAGATGCGCGCCAACTTGTTCAGTTGTGCCTGTTCCAGGGTGTCATCGGGGGTCAGGAACTGCGCCGCCGAGTACATCATCGTGGGATCGAGAAATTCTTCGAACAGGTCGTTGCCCAGGTCGTAATGGGCGGCGATGTTTTTTTGCGAGCCTTTGCGTGTGTTGCGGTTGAGCCAGTGCAGGCCCTGAGTGAACGGCCGGGCCAGGCGAGCCAAGCCACCCTCCATGGCGTCGAGCACCTCCAGGTTGCTGACCATCACCCGCACCACGGCGGTGAGGTCGGGACTGGTCCAATAACCATGGATAAACGCTTCGCCGGCGCCGATCGAGCCATTGGCCGCCACCAGCCCCCATACCGCCGCGTCGAGAATCTGGATCTCGCCCAGCAGGTGCGCTTCCCGTGCGCCGAAGACTTGCCGCTCGCCATCCTCGATGATCACCAACTGGCCGTGGCGCAATTGGCTGAGCTGGCGCAACACGCCTTTGCGCAATAGCGCAGCGGTCATGCCGTTGACGTTCAGGCGGTTAGCCTTGACCGATAAGCTAGGGGATTTCATGGCGGCGATCCTTGGTATACCCGACTGCGGTGCGAGAGGCGCCATCGGCGGCCTGGTGGGAAAAAATCGGTGTGCGTTTGAGCAGCAGGCGCAAAGCTTGCCAATAGATTGCAAGGCCGGTCTTGGCGGTCATCCAGGGAAAGCGCCACAAATAGCGATGCAGGCTGGCGCGGCTCAGTGCCTGTTTTTCCAGGCTCAAGGTGGCATCGAAGACTTTTTGTGTGCCTTGCCAATCGGCCATGTGCACGCCGAGCCTGGCGGCGGGTGGGCTGAAACTCATGCGGTATTCCAGGCCGCGAGGCAAAAACGGCGACACATGGAAGGCCTTGGCCACGGCGAAGTGCTGGTGCTCATCGGCGCCCAGTGCCTGGGCGGGCAGCACGTAGTGATAGCGCTCGCGCCATGGGGTGTTGGTCACTTCACACAGGATCGCGGCCAGTTGCCCGTCAGCCTCGAAGCAGTAGAAGAAACTCACCGGGTTAAAAGCCAGGCCCCAACTGCGGGCCTGGGTCAGCAGGCAGATAGCGCCCTGGGGTGTTTGCCCCAGGGCCTTGCCGACTTCCTGGCGCACGGCATCGCTCAGGCTCATGCCGTGGCGCGTGAATTCACGCAGGTAATCCTGCTGGCGGAAACCGAAAGGCGCCAGGCGACCCGTGCCGGCCAGCGGCGAAAGCCCCAGTACTTCATCCTCTTCACTGAGGTCCAGGTACAACAGGCCGATGCGGTAGCGAAAGGCGTGGGCCTTGGGCGTAAACCGGCGATGGGCGATCCAGCCGCTGTACAAGGCGCTGTTCACAGGGTTTCCCCAAAAGCCTGGGCCACGCGCAGGGCGCTGACCACGCCATCTTCGTGAAAGCCGTTGGCCCAGTAGGCCCCGCAGTAAAAGGTATTGCGCACGCCGTTCACTTCTTCCCAGCGTGCCTGCGCCGCCACTGCGGCCAGGCTGTATTGCGGATGCGCGTAGGTGTAGCGCGCCAGGATCTTCAGCGGGTTGATCATCGGCGTCTGGTTGAGGCTGACGCAAAAGGTAGTGGCGCTGTCGATGCCTTGCAGGATGTTCATGTCATAGGTGACGGCGGCCTGTTGTTGCACGTTGCCCGTCAGCCGATAGTTCCAGCTGGCCCAGGCCAGTTTGCGGTCGGGCAGCAGGCGTGTGTCGGTGTGCAGCACCACGTCGTTGTCGGCGTAGGGCAGGGCACCGAGGATCTGCTGTTCGGCCTGGCTGGGGTCATCGAGCAAGGCCAGGGCCTGATCGCTGTGGCAGGCGAACACCACGCGGTCGAAGGTTTCGCTGCCGGCCGGGCTGTGGATAACCACACCCTCGTCGCTGCGTTGCACCTTATGCACAGGGCAGTTGAGCCGTATCTGTTCGCGAAAGCTGCGGGTCAGCGGCTCGATATAACAGCTGGAGCCGCCTTCGATCACGCACCATTGCGGGCGGTTGCTCACCGAAAGCAAGCCGTGATTCTTGAAGAAGCGCACAAAAAACTGCAGCGGAAACTTGAGCATATCGGCCAAGGACATCGACCAGATGGCCGCGCCCATCGGCACGATGTAATGCCGGATAAACCTGGGGCCATAGCCGCCAGCGGTGAGGTAATCGCCCAGGGTCATGTCGGCGCTGATGCGCTGCTCTTGCAAGTCCAGGGGCGCCTGGCGATTGAAGCGCAGGATATCGCGCAGCATGCCCCAGAACCCCGGCGACAGAATATTGCGGCGCTGGGCAAACAGACTATTGAGGTTGTTGCCGTTGTACTCAAAGCCGGTGCTTTGGTCGCACACCGAAAAGCTCATCTCGGTGGGTTTGAACCTGACCCCGATTTGCTCCAGCAAGCGGATGAAATTCGGGTAGGTCCAGTCGTTGAACACAATGAAGCCCGTGTCCACCGCATAGCTTTTGCCGTCGACCGTCACGTTGGCCGTGTGGGTATGCCCGCCAATGCAGTCACTGGCTTCAAACAGCGTAATGTCGTGGCGACGGCTGAGCAGGTAGGCGCTGGTCAGCCCGGCGATGCCGCTGCCGATAATGGCGATCTTCACAGGTCGTCCTTCTTCGGTGGCGGGCTGCGCAGCATGCGTTTGCCGATGATCAGTTGCGCGCGGTTGGGCAGCTTCGACAGCGGCCACAAGGTGGCAATGAACAGGGCCGGAAAGGCGATTTCCAGCGGGCGTTTTTCCAGCTTGGCGAAGATGTGTTTCGCGGCTTTGTCGGCCGGCCAGCTCAGGGGCATCGGGAAATCATTGCGCTCGGTCAGCGGCGTGTCGACGAAGCCTGGGCTGATCACCGTGACATCGATGTTTTCTGGCGACAGGCCAATACGCAGGGATTCGAACAAGTAACGCAGGCCGGCCTTGGACGCGCCGTAGGCTTCGGCGCGAGGCATGGGCAGGTAGGTCACGGCGCTGGCCACGCCCACCAGATGCGGGGTACGCCCGGCGCGCAACAGCGGCAGCGCGGCCTCGATGCAATAACTGCTGGCCAGCAGGTTGGTGCGCACCACGTGCTCGATGATCGAGGCGTCAAATTGCCGGGCGTCCACGTATTCGCAGGTGCCGGCGTTGAGGATCACGGTGTCCAGTGAACCCCAGACCTCGCTGATACGCTCACCGATCTCGCGCACGGTCTGGCTGTTGGTCAGGTCGCCGGCCACCACCAGCACCTGGCCTGGATAACGAAGGGCGAGGGCATCTAGCGGGCCTTGGGTGCGGGAACTGAGGGCCACGTGGGCGCCGCTGTCGAGCAACTCCACGGCCAGCGCGGCACCGATACCACTGCTGGCGCCGGTCAGCCAGTAACGACGGGGCGGTGTAAGGCTCATCCCATTCTCCTTTTCAGCCAACGAATAACGCGACCCAGTAGGGGGACATGTTCATAGAGCAGGGCGCCGGCATCGAAATAGTCGCGATGGCGGTAAACCTTGTCGTGCCACATCAAATGGGAACAGCCTGGCACCTCGATCACCTGGCCGCCGGCCAGGCGTGGGTGACGAAAACGCATCGTCCAGCGCAGGTAGCCCTCGCCTTCGGCCACGGTATCGAAGCCGTGGAAGTCAAAATTCAGCTCGCTGACGTTGCTGTACAAGTCGGCAAAGTAACGCCGCAACGCTGGCAGGCCCTGAACTTCATGCAGGGGGTCGGCGAAGGCGACGTCCTCGCTGTACAGGCGGCCGAGCAGGTGCAGGTTGTGCTTGTCCAGCGTGGCGAAGGTGGGGGCGAACTGGCGCAGGAAGTCACTCATGTTCGGCCATCTCCTGACGCGAAGGCAGCCGGCGAAATGCGGCCAAGGCGCGCTCGCGAGACTGTTTCAAATCGACGATGGCACGCGGGTAATCCGCCACCCCGAACAGTCCGCCAGCCGCTTCGGGGTTGTGCACTTGTTTTTTATTCAGCGCGGCCAGTTCCGGGAGCCAGCGTTTGATGAACACGCCGTCGCCGTCGAATTTTTCCGATTGGCTCAGTGGGCTGAATATCCGGAAATACGGCGCCGAGTCGGTGCCGGTGGACGAACTCCACTGCCAGCCGCCATTGTTGGCCGCCAGATCACCGTCGATCAGGTGGCGCATAAAGAAGCGCTCGCCTTCGCGCCAGTCGATTAGCAGGTTTTTGGTCAGGAACATCGCCACCACCATGCGCAGGCGGTTGTGCATCCAGCCGGTTTCCAGCAGTTGGCGCATGGCCGCGTCGATGATCGGCAAGCCGGTGCGCGCCTGTTGCCAGGCGGCCAGGTCTTCGGGCGCCTTGCGCCAGGCCAGGGCTTCGGTTTCCGGGCGGAACGCGCGGTGGCGGGAAACCCGTGGGTAGCCGACCAGGATGTGTTTGTAGAACTCGCGCCACAGCAGCTCGTTGATCCAGGTGATGGCGCCGATGTCGCCGCTTTCGAACTCGCCCTGGTTGGTTTGCAGCGCGGCGTGCAAGCACTGGCGCGGCGAAACCACTCCGGCGGCCAGGTAGGCAGAAAGCTGACTGGTGCCGGGCTTGGCCGGGAAGTCGCGTTCATCCTTGTAATAGCTGATCTGCTGATCGGCGAAGGCATCGAGGCGACGGCGCGCTTCGTCTTCACCCGCGGGCCAGAGGGCACGCAAGGTTTCGCTGGGTGTTGGGAACCCTTCTACTGCCGTCGGCACAGGGTCGCTCTTCACGCCAGGTTCGGCCTGGGCCTTTGGCGTCGGCACCACGCGGGGCAGGGCGCTGTGCAGGCGGCTGTAGCAGACCTTGCGGAACTGGCTGAACACCTGAAAGTAGGTGCCGGTCTTGGTCAGCACGCTGCCCGGCTGGAAAAACAGTTGGTCCAGGTAGCTGTGGAAGGTCACGCCGTCAGCTTCCAGGGCCTGGGCCACGGCGCTGTCGCGGCGGCTCTCGTGAATGCCGTATTCCTCGTTGACGTGTACCGACTCCACCGACAGCTCGCGGCACAGTTGGCTTAGCACCGTCGGCGCCTGGTCCCAGGTCGCGGCGTGGCGGATTAACAGCGGGATGTTGAGGTTGCCCAGTGCCTGGCTCAGGTGCTGCAAGTTGCGCAGCCAGAAATCGACTTTGCACGGCGCGTCATCATGCGCCTGCCATTGCTCGGGCGTGATCAGGTAAACAGCCGCGACGGGGCCGCGCTGGCTCGCGGCCGCCAGGGCAGTGTTGTCGTGCAGGCGCAAGTCGGTGCGCAGCCAGATCAGATGCATTCAGACAATTCCACGCTGGATCAATAATTGATGGGCCGACAACAGGTCCTCGGCCACGGACAACTCAGGGTTGTCCTGGGTTAATACGCCCAACTCGGCGTGGTGGATGCACACCGTTGGTCCGGCAATCACCGTGGGGCAACTAATGCCGCCCAACAGTTTGCTGAGTGCCGGCACCTGCAGGGCCTTGCTCGAATACAGCAGCACCGCACGCGGTTGCAGGTGTTCCACCGCCAGGGCCAGTTCGCCGACCGGCAGTGGCCAATCGAATACTTCCACCGGGCAATCGGCACTGCTGGCCAGCCAGGCGCTGAGCCACAGGTGGGGTTCCAGGGGCAGGTCGGAATGATTGACCAGCAACAGCGGCGCGCCGTGGAGTTGACGATTGTTGTGATAGATCCGTGCGCCGAACTTGCTGCGCAACCAGGACAGGAAGAACACCCGCTCCATCTGCGCGCCGAACTGGCCCTGCCAGCGCTGTTCCAGCTCGTTGAGCAGCGGCAGCATCAATTGCTCGCACAAGGTGCGCGGCGGGTACAGCGCCATGGCCTGGTTGAACGCGTCATCGACCCGGCGCTCGGCCAGTTCACTGATGGCACTCACCAAATGCTGGCGCAGGCTCTGCCACTCGTTTTCCATCGGCTCCGGGCTGCCTTGGGCGGAGTCGATCAGCCCTTTGACCTGGCTGACCGGCACGCCGCGATTGAGCCAGGTGAGAATGGCCTGGATGCGTTGCACATGTTCGGCGCTGAACAACCGATGCCCTTTGGGCGTGCGCTGGGGCACGATAAGGCCGTAGCGACGCTCCCACGCGCGCAGCGTCACCGCATTCACGCCGGTCTGGCGCGCCACCTCGCGGATCGGCAGCCAGCCGTTTTCCAAGGCCAGGGCGAGGTCTTCGCCGGGTTCGTCGAGCAGGGCAGGTTTCATGGGTTAGATCGCATTACGCAGGCTGAGGTTTTCCGGGTGCGGTTGCAGGTAGGCCTGCTGCGCGATGTAGCGGTCCGGGTGTTGGCGAAAGTGGTGCTTGAGCAGGGTCAGCGGCACCACCAGCGGCACGATGCCGTGGCGGTATTGGCCGATAACGGTCTGCATTTCCTGTTTGTCATCGGCGCTGATGGCCTGCTTGAGGTAGCCGCTGATGTGTTGCAGCACATTGGTATGGGTGCCGCGAGTCGCGCATTTTTTCAGGCCCGCCATCAGTTCGCTGAAATAGCCGTCGGCCAAAGCTTGCAGGTCAATGCCCTTGCCCATGCTGCCGAGCAAGTGGCCCAGGCTTTTGTAATGCGCCGGGCTGTGGGCCATCAGCAGGTACTTGTAGCGCGAGTGAAACGTCAGCAAGCGGTGACGGGTAAGGCCGTCGGCCAACAGTTGCTGCCAACTGGCGTACACGAACACGCGGGTGAGGAAGTTTTCCCGCAGCACCGGGTCGTTCAGGCGACCGTCTTCTTCCACCGGCAGGTTGGGGTGGCGGGCACAAAACGCCTGGGCGTAAATGCCGCGCCCGCCACCGTCGACGGGCGTGCCGTTGTCGCGGTAGACCTTGACCCGCTCCAGGCCGCAGGACGGTGACTTTTGCATGAAGATGTAGCCGCACAGGTCGGTATGTTCCCGGGCCATTTGCTGGCCGTAGTCGTCCAGTGGCTGCGTGACATTGAGCGCGGGGTTTACGCTGCCCACAGCCTGCGGATGGTCGGGGTCACCGACCAGGCGGATTGCTTGCCGAGGAATGCCCAGGCCGATGGCAACTTCAGGACACAACGGGACAAAATCGAAATAGTCACTGAGGGTCTGGCTGCATAGCAGGGACTGTTTATGACCGCCATTGAAGCGCACGTTCTCACCCAGAAGGCAGGCGCTGATGGCGATCTTCGGTTTCACATGGCTGGACATAAGCAAACCTCTGCAAGAATCCTGTACAAGCTACAAAGCTTGTACAACTAAATCTCATCATAGGCTCGATGTTGTACAAGTCAAATAATTTGTACAGGTTTGTGCGGCCGCGTTATTTCCAGCCGATTTTCCAGTCCTCAGCGTTTTTCAACGTCTCCCAGGGCAGGCGTTCAGCGCGCCGGGTGAGGATGGCTTGCAGTTCGATGTCCAGCACCGTGCCCTCTTCGTCACGGAACAACTCGGTGACCAGGAAGTGTTTTTCCTTGTGGCGAGGATGAGCTGCCGTCCATTTTGACAGCAGCAGTTTGGCGGGGTTGATGCGGTTCATTGCAGGTGCTCGATCAAGCGTCGTGCCGCTTCCTGGCCACTGAGCCAGGCACCTTCCACCCGACCGGACAGGCACCAGTCGCCGCAAACGAACAAGCCCAGGTCGGCGTCGGCCAGCACACCGAACTCATGGCTGCTGGAGGGGCGTGCGTAGAGCCAGCGATGCGCCAGGCTGAACGACGGCGCGGGCATGGCGCTGTGCAGCAATTCGGCAAAGGCGCCGTGCAGGTGTTCGATCACCGCTTCCTTGGACAGGTCCAGATGGGCCTTGCTCCAGGCGCTGGTGGCGTGCAGTACCCAGGTGTCGAGGGTGGTATCGCGCCCGGGCTTGCTGCGGTTGCGCGCCAGCCAGTCGAGGGGGCTGTCTTGCACGAAGCAGCCCTCCATCGGCGTATCCAGGGGCTTGTCGAACGCCAGGGCGATGGTCCAGGTCGGGTCCATTTTCACCCCGGCGGCGGCGCTCGCGAGCTTGGGCGCGGCGGCCAGCAGGGCGGTGGCTTGGGGCGCCGGCGTGGCAATGATCACGTGACTGAAAGGGCCGTGATTGCCGCCGTCCGCGTCGAGCAGGTTCCAATGCTGCGTGCCCTGGAAGACTTCGGTGATGCGGCAACCGAACTCCACCGGCAAGTCGTCGAGCAGGGCGCGAGTGATGGCGCTCATGCGCGGCGTGCCCACCCAGCGGATCTGCTCATCGGGGGACGGCGTCAATTGCCCGGACTTGAAGTTATACAGCTGGGGCTTCCACTGCTCGGCCCAGCCGTTGCTCTGCCAGCGCTGCACTTCGTTGACGAAGCGCCGGTCGCGGGCGGTGAAATATTGCGCGCCCATGTCCAGCGCGCCGGCGTCGCTGCGCTTGCTGGACATGCGGCCACCGCTGCCGCGGCTTTTATCGAAAAGTTGTACTGCGTGCCCGGCGTCTTGTAACGCTCGGGCGGCGGAGAGACCGGCGATGCCGGTACCAATGATCGCGATGGGAACAGTCATGGGAGGCCTCGTTTTACCGTTGGGTACAGACTACGCCGACACCAATAGCTGTACAATATTGTTTTTTGGTATAAGTTTTGGCGTGCCTGATTGTGTGGCGTGACCTATGGTTAAGCTAAGGCTTAAACCCCCGTCACGCTCCATTATCAAATTGATCCCTGCTTATAAAATAGACCAGTGAGCGGCGGCGAACGTTACATGAGGAGAGTCCCATGCATATTTTGCTGACCGGCGGTACCGGCTTGATCGGTCGCCAACTCTGCAAGCACTGGCTCGCACAAGGCCATCGCCTGACGGTGTGGAGCCGGCAACCGGAAACGGTCGCCCAGGTGTGTGGTGCGCAGGTGCTCGGGGTGGCGCGTTTGCAAGAGGTGATTGGCGCGGTGGACGCGGTAGTCAACCTGGCAGGCGCGCCTATCGCCGACCGGCCTTGGACCCACAAGCGCAAGGCGTTGCTGTGGAGCAGTCGCATTCACCTCACCGAAACCTTGCTGGCCTGGATGGAAAGTCTGGAGCAGAAACCGGCGGTGCTGATCTCCGGTTCTGCGGTGGGTTGGTACGGCGACGGCGGCGAGCGCGAACTGACCGAAGCCAGCGGCCCGGTGCTGGATGACTTCCCCAGCCAGTTGTGTATCGCCTGGGAGGAAACCGCCCAGCGTGCCGAAGCCTTGGGCATTCGTGTGGTGCTGGTGCGTACGGGGTTGGTGCTGTCTGCCGAGGGCGGCTTTTTGTCGCGCCTGCTGCTGCCGTTCAAACTGGCGCTGGGCGGGCCGATTGGCAATGGGCGGCAGTGGATGCCCTGGGTGCATATCAAGGATCAAATCGCCCTGATTGATTTTCTTCTGCACAAGCAAGACGCCAACGGTCCTTATAATGCCTGCGCGCCACACCCGGTGCGCAACCGCGAATTTGCCAAGACCCTGGGCCAGGTGCTGCACCGCCCGGCGTTCATGCCGATGCCGGCATTTGCGTTGAAGGTTGGCCTGGGCGAGTTGTCCGGCTTGTTGCTGGGTGGGCAAAAGGCTTTGCCTGAACGGCTGCAAGCCGCAGGTTTCACTTTCCAGTTCACTGAGTTGCGTGCGGCTCTGGACGACTTGTCCAGCCGCCTCTAAAGATAGGATGTTGCATGACCGATCACGCGTTGTTACTGGTCAACCTGGGTTCGCCAAAGTCCACTTCAGTGGCCGATGTGCGCAGCTACCTCAATCAGTTCCTGATGGACCCTTATGTGATCGACTTGCCGTGGCCGGTGCGGCGCTTGCTGGTGTCGCTGATCCTGATCAAGCGCCCCGAGCAATCGGCCCATGCCTATGCGTCGATCTGGTGGGACGAGGGTTCGCCGCTGGTGGTGCTGAGCCGCCGCCTGCAAAAGCAGATGACTGCGCAGTGGACCCAGGGCCCGGTGGAACTGGCGATGCGTTATGGCGAGCCGTCCCTGGAAACGGTCCTGACACGCCTGGCCGCCCAGGGTATTCAAAAAATCACACTGGCGCCGTTGTACCCGCAGTTTGCCGACAGCACCGTCACCACGGTGATAGAGGAAGCCAAGCGAGTGGTGCGCGACAAGCAACTGAATGTGCAGTTTTCGATCCTGCAACCGTTCTACGATCAGCCCGAATACCTGGATGCGCTGGCGGCGAGTGTGCGCTCTTATGTAGAGCAGGATTACGATCACTTGCTGCTCAGTTTCCATGGTTTGCCTGAGCGTCACCTGACCAAGCTTGACCCTACTGGCCAGCACTGCTTCAAGGACGCCGATTGCTGCAAGAACGCATCCCCCGAGGTGCTTGCCACCTGTTATCGCGCGCAGTGCTTCAGCGTGGCGCGGGACGTGGCCGCGCGGTTGGGTTTGCCGGAGGGTAAATGGTCGGTGGCGTTCCAGTCCCGCCTGGGCCGGGCCAAGTGGATCGAACCCTACACCGAGGCGCGCCTTGAGGCATTGGCCCAGCAAGGCGTGAAGAAGCTGCTGGTGATGTGCCCGGCGTTTGTCGCCGATTGCATTGAGACGTTGGAGGAAATTGGTGATCGCGGTCGCGAGCAATTTTGTGAAGCGGGGGGGGAGGAGTTGGTGTTGGTGCCTTGTCTGAATGATGAGCCGCAGTGGGCGGCGGCGCTTAATACACTATGCGAACGGGCGCCGGTTTCATTGTAATCGAGCCCTGCGGTGAGCCAGTTGTGGGAGCTGGCTTGCCTGCGATGGCGGCCTGACAGCCGACGCCCAGCTACCTGACACCCCAACGATCCTAGTGTGGGAGCTGGCTTGCTCGCGAAGGCGGCCTGACAGTCAACACAGTTGGATGGTGTACATATCCATTGCTGCGGTAACGGCTGCTTAGGGTTCCGCTCTGACAGCGGGTCACTTTTGGAAGGACCCAAAAGTAACCAAAAGGTCCTCGCCCCACCACTCGGCACCTCGCCTAGGCTCGGTGTGCCCGAACGCAGGCTTGAATCCGTGGGCCGCCGCCACGCGCCATCCATGGCGCGGGGCGGCTAACCCGGCGTCCTGCCGGGTTACCCACGAATTCAAGCCTGCGTTCGGCCAGCGTGGTTTGACGGGGCGCCTAAGATCAAAAGCAGATCAAGATCAAAAGCGGCTCGCTTCGCATCGTGGTTACCGTTGATTGCGACAGCGTTGTGTCGATATCTATGGCTATCGCAGGCGAGCCAGCCCACAATTTGACTGTATTTACAGATTAAGGGTCATGCTAACCGTGAAGTTGCGCGGCTCGCCGGGGTTGACCCAATAGTTGCTATAAGACCGCTCGTAATACTTTTCATTGAACAGGTTGTTGAGGTTCAGCCCCACCGTCACGTTCTGCGTGGCCTTGTAATGGGCCAGCAAATCCACGGTGTGGTAGGCGGGCAGTTCGAAGCCTGTGCCGGCTTCGCCTGAGCGGTCACCTACATAGGTGAACGCTGCGCCCAGGTCTGAGCCACGCAATGCGCCGTCCTGGAATTCATACACGCCCAACACACTGCCGCTGCGCTTGGCCACGCCGAGAATGCGGCTGCCCGTGGGGATGGTTTTGTCGCCCTTGGTCACTTCGGCGTCGATGTAGGCCAAGGCGCCGATCACGCGCACGGCGTCGGTCACTTGCCCGGTTACTTGCAGGTCGAAGCCCTGGCTGCGGGCCTTGCCCATGGCGCGGTTGAGGTTGGTCGCCGGGTCCAGGGTCAGCACGTTTTCCTTTTCGATATGAAAGGCCGCAAGCGTAGCGCTGAGGCGGTCGTCAAACAGCTCGCTTTTGATTCCCACCTCGTAACCCACGCCTTCTTCGGGCTTGAAGGACTTGCCGCCGGCATCCAGGCCGCTATTGGGCTTGAACGAGGTGGAGGCGTTAGCAAAAACGCCGACTTCTGGCGTGAGCTGGTAGAGCAGGCCGGCACGTTGAGTGAAGGCGTCGTGGGTTTGGCGGCTCTTGGCGTGGTTGCGGGTGAAGTCGTCGGTGCTTTGTTCGAAGTGTTCCAAGCGCGCACCGATCATGCCGCGCAGGCGGTCGGTGAAGATGATCTGGTCTTGCAGGTTCAGCGCGTGGCTTTTGGTTTGTTCGAAGAAGTCGGTGCCGGAGCGTTTGCCGTTGGGTTTGGGCTGGCCATACACCGGCTTGTAGATGTCGATGGGATAGTCCCCAGCGATCGCCGTCACACGCTCTTTCTTGCGGTAATCCTCGTATTCGGTACCGATCAACAGTTCGTGTTGCCAACTGCCTATATCGAACACCCCGCGCAGTTCCAACTGGGTGATGCTGTCGTGCCAACCGGTGGAGCGTTCACGGTAACGGCGGTTGACGCTGTGGCCGTCTGGGTTCAGCGCACGGCTTTCCGAAGCATCGCCCCACAGGCTGCCCTGTTTGTAATGACTGGCCAGACGCAGTTTCCAGGCGTCGTTGAGGTGGTGTTCCAATGCCGCCTGAATGCGGTTGTTGTGGTTGCGGATATTGCCGTCGTTGGGCTCGCCGAGGAAGGTGGAATGGGACATGCCGGTGTTGGCGACGATGCCCCGGTCGAAGGTGGAGCTGTGGCGCACGAATTCGCTTTCCACCAGCAGCGTGGTGTCCGGGTCCAGTTGCCAACTGAAGGAGGGCGCGACGAACACGCGCTTGGCGTCGACGTGATCGCGAAAGCTGTGGTTGTCTTCAACCGCCAGATTCACTCGCGTCAGCACGCGCCCCTCGCTGTCCAGCGGCGTATTCACATCCAGCGCGGTGCGGTAACGGTCCCAACTGCCGGCGCTGGTCTGCAGCGTGGTGAAGGCCTCGGGCTGGGGTTTCTTGGTGACGATATTCACCGTGCCGCCGGGATCGCCACGCCCATAGAGGCTGGCGGCGGGGCCCTTGAGCACTTCGATGCGCTCGATATTCGCTGCGTCCGGGGTGCTGGGGTAACCACGGTTGGCGCTGAAACCATCCTGGTAGAACTCGGACGTGGTGAAGCCGCGCACGCTGTATTCGTAGAGGGTCAGGCCGCCGAAGTTGTTTTGCTTGGACACACCGCCGGCGAATTCCAGGGCGCGTTCAACGCTGGTACTGCCCAGGTCTTTGAGTACCGTGGCCGGAATCACGCTGATCGACTGCGGGATGTCGCGCAAGGCCGTGTCGGTCTTGGTCGCACTGGCAGAGCGGGTGGCACGGTAGCCGTCGACCGGACCGGTAGCGGATTCATAGGCGTCGGAAGTGACGCTGATGGTGTCCAGCTCCAGGGTGTTTTCGTCGGCGTAGGCAGGGTCGAGCAGCAAACCCAGGGCCAGGCCGGCCAGGGGCACAAACTTTCGAGACGGCATGATAGAGCGTTCCAATAGCGATATTGAAACAATATAACATGCCTAATGAGAATGAATCGCTAAGAAATATGGCCTTACAAGCGCCCGTGAACGGGCGCTTGGGTCGCGACGGTTATTGCTCTTCTTTCACTGGCGCGGTCGCCGGTGGTGGGCGCAGGCCGATTTCCGCCGACAGTTTGATCTCCTTGCCGTTGCGCATCACCAGGATCGCCACCTTGTCGGTCGGCTTGATCCGAGCCACCTGGTTCATCGACTTGCGGCCATCACCCGCCGGGGCGCCGTCGATGCTGAGGATCACATCGCCCAGTTGCAGGCCGGCCTTCTGCGCCGGGCCGTCGCGGAAGATCCCCGCTACCACGATGCCTGGACGCCCGGTCAGGCCGAATGATTCGGCCAGTTCCTTGGTCAAGGGCTGTACTTCAATGCCCAGCCAGCCGCGAATCACCTGGCCGTGCTCGATGATCGACTTCATCACTTCCATCGCCAGCTTCACCGGGATGGCAAACCCAATGCCCTGTGAACCGCCGGACTTGGAAAAAATCGCGGTGTTGATGCCGGTCAGGTTGCCATTGGCGTCCACCAGCGCACCGCCGGAGTTGCCGGGGTTGATCGCCGCGTCGGTCTGGATGAAATCTTCGTAGCTGTTAAGGCCCAGCTGGTTGCGCCCGGTGGCGCTGATGATGCCCATGGTCACCGTCTGGCCCACCCCGAACGGGTTGCCGATGGCCAGCGCCACATCGCCCACGCGCAAACCGTCGGAGCGGCCGAGGGTGATGGCCGGTAGGTTCTTCAGATCAATCTTGAGTACCGCCAGATCCGTTTCCGGGTCGCTGCCCACCACGCGGGCCAGGGTTTCGCGGCCGTCACGCAGGGCCACCACGATCTGGTCGGCGCCGGTGGTCACGTGGTTGTTGGTGAGGATGTAGCCCTCGGGGCTCATGATCACACCGGAGCCGAGGCTGGATTCCATGCGGCGCTGCTTGGGGCCGTTGTCACCGAAATAGCGGCGAAATTGCGGGTCTTCAAACAACGGATGCGCGGGCTTGTTGATGACCTTGGTGGTGTACAGGTTGACCACCGCCGGCGCGGCAATGACCACGGCATCGGCATAGGTCACCGGGCCCTGCACCACCGTGTTGGTCTGCGGCGCCTGTTGCAGGTTCACATCCAGTGTGGGCAGGCCCACCCACTGGGGATAACGCTGGATAATCAGCATCGCGATCAGCACGCCAGCCAACAATGGCCATCCAAAAAAACGCAGTGCCTTGAGCATCAAGTAAGTCCTGACAGGTTGCAGGGGGCGCGAGAGCGCCCATAATGTCGCGCATTATACGAGGCTGCGACGCCTGCGAACGGGATATTTAGGAGTCTTTTATGGCCGTGCCCCTTACTACCCTCGTCGAGGAAGCCGACCGCTACCTCGGCAGCGCCAAAATTGCCGATTACTGCCCCAATGGCCTGCAGGTCGAGGGCCGGCCCCAAGTGATGCGCATCGTCAGCGGCGTGACCGCCAGCCAAGCCCTGCTGGACGCCGCCGTCGAAGCCAAGGCCGACCTGGTGCTGGTGCACCACGGTTATTTCTGGAAGGGCGAAAACCCCTGCATCACCGGCATGAAGCAACGCCGCCTCAAAACCCTGCTCAAGCATGACATCAGCCTGCTGGCCTACCACTTGCCCCTGGACCTGCACGCCGATGTCGGCAACAACGTGCAACTGGCTCGCCACCTGGACATCACCGTCGAAGGCCCGCTGGACCCTGGCAACCCCAAAGTCGTCGGCCTGGTCGGCTCCCTGGCCGAGCCCCTGTCACCCCGCGACTTCGCCCGCCGCGTGCAGGACGTGATGGGCCGCGAACCGCTGCTGATCGAAGGCAGCGAAATGATTCGCCGCGTCGGCTGGTGTACCGGTGGCGGCCAGGGCTACATCGACCAGGCGATTGCCGCCGGTGTCGATTTGTACCTGAGCGGTGAAGCGTCCGAACAGACCTTCCACAGCGCCCGGGAAAACGACATCAGCTTCATCGCCGCCGGCCATCACGCTACCGAACGTTATGGCGTGCAGGCGTTAGGCGACTACCTGGCGCGGCGCTTTGCCCTGGAGCACCTGTTCATCGACTGCCCCAACCCGATCTAAAGCACAGCACTGAACACTGTGGGAGCTGGCTTGCCTTAATGCCAGTCAGTTAAGCGTGCATCGCTCTCTGTAGGAGCGAGCTTGCTCGCGAAAAACCGCAACGATAACGCGTGCTTCCTGAATGAACGCGGCGCCTATGAGTTTTTCGCGAGCAAGCTCGCTCCTACAAAAGCCTTAACTGACTGGCATTATGGCTTGCCTGCGATGGCATCACCTCGGTCAGCCTGAATGAGCACGGCGCCTGTATCGCAGGCAAGCCAGCTCCCACATTGAGCGAGTTGGGCGCCAAACTCGGCGGCATATTCATATATCGTTTCGGTCTAGCTGGCTCCCTAAATAGAAGAAGTTGCTGTGCTAGCATGCCTCGCTCGAACACGGCCCGCTGGCCGTCCATAAGATCGTTTTTCCGTGAGTAACCATGGTCGACAAACTGACGCATCTGAAACAGCTGGAGGCGGAAAGCATCCACATCATCCGCGAGGTCGCCGCCGAGTTCGATAACCCGGTGATGCTCTACTCGATCGGTAAAGACTCCGCCGTGATGCTGCACCTGGCACGCAAGGCCTTCTTCCCAGGCAAGCTGCCGTTCCCGGTGATGCACGTCGACACCCGCTGGAAATTCCAGGAAATGTACAAGTTCCGCGACAAGATGGTCGAGGAGCTGGGCCTGGACCTCATCACCCACATCAACCCCGATGGCGTGGCGCAGAACATCAACCCGTTCACCCACGGCAGTGCTAAGCACACCGATATCATGAAGACCGAGGGCCTCAAGCAGGCGCTGGACAAGCATGGTTTCGACGCCGCATTCGGCGGTGCCCGTCGCGATGAAGAGAAATCCCGTGCCAAAGAGCGCGTGTACTCGTTCCGCGACAGCAAGCACCGTTGGGATCCAAAAAACCAACGCCCGGAGCTGTGGAACGTCTACAACGGCAATGTCAACAAGGGTGAGTCGATCCGCGTGTTCCCGCTGTCCAACTGGACCGAGCTGGACATCTGGCAGTACATCTACCTTGAAGGCATCCCGATTGTGCCGCTGTATTTCGCCGCCGAGCGCGAGGTGATCGAGAAGAACGGCACGTTGATCATGATCGACGACGACCGCATCCTCGAGCACCTGTCCGACGAAGACAAAGCCCGCATCGTCAAAAAGAAAGTACGTTTCCGCACCCTTGGCTGCTACCCGTTGACGGGGGCGGTGGAGTCCGAAGCCGAGACGCTGACGGACATCATTCAGGAAATGCTCCTGACGCGAACTTCCGAGCGCCAGGGCCGTGTCATCGACCACGATGGTGCCGGCTCGATGGAAGATAAAAAACGTCAAGGCTATTTCTAAGGGGCTGTCATGTCGCATCAATCTGATTTGATCAGCGAGGACATCCTCGCCTACCTGGGCCAGCACGAGCGCAAAGAGATGTTGCGCTTCCTGACCTGCGGCAACGTCGATGACGGCAAGAGCACCCTGATCGGGCGCCTGCTGCACGACTCCAAGATGATCTACGAAGATCACCTGGAAGCCATTACCCGCGATTCGAAAAAATCCGGCACCACCGGTGACGATATCGACCTGGCGTTGCTGGTCGATGGCCTGCAGGCCGAGCGTGAGCAGGGCATCACCATTGATGTTGCCTACCGCTATTTCTCCACCGCCAAACGCAAATTCATCATCGCCGATACCCCCGGCCATGAGCAGTACACCCGCAACATGGCCACCGGTGCGTCCACCTGTGACCTGGCGATCATCCTGATCGACGCTCGCTACGGCGTGCAGACCCAGACCCGTCGTCACAGCTACATCGCCTCGTTGCTGGGCATCAAACACATCGTGGTGGCCATCAACAAGATGGACATCAACGGCTTTGACCAAAGCGTATTCGAGTCGATCAAGGCCGATTACCTGAAGTTCGCCGAAGGTATCGCGTTCAAGCCGAGCACCCTGGCCTTCGTGCCGATGTCGGCGCTCAAGGGCGACAACGTGGTGAACAAGAGCGAGCGTTCGCCCTGGTACACCGGCCAGTCGCTGATGGAGATCTTGGAGACTGTCGAGATCGCCAATGATCGCAACTACACCGACCTGCGTTTCCCGGTGCAGTACGTCAACCGCCCGAACCTGAACTTCCGTGGGTTTGCCGGCACCCTGGCGAGCGGCATCGTGCACAAGGGCGACGAAGTGGTGGTGTTGCCGTCGGGCAAGAGCAGCCGCGTCAAATCCATCGTCACCTTTGAAGGTGAGCTGGAACACGCAGGCCCAGGCCAGGCCGTGACCTTGACCATGGAAGACGAGATCGACATCTCTCGTGGCGACCTGCTGGTGCATGCCGACAACGTGCCGCAAGTGACCGACGCCTTCGACGCCATGCTGGTGTGGATGGCCGAAGAACCGATGCTGCCGGGCAAGAAATACGACATCAAACGCGCCACCAGCTACGTGCCGGGTTCCATCACCAGCATCGTGCACCGCGTGGACGTAAACACCCTGGCCGAAGGCCCGGCGAGTTCGCTGCAGCTCAACGAGATTGGCCGGGTCAAGGTCAGCCTGGACGCCGCCATCGCCCTGGACGGTTACGACAGCAACCGCACCACCGGCGCGTTTATCGTGATCGACCGCTTGACCAACGGTACAGTGGCCGCGGGTATGATCATCGCACCGCCGGTGGGTCATGGCGGCGCAGCGCAGCACGGCAGCCTGGCGCATGTTGCCACCGAAGAGCGCGCCCTGCGTTTCGGCCAGCAGCCGGCCACGGTGTTGTTCAGCGGCTTGTCGGGCGCTGGCAAGAGCACCCTGGCCTATGCGGTTGAGCGCAAGCTGTTCGACATGGGCCGTGCGGTGTTCGTACTGGATGGCCAGAACCTGCGCCACGACCTGAACAAAGGGTTGCCGCAGGACCGTGCCGGGCGTACCGAGAACTGGCGTCGTGCCGCTCATGTGGCGCGCCAGTTCAACGAAGCCGGCCTGCTGACCCTGGCGGCCTTCGTTGCCCCGGATGCCGAAGGCCGTGAACAGGCCAAGGCGCTGATTGGTGCGGACCGACTGCTGACCGTCTACGTGCAGGCATCGCCGTTGGTGTGCGCCGAGCGTGACCCGCAAGGGTTGTACGCGGCCGGTGGGGATAACATCCCTGGTGAATCCTTCCCGTATGACGTGCCGTTGAATGCCGACCTGGTAATCGACACTCAGGCGTTGTCGCTGGAAGACAGCGTCAAGCAAGTGCTGGAGCTGTTGCGTCAGCGCGGCGCGATCTAAACCTCGCAGCCATCAAAAAGCCCGCCATCGATCACTCGGTGGCGGGCTTTTTACATATTCTCAAATGTGGACTCGATCACTGTGGGAGCTGGCTTGCCTGCGATGGCGGACGGTCAGTTTATTTATCCTTAGCTGATCCACCGCTATCGCAGGCAAGCCAGCTCCCACATTAGCTTGCTTCCACATGTGATCAGCGGCTGGCCGGAAAGTCTTTGTGAAGCTGCTCCAGCAATGCATCCTTGTCTTGCCACAACTGGTTGATCCAGCCCTGGAACGCCAACCGATAGTCCCCATCCTGCTCATAATTCTTGCCGATGAACTCAGCCGGGATCTGCACCTCTTCAAAGTGCACCACCACGTCCTTCACATTGCCGCACAGCAGATCCCAATAACCTGGGCGCCCGGCGGGGTAGTGAATGGTCACATTGATCAGTGATTTGAGCTGCTCGCCCATGGCATCCAGCACAAACGCAATACCGCCCGCCTTGGGTTTAAGCAGGTAGCGAAACGGTGACTGCTGCTGCGCATGCTTGCCCGGGGTAAAGCGTGTGCCTTCGGCAAAGTTGAAAATCCCCACGGGGTTGTCGCGAAACTTCGCACAGGTCTTGCGCGTGGTTTCCAGGTCTTTGCCTTTCTTCTCCGGGTGCTTCTCCAAATAAGCCTTGCTGTAGCGCTTCATGAAGGGAAAGCCCAGTGCCCACCACGCCAGGCCAATCACGGGTACCCAGATCAGCTCTTGTTTGAGGAAGAACTTCAGCGGGCGAATGCGCCGATTGAGCACGTACTGCAAAACCATGATGTCGACCCAGCTCTGATGGTTGCTGGTCACCAGGTACGAGTGCTGGTAGTCCAGGCCCTCAAGGCCAGTCAGGTGCCAGCGTGTACGCCGCACCAGGTTCATCCAGCCCTTGTTGTTGGTGACCCAGGCTTCGTGGGTGTGGTTCATCAGCCATTCGCTCAGGCGCTTGGCGAACGGCAGCGCCTTGAACAGCGCCACGATGAACAGGAACGAACACAGCAGGATCGTGTTCAGCGCCAGCAACAGCGAAGCAATCACCCCGCGCACGGCGGCAGGTAGAAAATCCAGCATTTAGATATCCATGGGTCGGTTGGCGGCTTGGATCGCCGTCAGGGCGATGGTGTACACGATGTCGTCCACCTGGGCGCCACGTGGCAGGTCATTGACCGGTTTGCGCAGGCCCTGGAGCATCGGCCCCAGGCTCACGCAATCGGCGCTGCGTTGTACGGCTTTGTGGGTGGTGTTGCCGGTGTTCAGGTCCGGGAACACAAAGACGGTGGCCTTGCCTGCCACCTGGCTGTTGGGCGCCAGTTGCCGGGCGACGTTTTCGTTGGCGGCGGCGTCGTATTGCAACGGGCCGTCGATCAGCAGCGAGCTTTGTTGCTCGTGGGCGAGCAGGGTGGCTTCGCGGACTTTTTCCACCTCCTCGCCGCTGGCCGAGTCACCGCTGGAATAGCTGATCATCGCCACCCGTGGCGTGATGCCGAACGCGGCCGCCGAGTCGGCGCTTTGCAGGGCGATCTCTGCCAGTTCTGCAGCGCTTGGGTGCGGGTTCATCACGCAATCGCCGTACACCAGCACCTGCTCGGGGAACAGCATGAAGAACACCGACGACACCAGGGTGCAGCCCGGCGCGGTCTTGATCAGTTGCAGCGCTGGGCGAATGGTATTGGCGGTTGAGTGAATCACGCCGGAGACCAGGCCATCCACTTCGTCGAGGGCGAGCATCATGGTGGCGATCACCACGGTGTCTTCCAGTTGTTGCTCGGCCATGGGCGCGTTGAGGCTCTTGCTCTTGCGCAAGGCGACCATTGGCTCCACGTAGCGTTGGCGAATCAGGTCGGGGTCGAGAATCTCCAGGCCTTCGGGCAGGTCGATACCCTGGGCGCGGGCGACCGCTTCCACATCCGCAGGCTTGGCCAGCAGCACGCAACGGGCAATGCCGCGGGCCTGGCAGATTGCGGCGGCCTGTACGGTCAGCGGCTCGCTGCCTTCGGGTAGCACGATGCGTTTGTTGGCGGCCTGGGCGCGTTGGATCAGTTGGTAGCGGAACACCGCCGGCGACAGGCGCATCTCCCGTGGCGTGCCGCAACGCTGGTGCAGCCAGCGCGCATCGAGGTGGCTGGCGACGAAATCGGTGATGATTTCCGCACGCTCGCGGTCATCGATGGGGATTTCCTTGTTGAGGCTATTGAGCTGGTTGGCGGTGTCATAGGAGCCGGTGCTCACCGACAACACCGGCAACCCGGCCTGGAAGGCGCCTCGGCACAGATCCATGATGCGCGGGTCGGGCAGGGTGTCGCTGGTCAGCAGCAGCCCGGCCAGCGGCACGCCATTGATGGCGGCCAGACTGACGGCGAGGATGATGTCGTCGCGATCGCCCGGGGTTACCACCAACACACCGGGCTTGAGCAGCTCGACGGTGTTACGCATGGTGCGCGCGCAAATGATGATCTTGGTCATGCGCCGGCTTTCGTAGTCACCGGCGTTGAGGATCTGCGCGCCCATCAGGTCGGCTACATCGCGGGTGCGCGGGGCGTTGAGCTCGGGTTGGTAGGGGATGCAGCCGAGCAGCCGGAAATCACCGCTGCGCAACAGCGGCGAATGCTCTTTGAGGCGCGCCGAGAAGGCTTCCATGCTTTCGTCGGTGCGTACCTTGTTGAGGATGACGCCCAGCACTTTCGGGTCTTTAGGGCCGCCAAACAGTTGGGCCTGCAATTCCACGCGGCCGGAAAGCTCGGTGAGCACTTCGTTTTCCGGGGCCGAGACGAGGATTACTTCAGCGTCCAGGCTCTTGGCCAGGTGCAGGTTGACCCGTGCCGCATAGCTGGCGCTACGGGTCGGTACCATGCCTTCGACGATCAGCACGTCTTTGCCTACGGCCGCCTGCTGGTACAGGGTGATGATTTCTTCGAGCAGCTCATCGAGCTGGCCGTCACCGAGCATGCGCTCTACGTGAGCCAAGCCCAGAGGCTGCGGCGGTTTCAGGCCGTGGGTGCGTGCCACCAGCTCGGTGGAACGTTCCGGCCCGGTATCGCCAGGGTGTGGCTGGGCGATGGGTTTGAAAAAACCGACTTTCAGGCCGGCCCGTTCCAGGGTGCGCACCAGCCCAAGGCTGATGGAGGTCAGACCCACACCAAAATCGGTGGGCGCGATAAAAAAAGTCTGCATGCGAATTCTCTGGAGGTGCATGGCTTGGGTGGCGCTCTATGGGTGAGTGCCTACCGCGAATCAGGCGCCAAGGTTATCGTTATTCGTGCCCTTGCGCACACCAGCCGCACGCAAAGGCCTGGCCTATTTTTTCAAGGCGTTGCGCGGGGTCGAGCACCCAGGCGCGTGACTGCCAGGGCGGCTGGTGGCGCAAATGCTGGGTGTGGCCGCAAGACAGCTCGACCACCCAGTGCCCATCGTCGTCCTGATGAAAACCTGTGATCGTGACCGTTGATCGGCCCCGTCCGTCCGGGTTCCGTTCGCTTTCGGGCAAATCCTTGTTTAGACTTGTCCGTTCTTCATTCTTTTGCAAAAGGTCTCGCCCCATGACGATCGCCGCTAACAAGGCTGTCTCCATCGACTATACCCTGACCAACGACGCTGGTGAGGTCATCGATAGCTCCGCCGGCGGCGCGCCGCTGGTTTACCTGCAAGGCGCAGGCAACATCATCCCGGGCCTGGAAAAGGCTCTGGAAGGCAAGAACGTCGGTGACGAACTGACCGTCGCCGTAGAACCTGAAGATGCCTACGGCGAATACTCCGCCGAACTGGTCAGTACCTTGAGCCGCAGCATGTTCGAAGGTGTTGATGAGCTGGAAGTGGGCATGCAGTTCCACGCTTCGGCGCCGGACGGCCAAATGCAGATCGTCACCATCCGCGACCTGGACGGCGATGACGTGACCGTTGACGGCAACCACCCTCTGGCTGGCCAGCGCCTGAACTTCCAAGTGAAGATCGTAGCCATCCGCGACGCTTCCCAGGAAGAAGTGGCTCACGGCCACGTCCACGGTGAAGGCGGTCATCACCATTGATTGATGTTTTGATCAAGTGGTAGCAAAAACGCCCCGACTGGTTCGGGGCGTTTTTTTTGCCCTGGGCTCACTGTAGGAGCGAGCTTGCTCGCGAAAAACCCGAGACCCCCGCTGGGCGCCAGGCTTCCCGCGTCATCGTTAACGATCTTCGCGAGCAAGCTCGCTCCTACAGTTTCAGGCACACACAAAAATGCCCCGGACCTTTCGGTACGGGGCATTTTTTAACTGTTACACAGCCTGAGCTGCGTTGCAGTTGTTACCACTTAGGCTGCAGCAGGAACGCTCAGAGCCTTGATGTGGCCATTCAGGCGGCTCTTATGGCGAGCGGCCTTGTTCTTGTGGATGATGCCTTTATCGGCCATACGGTCGATAACAGGCACAGCCAGAACGTAAGCTGCTTGAGCTTTTTCAGCGTCTTTGGTGTCGATGGCTTTGACTACATTCTTGATGTAGGTGCGAACCATGGAACGCAGGCTGGCGTTGTGGCTGCGACGCTTCTCAGCCTGTTTTGCACGTTTTTTGGCGGAAGGTGTGTTGGCCACCGTCGAGCTCCTCGAAAGACTTTTTAGGAAATAGCAAACAAAATAGGCCGCGAATCATGCCGATGACTTGACGGGTTGTCAAGGGCGGCTGATGCGAACTGCTGAGTGGTCGATCTGAAGAGGCGGGTGATTTATTTCCGGCGCTTGACCTGTAAACTCGCGAGCTTTGGCTCTGTGCTGTTGCAGGCGCGCAGTATCGCATAAGTGGGCGCGTAGTTCGCCTGCTCTTTATCTATAGGCGCAAACTCTTTCAATGAATCTGCTCAAATCGTTGGCTGCCGTCAGCTCTATCACAATGATCTCCCGGGTATTGGGGTTTGTGCGCGACACCCTGCTGGCACGCATCTTTGGCGCCAGCATGGCCACGGATGCGTTCTTTATTGCCTTTAAACTGCCCAACCTGCTGCGGCGGATCTTCGCTGAGGGCGCATTTTCCCAGGCGTTCGTACCGATCCTGGCTGAATACAAGACCCAGCAAGGCGAGGAGGCGACCCGCACTTTTATTGCCTACGTCTCGGGCCTGCTGACCCTGGTGCTGATGCTGGTAACCCTTATCGGCATGCTCGCCGCGCCCTGGGTGATCTGGGCCACCGCCCCCGGTTTTGCCAATACCCCGGAAAAATTCGCACTGACCACTGATCTGCTGCGCGTGACCTTTCCTTATATATTGCTGATCTCCCTGTCGTCCCTGGCCGGCGCGATCCTCAATACCTGGAATCGGTTCTCGGTGCCGGCCTTCGTGCCGACCTTGCTGAACGTCAGCATGATTATCTTTGCGCTGTTCCTCACCCCTTACTTCGACCCGCCCGTCATGGCGCTGGGCTGGGCGGTGCTGGCCGGCGGCCTGGCGCAGTTGCTGTACCAACTGCCCCACCTGAAAAAAATCGGCATGCTTGTACTGCCACGCCTGAACCTCAAGGACACCGGCGTCTGGCGCGTCATGCGCAACATGCTGCCGGCGATCCTCGGGGTGTCGGTCAGCCAGATTTCCCTGATCATCAACACCGCGTTCGCCTCGTTGCTGGTATCCGGCTCGGTGTCGTGGATGTACTACGCCGACCGCCTGATGGAATTGCCATCCGGTGTGCTGGGCGTGGCGTTGGGCACCATCCTGCTGCCGACCCTGGCGCGTACCTACGCCAGCAAGGACCGCCAGGAATACTCACGCATTCTCGATTGGGGCCTGCGCCTGTGCTTTTTGCTGGTGTTGCCGTGCGCCTTGGCCCTGGGCATCCTCGCCGAGCCGTTGACGGTCTCGCTGTTTCAATACGGGCAGTTCGACGCCCATGACGCCTTGATGACCCAGCATGCGCTGGTCGCCTACTCCGTGGGCCTGCTTGGTATTATCGTGATCAAAGTGCTGGCGCCCGGCTTCTACGCCCAGCAGAACATCCGCACCCCGGTGAAAATCGCGATTTTCACCCTGGTCGTTACACAATTGCTCAACCTGGTGTTTATCGGCCCGCTGGCCCACGCCGGCCTGGCCTTGGCGATCAGCGCGGGTGCGTGCATAAACGCAGGCCTGCTGTTTTACCAATTGCGTAAACAACAGATGTACCAACCACAGCCAGGCTGGGGCGTGTTTGCGTTCAAACTGCTGGTGGCGGTCGCCGCGATGTCGGTTGTGCTGTTTGGCCTGATGCACATCATGCCGGCCTGGGGCCAAGGCAATATGCTGGAGCGCTTCATGCGCCTGGGTGTATTGGTAGTAGCGGGCGTGGTGGTGTACTTCGGCATGTTGCTGTTGCAGGGTTTTCGCCTGCGCGATTTCAATCGCAAGTCGCTGGGGTAGCGAGTTTGCCGTGATAAAACGGTTGTTTTATCGATTCGACCCATTTGGCCTGCGCTGTTGCCTGTCGTCCGGGGCTGGGTGTGGTTATAATCGACCACTTTATGAGCAAGAAGCGCGTTATGCAGCTGGTTCGAGGTCTCCACAACCTGCGCCCCGAGCACCGGGGCTGCGTCGCCACTATTGGCAACTTTGACGGTGTTCACCGTGGCCACCAGGCTATCCTGGCTCGGTTGCGCGAGCGTGCGGTCGAGTTGGGCGTGCCCAGCTGCGTGGTGATTTTTGAACCACAACCGCGGGAGTTCTTTACCCCGGAAACGGCGCCGGCCCGCTTGGCGCGCTTGCGGGACAAGTTGCAGCTGTTGGCGGAAGAGGGCGTGGACCGTGTCCTCTGCCTGGCTTTCAACCAGCGTTTGCGCAGCCTCAGCGCCGCCGAGTTCGTCGACCGCATCCTGGTGGACGGCCTGGGCGTGCAGCACCTGGAGGTCGGCGACGACTTCCATTTCGGTTGTGACCGGGTCGGGGATTTCGATTTCCTGCAGCATGCCGGCGTCAACCAGGGTTTCACTGTCGAAGCCGCGCAAACCGTCGAACTGGACGGCCTGCGCGTGAGCAGCACCCAGGTGCGTAACGCCCTGGCCGCCGCCGACTTCGACCTGGCCGAGCGTTTGCTCGGTCGCCCGTTCCGCATTGCCGGGCGGGTACTGCACGGCCAGAAGCTGGCGCGCCAACTGGGCACGCCAACCGCCAACGTGCAACTCAAGCGCCGCCGTGTGCCGCTGACCGGGGTTTACCTGGTGAGCGTCGACATCGACGGCCAATCGTGGCCAGGAGTCGCCAATATAGGCGTCAGGCCCACGGTTGCAGGTGATGGCAAGGCCCACCTGGAAGTTCACCTTTTGGATTTTGCCGGTGATTTATACGACCGGCGTTTGACGGTGGTTTTCCACCAGAAGCTGCGTGAAGAGCAGCGTTTCGCCTCCCTTGAGGCGTTGAAAACGGCGATCAATGCGGATGTCGCCGCCGCCCGTGCACTAGCCGCACCTAGCGCCCATCGCTAACCGAAGAGCCTTAAATGACCGACTATAAAGCCACGCTAAACCTTCCGGACACCGCCTTCCCAATGAAGGCCGGCCTGCCACAGCGCGAACCGCAGATCCTGCAGCGCTGGGACAGTATTGGCCTGTACGGAAAGTTGCGCGAAATTGGCAAGGATCGTCCGAAATTCGTCCTGCACGACGGCCCTCCTTATGCCAACGGCACGATTCACATCGGTCATGCGCTGAACAAGATTCTCAAGGACATGATCCTGCGCTCCAAGACCCTGTCGGGCTTCGACGCGCCGTATGTCCCGGGCTGGGACTGCCATGGCCTGCCGATCGAACACAAAGTCGAAGTGACCTACGGCAAGAACCTGGGCGCGGATAAAACCCGCGAACTGTGCCGTGCCTACGCCGCCGAACAGATCGAAGGGCAGAAGTCTGAATTCATCCGCCTGGGTGTGCTGGGCGAGTGGGACAACCCCTACAAGACCATGAATTTCAAGAACGAGGCCGGTGAAATCCGTGCCTTGGCCGAAATCGTCAAGGGCGGTTTCGTGTTCAAGGGCCTCAAGCCCGTGAACTGGTGCTTCGACTGCGGTTCGGCCCTGGCCGAAGCGGAAGTGGAGTACGAAGACAAGAAGTCCTCGACCATCGACGTGGCCTTCCCGATCGCCGACGACGCCAAGCTGGCCCAGGCGTTCGGCCTGGCAAGCCTTGCCAAGCCGGCCGCCATCGTGATCTGGACCACCACCCCCTGGACCATCCCGGCCAACCAGGCGCTGAACGTGCACCCGGAATTCACCTACGCCCTGGTGGACGTCGGTGATCGCCTGCTGGTGCTGGCCGAGGAAATGGTCGAGTCGTGCCTGGCGCGTTACGAACTGCAAGGTTCGGTGATCGCCACCACCACCGGTTCTGCGCTGGAGCTGATCAACTTCCGTCACCCGTTCTATGAACGTCTGTCGCCGGTGTACCTGGCTGACTACGTCGAGCTGGGTTCGGGTACTGGCATTGTTCACTGCTCGCCTGCCTATGGTGTGGACGACTTCGTGATCTGCAAGAAGTACGGCATGGTCAACGATGACATCATCAACCCGGTGCAGAGCAACGGCGTATACGTGCCTTCGCTCGAGTTCTTCGGTGGCCAGTTCATCTTCAAGGCCGATCAACCGATCATCGAAAAGCTGCGTGAAGTCGGTGCGTTGATGCAAACCGCCACCATCCAGCACAGCTACATGCATTGCTGGCGTCACAAGACCCCGCTGATCTACCGCGCTACGGCGCAGTGGTTTATCGGCATGGACAAAGAGCCGACCAGCGGCGACACCCTGCGTGTACGTTCGCTCAAAGCCATCGAGGACACCACGTTCGTCCCGGCCTGGGGCCAGGCGCGCCTGCACTCGATGATCGCCAACCGTCCGGACTGGTGCATCTCCCGCCAACGTAACTGGGGCGTGCCGATCCCGTTCTTCCTGAACAAGGAAAGCGGTGAACTGCACCCGCGCACCGTGGAGTTGATGGAAGTCGTGGCTCAGCGCGTTGAGCAAGAAGGCATCGAAGCCTGGTTCAAGCTGGACGCCGCCGAGCTGCTGGGCGACGAAGCGCCGCTGTACGACAAGATCAGCGACACCCTCGACGTGTGGTTCGATTCGGGCACCACTCACTGGCACGTGCTGCGTGGCTCGCACCCGATGGGTCACGAGACCGGCCCGCGCGCCGACCTGTACCTGGAAGGTTCGGACCAACACCGTGGCTGGTTCCACTCGTCATTGCTGACCGGTTGCGCCATCGACAACCACGCGCCGTACCGCGAGCTGCTGACTCACGGTTTCACCGTCGACGAGACGGGCCGCAAGATGTCCAAGTCGCTGAAGAACGTGATCGAACCGAAAAAGATCAACGACACCTTGGGCGCCGACATCATGCGTCTGTGGGTGGCCTCCACCGATTACTCGGGTGAAATCGCCGTGTCGGACCAGATCCTGGCCCGCAGCGCCGACGCCTACCGTCGTATCCGCAATACCGCACGCTTCCTGCTGTCGAACCTGACCGGTTTCAACCCGGCCACCGACCTGCTGCCAGCCGAAGACATGCTCGCCCTGGACCGTTGGGCCGTGGACCGTACCCTGCTGCTGCAGCGCGAGCTGCAAGAGCACTACGGCGAATACCGCTTCTGGAACGTCTACTCCAAGATCCACAACTTCTGCGTGCAGGAGCTGGGCGGTTTCTACCTCGACATCATCAAGGACCGCCAGTACACCACCGGCGCCAACAGCAAGGCGCGCCGTTCGGCGCAGACCGCGCTGTACCACATCAGCGAAGCGCTGGTGCGCTGGATCGCACCGATCCTGGCGTTCACCGCCGACGAGCTGTGGGAATACCTGCCGGGCGAGCGTAACGAGTCCGTCATGCTCAACACCTGGTACGAAGGCTTGACCGAACTGCCGGCCGACTTCGAACTGGGCCGCGAGTACTGGGCAGGCGTCATGGCCGTCAAGGTTGCGGTGAACAAGGAGCTGGAAGTCCAACGTGCGGCCAAGGCCGTGGGTGGCAACCTGCAAGCCGAAGTCACCCTGTTTGCCGAGGATGGCCTGACCGCCGACCTGGCCAAGCTGAGCAACGAACTGCGCTTCGTGCTGATCACCTCCACCGCGAGCCTGGCACCTTTCGCCCAGGCCCCGGCAGATGCCGTGGTCACCGAGGTACCGGGCCTGAAGCTCAAGGTGGTGAAGTCGGCCTTCCCTAAATGCGCCCGTTGCTGGCACTGCCGTGAAGATGTCGGCGTGAACCCTGAGCACCCGGAAATCTGTGGTCGTTGTGTCGACAACATCAGCGGTGAAGGCGAGGTTCGCCACTATGCCTAATGTAGCCAGTCGTTTCGGACGTCTGGGCTGGCTCGTACTGAGCCTGCTGGTACTGGTCATCGACCAGGTCAGCAAGGCTCACTTCGAGGGCTCCCTGGAAATGTTCCAGCAAATCGTGGTGATCCCGGATTACTTCAGTTGGACCCTGGCCTACAACACCGGCGCCGCCTTCAGCTTCCTGGCTGACGGCGGTGGCTGGCAGCGCTGGCTGTTCGCGGTGATCGCCGTGGTGGTCAGCGCCGTGCTGGTGGTGTGGCTAAAGCGCCTGGGCCGCGACGACACCTGGCTGGCTATCGCGCTGGCCCTGGTGTTGGGCGGCGCGCTGGGTAATCTGTATGACCGCATCGCCCTGGGCCATGTGATCGACTTCATCCTGGTGCATTGGCAGAACCGCCACTACTTCCCGGCGTTCAACTTTGCCGACAGCGCCATTACCGTTGGTGCAATCATGCTGGCGCTGGATATGTTCAAGAGCAAGAAAACCGGAGAAACCGTCAATGACTGATCAGGTATTGGCTGAGCAACGCATCGGCCAGAACACGGAAGTCACTTTGCATTTTGCATTGCGCCTGGAAAATGGCGACACGGTCGACAGCACCTTCGACAAAGCCCCGGCGACCTTCAAGGTTGGCGACGGTAACCTGCTGCCTGGTTTTGAAGCGGCATTGTTCGGGTTCAAGGCGGGCGACAAGCGCAACCTGCAGATCCTGCCGGAAAACGCCTTCGGCCAGCCCAACCCGCAAAACGTGCAGATCATCCCGCGTTCGCAGTTTGAAGGCATGGACCTGTCGGAAGGCTTGCTGGTGATCTTCAATGATGCGGCCAATACCGAATTGCCCGGAGTGGTTAAAGCGTTCGATGATGCGCAAGTGACCATCGACTTCAACCATCCGTTGGCCGGTAAAACCTTGACGTTTGATGTTGAAATCATCGACGTTAAAGCGCTCTAACTGACGAAACCGGTTCCTGTGGGGCTGGCTTGTGTGGGAGCTGGCTTGCCTGCGATAGCATCACCTCGGTGTACCTGATACATCGAGTCGTTTGCATCGCGGGCAAGCCCGCTCCCACAGAGGCTTATTCTATAGAGCTGAGTTGATCCAATTTCTTGGCCTGCAAGGCACGAGGCACAGCATGCAAATCAAACTCGCCAACCCCCGTGGCTTCTGCGCTGGCGTGGACCGGGCGATCGAAATCGTCAACCGCGCTTTGGAAGTCTTCGGGCCGCCGATTTATGTGCGCCACGAAGTCGTCCATAACAAGTTCGTGGTCGAAGACCTGCGCGCACGCGGTGCGATCTTTGTCGAAGAGCTCGACCAGGTACCCGACGACGTTATCGTCATCTTCAGTGCCCATGGCGTGTCCCAGGCCGTGCGTACCGAAGCGGCCGGCCGTGGCCTTAAAGTGTTCGATGCCACCTGCCCGCTGGTGACCAAGGTGCACATCGAGGTAGCGCGTTATAGCCGCGACGGCCGCGAATGCATCCTGATCGGCCATGCCGGTCACCCGGAAGTCGAAGGCACCATGGGCCAGTACGATGCCAGCAACGGCGGCGCCATCTACCTGGTGGAAGACGAAAAAGACGTTGCCAACCTGCAGGTGCACAACCCTGATCGCCTGGCTTTCGTCACCCAGACCACCTTGTCCATGGACGATACCAGCCGCGTCATCGACGCCCTGCGCACGCGGTTTCCTGCTATTGGCGGCCCCCGCAAGGATGACATCTGCTACGCCACGCAAAACCGCCAGGATGCGGTCAAGCAACTGGCGGACGAATGCGATGTAGTGCTGGTGGTCGGCAGCCCTAACAGTTCCAACTCCAACCGCCTGCGCGAGCTGGCCGAGCGCATGGCCACACCGGCGTACCTGATCGACGGCGCCGAAGACATGCAGCGCAGCTGGTTCGACGGTGTCGAGCGTATCGGCATCACGGCGGGCGCCTCCGCTCCGGAAGTACTGGTGCGCGGCGTGATCCAACAGTTGCAAGCCTGGGGTGCCACCGGCGCCGATGAGCTGGCGGGTCGTGAAGAGAACATCACGTTCTCGATGCCCAAGGAACTGCGGGTCCGCTCGCTGCTCTGACGGCCAGGGTGCTGGAATAGCCTCGGCATAATGCCTGCTCGGTCTTATCACTGCGCAGGCTGACGCGCCCGCTGGGGGCCAGTACGATCTGATACAGGCTCTGTGCCTGGTCCTTGTCACACACATGCACGGTGCCGGCACGAAATCCCCCGCCGGCGAACACCGGCTCTCCCAAGCCGCTGAAGCGCACCTGGCTTGTCACCGGGCCATTACCGGCGACCGGCACGCGCCCACTGCTTTCACGCTCCAGCAATATTGGATTGTCGTCATCCAGGTGGCCGCGCCCACTTACATCCAGTATCACGCGCCATCCCAGGCTCCAGTCCTCGTCCTTTGCATGAATGACCACCGCCCGGTTGCGCGCGATGGCCTCGGTGCGTGCGTAGCGCAACCCGGAGGCGAGTGCTTGGGCCGCGTTTTGTCGTTGCTGCGATTCAAGCAAACCCTTGAAACCGGGTACGGCCAGTTGCGCTAGAAAACTGGTGACGATCAGCCCCAGCAACATTTCAATCAGGGTGAATCCTTGTTGTTTCATGTGCGTTCCCTCCTTGGGCACGAGTGGGTTGTCTAGGTATAGCGCTTGGTCCTTGGCGCTGGATGATGGCCTTTATGTCCAAAGTATTTCCCTTTGTTCCGGGAGCAGCGCGGCTCTAAAACCGACGCTAGGCTTGGGTCGCACAGCAGGCTTTGCCTGCTTTTTTCACCGGCCTTCGACGTGGATGACGACGCAAATGCCAGCCTGCCACAACCGATTTTTCCTGCGCGTTGCGCACTTGCGCCAGTCCGGCATGACGCTGGTCGAAGTGCTGGTAGCGCTGTTGATATTGGCGATCGGCCTGATGGGCGCTGCGGTACTGCAACTCAACGCGCTCAAGTACACCAACAGCGCCAGGATGACCAGCCAAGCGAGCTTTATTGCCTACGACATGCTCGACCGCATTCGCACCAATGCTGGCGCCGATTACACATGGGGCAGGGCGGAGCTGGCGCCACCCAACACCGCCACCGCCAGCGTGCGTGACCTGGACCTGCACGATTTCGAAGCCAATATCATGGGTTTTGCCGGGGAGGATGCGAAAGGTTCAGTGGTGGTGAATGGGCACGAGGTCACCATCAGCATCAGTTGGGCAGATGCCCGGGCAGCAAACCGCCCAGGGGCGCGGGAAACCTTCACCCTGACCAGTCGTATCAGCAATGAACAAGGAGTGTCGCAATGAAGCGTGTTGTGCGAGGTTTCAGCCTGGTGGAAGTGCTGCTGGCGCTCGCCGTCGGGTTGGTTTTGATACTTGGAGCGAGCCAGATACTGGTCAGTGCGCGGTTGACCCATGCCAGCCAGCAGGCCGCCATGGTGCTGCAGGATGATGCCCGGTTTGTGCTGAGCAAGATCACCCAGGATATTCGCCAGGCAGGCATGCTGGGGTGTTTGGCCGTGGCCGCTATCGATAATGCTCCGGCTGCCTTTGATCGGCCGATAAGCTGGGAAGCGGCGGGGAGTACGAAGTCACTGACGCTGGTGACCGCGAATATCGGCGATGGCGTCGGCAGGCCTGACTGGACAGTGTTGTCCGACTGCAAGGAGGCGGCCAGGGCTTATGCAGGCACGCCACCCGGCGCCGAGCCCGGCCAACTTCGTTTTGGCATACGCCAACTTACCTACACCTACGAATCGGGCCAGTTGAAGATCAGTACCCCGGCGGCGCCGGCCAGGGCGGTATTGATGGATAACGTAAGGGCATTCGACGTCAGCTTCGGCATGGCAGCCACCTCGGCATCAACAGTTGTGGAGCGCTATGACAGCCATCCCGCCGATGAGTCGCTGATACGTAGCGTGCGCATCCTCATGACCCTTCAAGACCCCGCTGGGCGGGTGAAGGACCAGACCTATAGTGTCGTGGCGGCACTGCGAAATCGGCTGGGGTAGGGGCAATGATCATGCATGGCGGCATTCATGTACGGCAGACCGGGATGGTGCTGCTGATCAGTCTGGTGTTCCTGTTGGTGCTGTCGCAAGTGGGACTGTCATCAATACAGGCTGCGGTCTCCCAGCAAAAAGTCGCGAGCAGCCTGTGGCATCGCAATCAATCGTTTCAATCTGCCGAAAGCGGCCTGAGATTGGGGGAGTCGACCGTGCAAAAGGTTGGTCAGGCGATGCCTGTCTGCCACTCGATCATCCGTTGTGCGCCGCCTGCTGAAGCGTCTTCCTTGACGGCGGCCGGGACGAACCCGGTCTCGGCGGTCACCTGGCTCGCCTTGAAGGATGGGTTTTATGGCATTCAATCTCTTGGGAAAGGTGCAGGGCTTGCTCATTTACCCCCCCAAACCTTAGGCACACTTTTTCGTGTCACCTCGGTCGGGCTTGCGGGGCAAACGCGCACGGTGCTGGAGACGGTCTATGCACGGGTGGAGGAGGGCGGCCGCGTCAAGTTTCGACGGGTCTTATGGCGGCAACTTCAATAAGGAGCAATCGGATGGGCAAGGAGAGCCAGGGTTTTACCCTGATTGAGTTACTGATCGTCGTGGCGATCATCGCGTTGCTGGCCGGGATTGCGTATCCCGGGTACCTCAGCCAGGTGAAGAAGGTGTATCGGGCGCAGATCGTCGCGTTGTTGAGCGAACAGGCCCAGCACCTGGAGCGTTCTTATACGAGGAATGGCACTTTTATTGATGCAGGCGACGTCAGCGCGGGCAATGATCATTATAGAATCAGTGCCGTCCTCAACCCTCAGGATTTTGACCTGCTCGCCACTCCCGCTGCGGACTCGGTCATGGCGAACGACGCATGCGCAGCATTCAGCTTGACCAGCACCGGTATGCGCGGCAACCCGGGAGCAGGGCCTGAAATGTCGCCCAAGGTCTGCTGGGGGCAAGGATGAGCGTACTTGAAGCGTGGGCGCCGGGCGCGCCTTTCCCTGTTTATCGGCTGGATCAAATGATGGCTAAGCAACAGCAAGTGGTGATTGTCGGCGGCGGAGTAATCGGGCTGTTGACGGCGTACAACCTCGCCAGTGAGGGCCAGGCGGTCACGCTGCTGGAGCGCGGTGGGCTTGGGCAAGAGTCTTCCTGGGCGGGCGGTGGGATTGTCTCGCCGTTGTACCCGTGGCGCTATAGCCAGGCGGTCACTGCCTTGGCCCATTGGTCCCAGGATTTTTACCCGCAACTGGCGCAACGGCTGTTTGCAGCGACCGGCGTCGATCCAGAGGTACATACCACGGGGTTGTATTGGCTCGACCTGGATGACGAAGCGCAAGCACTGGCCTGGGCTGCCCGTGAAGGGAGACCGTTGAGCAAGGTGGACGTATCGGCGGCCCATGACGCGGTGCCGGTGTTGGGGGGTGGCTATTCCCAGGCGATCTACATGGCCGATGTGGCCAACGTACGCAACCCGCGCCTGGTCAAGTCACTGAAGGCGGCGCTGCTGGCGTTGCCGAACGTGACGATTTACGAGCAATGCGATGTGACGGGCTTTGTGCTCGGCGACGACAGGGTGATGGGTGTGAATACCGCTACCGGCCAGGTTTTGGGTGATCAGGTGGTACTCGCGGCCGGCGCCTGGAGCGGACAGTTGCTGGGTACGCTGGGCTTGGCGCTGCCCATCGAGCCGGTCAAAGGCCAGATGATTCTGTACAAATGCGCGTCGGACTTTTTATCCAGCATGGTCCTGGCCAAGGGGCGTTATGCGATCCCGCGGCGCGATGGGCACATCCTGATCGGCAGCACGTTGGAGCATGAAGGATTCGACAAGACGCCAACCGACACCGCGTTGGAAAGCCTCAAGGCGTCTGCGGTGGAATTGATTCCCGCCTTGGCGGACGCCGAGGTAGTCGGGCATTGGGCCGGTTTGCGGCCTGGCTCACCCGAAGGTATACCGTATATCGGTGAGGTCCCTGGCTTCAAGGGGTTGTGGCTCAATTGCGGGCATTACCGCAATGGTCTGGTACTCGCACCAGCCTCTTGCCAGTTGTTCACCGACTTGCTGCTGACGCGGGCTCCGATCATCGATCCAGCGCCTTACGCCCCCGCAGGGCGCCTCAACGCTGGATAGACTTTGGCCCTTGTTCCAGGTGTGCCTGGGTGCAGTACCATTGCTGGCGTGAGCTCAGTGCGCGGTCCTGCGGCAGGTGCACGCCACAGTGGGCGCAACGCACCATCAGGGCCGCATCCGGCTCAGCAGGCCGCTGCTGACGGGCGGCAGGGTTTTTGAATTTGCGCCAGAACCATACCGCGGCAGCAATGACAGCAATCCAGAACAGTAGACGAAGCATGATGGGCAGTTTCTCGACAAGGAATGCGCCAGTTTAGCCAAGGTGATCCCGGGCGCACAGGGCAATAAATACTCGCTCATAAAAAAGGGAGCTCCTTAAGAGCTCCCTTTTGCGTTGCGTCGAACAATCAGTCGAACACACCGAAGGTCATGTAGCTGAACCACGAGCGGTCCTGGTTGTTGCCCAGTGCTTGCGGCTCTTCTTCTTCGATCACGTCACCGTTCTCGTCGTGCGGCTTGAGATCCGAAGGAATAGCGTCCTTGGCGTCCTGGTACATCTTGATCACGTCCTGGTTGGCGCGAGTTTCACCCGGCGGCAGTGGTGGACGGGACTCGATCAAGCCCAGGGTGTACTTGCTCAGCCACGAACGGTTGTCCGCTTCGGCAACCTGAGGCACGAACTGGCCGTCTTTCAGGCTCGGGTGGTCAGGATAGTTGAGCTTCAGGGTTTCCAGGCTGGTAGTCGCCAGGGTGTCCAGGTGCAGACGCTGGTAAGCCTCGGTCATCACGGCCAGGCCGTCACCCACGGATGGGGTTTCCTGGAAGTTTTCCACCACGTAGCGGCCACGGTTGGCGGCGGCCACATATGCCTGACGGGTCAGGTAGTAGTGGGCCACGTGGATCTCGTACGAAGCCAGCAGGTTGCGCAGGTAGATCATGCGCTGCTTGGCGTCCGGCGCGTAGCGGCTGTTGGGGTAGCGGCTGGTCAGCTGGGCGAACTCGTTATAGGAGTCGCGGGCAGCACCCGGGTCACGCTTGGTCATGTCCAGCGGCAGGAAGCGCGCCAGCAGGCCAACATCCTGATCGAACGAGGTCAGGCCCTTCATATAGTAGGCGTAGTCCACGTTCGGGTGCTGCGGGTGCAGGCGGATGAAACGCTCGGCAGCGGACTTGGCAGCTTCCGGCTCGGCGTTCTTGTAGTTGGCGTAGATCAGCTCAAGCTGGGCCTGGTCGGCATAGCGGCCGAACGGGTAACGCGACTCCAATGCCTTCAGCTTCGCTGTGGCGCTGGTGAAGCTATTATTGTCCAAGTCTGTCTGAGCTTGCTGGTACAGCTCGACTTCGCTCAGGTTTTCGTCGACGACGTCCTTTGTTGACGAGCAAGCAGCAGTCATGGCGAGGATGGCGATCAGCAGCAGGTGTTTCACTTGCATGGCGGCTTGCGTCCCTATGACGGCCGCTGTCTTGGGCGGGGCCGTCCTGTTATGATGAGCGCCCCGTTGAAAGCCTCGGGGCAAAAGACGCCGTATTTAACCACAAGCGCGCAGCCGAAACCAAAGGCTACGCCACGCCTAGTCTGAGCATGTCCGATAAAATTGAACTTCGCGCAGAGGTGCCGTCCGAATTGGGCGGCCAACGCCTCGATCAAGTCGCCGCACAATTATTCGCTGAGCACTCGCGCTCGCGCCTTTCCGCCTGGATAAAAGACGGCCGCCTGACTGTGGATGGAGCGGTTATCCGCCCGCGAGACATAGTCCATGGCGGTGCGATTCTTGAGCTGACTGCCGAGCAGGAAGCCCAGGGAGAATGGGTCGCCCAGGACATCGAGCTGGATATCGTCTATGAAGACGACGACATCCTGGTCATCAACAAACCCGCAGGCCTGGTGGTTCACCCGGCCGCCGGGCACGCTGATGGCACCTTGCTCAATGCCCTGTTGCACCACGTGCCGGACATCATCAATGTGCCGCGCTGCGGCATCGTGCACCGTCTGGACAAGGACACCACCGGCCTTATGGTGGTAGCCAAGACCATTCAGGCGCAGACGCAACTGGTTACGCAATTGCAGAGCCGTAGCGTCAGCCGCATCTATGAGTGCATTGTGATCGGCGTTGTTGTGGCCGGTGGCAAGATCAACGCACCCATTGGTCGTCACGGCCAGCAGCGCCAGCGTATGGCGGTGATGGAGGGCGGCAAGCAAGCCGTCAGCCACTACCGTGTGCTGGAGCGTTTCCGTTCCCACACCCATGTGCGGGTCAAGCTGGAAACCGGGCGTACCCACCAGATTCGCGTGCACATGGCGCACATCAACTTCCCGTTGGTCGGCGACCCGGCCTACGGTGGCCGCTTCCGTATTCCGCCGGCGGCCAGCCAGACCATGGTTGAGTCGCTCAAGACGTTCCCGCGCCAGGCACTGCATGCACGTTTCCTGGAACTGGATCATCCGACGAGCGGTAAGCGCATGAGCTGGGAATCGCCACTGCCAGACGATCTGGTCTGGCTGTTGTCGCTGCTCAAGCAGGATCGCGAGGCGTTTGTCGGATGAGTGACTGGCTGATACCTGACTGGCCCGCGCCGGCTCGGGTAAAAGCCTGCGTCACCACCCGCGCGGGCGGCGTCAGTCTGGCGCCGTTCGACAGCCTCAACCTGGGCGATCATGTCGAGGACAGCCTTGAGGCCGTCCTTGAAAATCGCCGTCGCCTGAGTGACGCCCTCGATATCCAGCCTGCCTGGTTGCGCCAAGTCCACGGTACTCAGGTGGTTGAGGCCGATCCGGGCCGTACTGTCGAGGCTGACGGCAGTTGGACCAGTACCCCTGGTATCGCCTGCACGTCCATGACCGCCGATTGCCTGCCTGCGCTGTTCTGTAATCGGGCGGGCACCCGGGTTGCCGCAGCCCATGCCGGTTGGCGTGGCTTGGCAGCTGGGGTGCTGGAGGCCGCTTTCGAGAGCCTGGATAGCGCACCCGAAGACGTTATGGTCTGGCTCGGCCCTGCCATTGGCCCACAAGCCTTTGAGGTCGGCCCGGAAGTGCGTGAAGTGTTCATGCAGCAACTGCCGGTCACCGCTGAAGCCTTTGTTCCCAGCCGCAACCCTGGCAAGTACATGGCTGACATCTACCAGCTGGCGCGTCTGCGTCTGGCCGCTCGCGGTGTTAGCGCTGTGTATGGTGGCGGTTTGTGCACTGTGACCGACCCGCGTTTCTTTTCTTATCGCCGCAGCCCGCGCACGGGCCGATTCGCCTCCCTTATCTGGCTTGAACGCTAGACTGTCCTGACCTGTATCAACCGTCCGCCGCTTGAAACGCCCAGAATCCACCCCATCTATAAGGGTATCTGGCAGGTTTCTTCATTCAGGATGTGTTTGTTCATAGCTCCGGCCTGCTCAAAAGGAAGGTGACTAATGCGTATTGATCGTTTAACCAGCAAATTACAGTTGGCATTGTCCGACTCTCAATCTTTGGCAGTGGGCCTCGACCACCCGGCCATCGAACCTGCGCACTTGATGCAGGCACTCCTGGAACAGCAAGGTGGTTCTATCAAGCCCTTGCTGATGCAGGTGGGCTTTGACGTTAACAGCCTGCGCAAGGAGTTGAGTAAAGAGCTCGACCAGCTGCCGAAAATCCAGAATCCCACCGGCGACGTAAACATGTCCCAGGACTTGGCGCGCCTGCTCAACCAGGCCGACCGTCTGGCCCAGCAGAAAGGTGACCAGTTCATCTCCAGTGAATTGGTGTTGCTCGCCGCCATGGACGACAACAGCAAGCTCGGCAAGTTGTTGCTGGGCCAGGGCGTGAGCAAAAAGGCCCTGGAAAACGCCATCAACAACCTGCGTGGCGGCGAAGCGGTGAACGACCCCAACCACGAGGAGTCGCGCCAGGCCCTGGACAAATACACCGTCGACCTGACCAAGCGTGCCGAAGAGGGCAAGCTGGACCCGGTGATCGGCCGCGACGATGAAATTCGTCGCACCATTCAGGTGTTGCAACGTCGCACCAAGAATAACCCGGTGTTGATCGGTGAACCTGGCGTGGGTAAAACCGCGATTGCCGAGGGCCTGGCCCAGCGCATCATTAATGGCGAGGTACCAGACGGCCTCAAAGGCAAGCGCCTGCTGTCTCTGGACATGGGCTCGTTGATCGCCGGTGCCAAGTTCCGGGGTGAATTCGAAGAGCGCCTCAAATCCTTGCTTAACGAATTGTCGAAGCAGGAAGGGCAGATCATTCTGTTTATCGACGAATTGCACACCATGGTCGGCGCCGGTAAGGGCGAAGGCTCCATGGACGCCGGCAACATGCTCAAGCCCGCCTTGGCACGGGGTGAGTTGCATTGCGTCGGTGCGACCACGCTCAACGAATACCGTCAGTACATCGAAAAGGACGCAGCGCTTGAGCGTCGCTTCCAGAAAGTCCTGGTGGAAGAGCCGAGCGAAGAAGACACCATCGCGATCCTGCGTGGCCTGAAAGAGCGCTATGAGGTCCACCATAAAGTGGCGATCACCGACGGTGCGATCATTGCGGCGGCCAAATTGAGCCATCGCTATATCACCGATCGTCAGTTGCCGGACAAGGCGATCGACCTGATCGACGAAGCGGCCAGCCGTATCCGTATGGAGATCGACTCCAAGCCCGAAGTGCTGGATCGTCTGGATCGGCGCCTGATTCAACTGAAAGTCGAATCCCAGGCGCTGAAGAAAGAAGAAGACGAAGCGGCCAAGAAACGCCTGGAAAAACTCCAGGAAGAAATTGTCCGCCTGGAACGTGAGTATTCGGACCTCGAAGAAATCTGGACCTCGGAAAAAGCCGAAGTACAGGGTTCGGCGCAGATCCAGCAAAAAATCGAGCAGTCCCGCCAGGAACTGGAAGCCGCGCGCCGCAAAGGCGACCTGAACCGCATGGCCGAGTTGCAGTACGGGGTGATCCCGGACCTGGAACGCAGCCTGCAGATGGTCGACCAGCACGGCAAACCTGAAAACCAGTTGCTGCGCAGCAAGGTGACCGAGGAAGAAATTGCCGAAGTGGTCTCCAAGTGGACCGGTATTCCCGTGTCGAAGATGCTCGAAGGCGAGCGCGACAAGCTGTTGAAGATGGAAAGCCTGCTGCATCAGCGCGTCATCGGCCAGGAAGAGGCGGTGGTGGCGGTGTCCAACGCCGTACGGCGTTCGCGGGCGGGTTTGTCCGACCCGAACCGTCCAAGCGGCTCGTTCATGTTCCTCGGCCCGACCGGTGTAGGTAAGACCGAGTTGTGCAAGGCCCTGGCCGAGTTCCTCTTTGATACGGAAGAGGCCATGGTGCGGATCGATATGTCCGAATTCATGGAGAAACACTCGGTGGCTCGCCTGATCGGTGCACCACCAGGCTATGTGGGTTACGAAGAGGGCGGTTATCTGACCGAAGCCGTGCGGCGTAAGCCTTACTCGGTGATCCTGCTGGATGAGGTCGAGAAGGCGCACCCGGATGTGTTCAACATCTTGCTGCAGGTGCTGGAGGATGGTCGCTTGACGGACAGCCACGGGCGTACGGTGGACTTCCGTAATACGGTGATCGTGATGACCTCCAACCTGGGCTCGGCGCAGATCCAGGAATTGGTGGGTGATCGTGAAGCCCAGCGTGCGGCGGTGATGGACGCGTTGACCACGCACTTCCGTCCGGAATTCATCAACCGGGTCGATGAAGTGGTGATCTTCGAGCCTCTGGCGCGGGATCAGATCGCGGGCATCACCGAGATCCAGTTGGGCCGCCTGCGTAGCCGCCTGGCTGAGCGCGAGCTGGACCTGGAGCTGAGCGGCGAAGCGTTGGACAAGCTGATCGCGGTCGGTTACGACCCAGTGTATGGCGCACGGCCACTTAAACGTGCGATCCAGCGCTGGATCGAGAACCCACTGGCGCAGTTGATCCTGTCGGGCAGCTTTATGCCTGGCACTCGCGTCACGGCGACGGTGAAAGACGACGAAATCGTCTTCCATTAAGCCCTGCGCTTGGCGTAAACAGAGAAGGCCCCGCATCGCGGGGCCTTTTTTTTCGATAGGGCGTTGAACTGTAAGGCAAAGGCTTGTAAAGTGCGCCCCGCAGCAACGTCAGCCCACGGGTTTCTTCTCCCCAAGAAGAAATCAGAAAGAAGCGCAAATCATTGTCTTAAAAGCAATTTAAAGGGTTGACAGGGGTTTTTAAGATTGTAGAATAGCGCGCCTCAGAGACGCTAACGTAGCGATACGGACAGGGTCGAAGAGGAAGCAACACAGCAGTAACTTTGAAATATGTAGTTCCGTGATAGCTCAGTCGGTAGAGCAAATGACTGTTAATCATTGGGTCCCAGGTTCGAGTCCTGGTCACGGAGCCAATTTCAAACCGGGGTATAGCGCAGTCCGGTAGCGCGCCTGCTTTGGGAGCAGGATGTCGGGAGTTCGAATCCCCCTACCCCGACCATATTTGGGTCGTTAGCTCAGTTGGTAGAGCAGTTGGCTTTTAACCAATTGGTCGTAGGTTCGAATCCCACACGACCCACCATTTTTGAGACCAGTTAACGCTGGAATCGAATCTTAAGATCAGAGGCCAAAAGCGCTGATCGAAGAAGGCGACTGAAAGGTCGCCTTTTTATTACCGGGGTATAGCGCAGTCCGGTAGCGCGCCTGCTTTGGGAGCAGGATGTCGGGAGTTCGAATCCCCCTACCCCGACCATATTAAAAATCCTCGTATCGAAAGATACGGGGATTTTTTTTGCCTGCGTGAATCCTGAATTCACCGCAAAACAAATGTGGGAGCGGCGGTGCAACGATTCGACTTGCTCGCGAATGCGCTGTGTCAGTCAGTACATCTGTGACTGAACCACCGCATTCGCGAGCAAGCCCGCTCCAACATTTACCAGGCCTCTTTCGAGACCAGGTTGTTAATGCAATTTAAGGCGTGGCTCGGTGCCGCGGCCGATCTTGCTGCCCAGCATCAGCATCGCCGTGCGGAAGAACCCATACAGCGCCATCTGGTGCATGCGGTACAGCGACACGTAGAACATCCGCGCCAGCCAGCCTTCCAGCATCACACTGCCCGTCAAATTGCCCATCAGGTTACCCACCGCGGAAAAGCGCGACAGTGAGATCAGCGAGCCGTAGTCGGTGTACTTGTAGGTCGGCAGCTCCTTGCCTTCAATCCGCAGCTTGAGCGATTTGGCCAGCAATGACGCCTGTTGGTGAGCCGCTTGGGCCCGTGGCGGTACATTGCGGTCGGTGCCCGGCTGCGGGCAGGCGGCGCAATCACCAAAGGCGAAGATATTTTCGTCGCGGGTGGTTTGCAGGGTTTGCAGGACTTGCAGCTGGTTGATGCGGTTGGTTTCCAGGCCATCGATGTCCTTGAGGAAACCGGGGGCGCGGATACCGGCCGCCCAGACCTTGAGGCTGGCCGGGATCACTTGGCCGCTGCTGGTGATCAGGGCGTCGGCGGTTACTTCACTGACCGCCGAGTTGGTCAGTACTGTCACCCCTAGTTTCTCCAGGGTCTTATGCACTGGCCCCCCGATCCGCTCCGGCAGGGCAGGCAGTACACGCGGGCCGGCTTCGATCAGGGTGATGTGCATGTTTTCGGGCTTGATACGGTCCAGGCCATAAGCCGCCAGTTCATGGGCGGCGTTATGCAGCTCGGCGGCAAGCTCAACGCCGGTGGCACCGGCGCCGACGATGGCGACGCTGATCTGTTCAACGGCGTCGGTTTGGCCTGCATGGGCGCGCAGGTAGTGGTTGAGCAGTTGCTGGTGGAAGCGCTCGGCCTGCTTGCGGGTGTCGAGGAACAGGCAATGTTGCGCCGCGCCCTCGGTGCCGAAATCGTTGGTAGTGCTGCCTACCGCAATCACCAGGCTGTCGTAGCCCAGCACGCGGGCGGGCACCAGTTCGCGGCCTTCTTCGTCGAGGGTGGCGGCCAGCTGGATTTTCTTCTGTTCACGGTCAAGCCCGCTCATACGGCCCAGCTGGAACTCGAAGTGGTTCCATTTGGCTTGGGCGACGTAGTTGAGTTCGTCTTCCGAGGAATTCAGCGAGCCGGCAGCCACTTCGTGCAGCAAGGGCTTCCAGATGTGGGTCAGGTTGGTGTCGACCAGCGTGATGCTGGCCTTGCCACGCTTGCCCAGGGTCTTACCCAGGCGGGTAGCCAACTCCAGGCCGCCGGCACCGCCGCCGACGATAATAATACGATGGGTCATGGGGATATCTCGCAAGGCTAAAAGAAATCGGAGCAGTTACCCTCGCGAGCGCCAGGCGGCTCATAGCGTCAGGTAACTCAATAGGCGGCTCAGCGTACCGAGCCCGATCACCACTACCAGCACCACGCAGAGGAGCAGCCACGGCCGGAAAGGCTTGCGCTCGACTCTGTTCTGGGAGAGTTGCAGGTACTCTTCGACACGCTCTTGGTCATCGGGTTTCAGGCGGCTGGTCATAAAGGCCTCGTCAGGTAGACGTTGCAAAGGGGCGCCACGTTACAGCCAGGGGCATCACAGGCTGATGCCGACATCAAACACTATGCTGCGGCCCAGGTTGTTGCGCAAGAAGTCCGGCGCGTCGGGATGTGCGAACAGGACCCGTGCGAATGTCGGCCCCACCAGCGATAGCGAGCGCCAGCCCTGACGCAGGTATTCGGTCGGCGGCGGAAAATGGCTGTTGAGGTCCAGCACCTCGCGTTTGAGGCTGGTAAACGCGATGAGATCCAATTCCCCCAGGTCCATGCCGCGCTCTTTGTAGTTGTGAGCTTTTTTACGCAGTGTGGGGGCCAGGCGCAGCAGGAACTCATGGGCGGGGATACGCCGTGGCTTGGCTTCACGCCGTACCAGTTGGCTCAAGGAGAAAGCACTGCGCCTGCGCAGCAGCTCATCGCGCCACTCGTCGTTCAGGCGGCGGCCCTCGTCCAGCACAAAAAAGACCTCGAAGCTGGCGTCGCGAAACAACACGTCGGGCGGCTCCTGGCCCGCCGCGTGGAATTCTTCGACACGGTAGGGCACGTTCAAGCCTTGCAGCAGGCGCTGGCAGACCCAACGCTCACGCTCCCACTTGCGGGCATTGGACAGGAATGCGTTGGCTTGTTCGGCCGCTACGGTGAGCAGGCGCAAGTAATCTGAGTCATCCATAGTCGCAGCTTAGCGTTCAAATGATGACCACAGGAAGTCTTGCCTTAAAACGCGGGTGTAGAATGCTCACGTGAAACAGGCCAGGGACGAGGTGTGTGATGAGTTTTTTAGTAAAGGCAGAGCGTCCGTGATCAGTGCTGCGGTTCTGGCACCCCAGACCCTCGGTATCGGCTGGCTGGTGTATGCGCCCGTGGTGATGTGGGCGATCCTTCGCTCGCCCTGGGTGGAGCTGTTTGCCGACCGTCGGCGCCAGCACTTGCTCTTCGGTACGGTGTTCGCGCTATTCATGCTGTGGCTGGTGCGGCGGGATTTCGATACCGGTGTGTCCTACCACTTTATCGGCATGACCGCCGTGACTTTGCTGCTCGATTGGCCGCTGGCTATCGTCGGTGGCTTTGCCGCCCAGCTTGGCTTGATGCTGTTGGGGCGTCAGGACCTGGCTGCGCTTGGCGTCAATGGCCTGCTCCTGATTGTGCTGCCGGTGCTGGTCACCGAAGGGTGCGCGCTGTTGGTGGAGCGGGCGCAGCCGCGAAACCCCTTTGTGTATATCTTCTGTTCGGGCTTTTTTGCTGCCGCACTGTCGGCATTGCTGTGCCTGTTGGCCGGCCTGGGCCTGTTGTGGTTCGACGGCCTTTTTGCGATGCCTGAGTGGTTGGAAGATTTTGTCGGTTACCTGTGGCTGATCATCTTTCCCGAAGCCTTTATCAACGGCATGGTCATCAGCGCGCTGGTGGTGTTTTGCCCGGAATGGCTGGAGACGTTCAACCGTACCCGCTACCTCTCAGCGCCGTGGAAAGACGACGATTCGCGGCGTTGATCCAGGTCAAATGCAGGGCAGCGGCGCAGGTCCATGCTCGGCAAAATTTTCAGGAGCATGAATCATGAGTGTGTATGAATGGGCACGGCAGGAGTTGCGCAGAAGCCAGGATGCAGCGCAGGAAATCGGGTTTGACCCCGGTTTGACCTTGCGCGCCATGCTCAGCGCAGTGGTGCAGCAAAGCAAGGGTGTACGCAGCTTTGAAGACCTGGCCGACGAGTTGCAATACCTTGCAGAAAACCTCGACGACCAGCAGGAATATGCCTTTATGCGGCCTTAGTGGCGCGGCGGCAGGTCTTCGGAAAACAGTTCATCTTCGGCGTCAGGGGCCACGGGAATCTTGTGTTCTTCAGCGGCCCAGGCGCCCAGGTCGATAAGCTTGCAACGGTCCGAGCAGAACGGTCGGTTGAGGTTGGTCGCTTTCCATTCCACGGGTGCACCGCAGGTTGGGCAGTCGACGGTCAGGGGTTGGCTCATGATCGGCCTCCACGCAAAGTAAGGTAAAAGTGGTGCAGTCGCTCGACCTCGCCGTGCAGCCAGGCGAGGTCCTTATCGTTGACCAGCACGTCATCGGCATGGTTCAGGCGGTCTTCGCGGCTGGACTGGGCCTTGAGAATCGCCTGCACCTGTTGTTCGCTGATGCCGTCGCGCTGCAGGGTACGCTGAATCTGCAGCGATTGCGGCACGTCGATCACCAGGATGCGCTGGGTCATGCTGTACTGCCCGGACTCGATCAGCAGCGGTGACACCAGGATCGCGTAGGGCGACTGGGCGCGTGCCAGGTGGCTGCGAATTTCCTCGGCGATCAGCGGGTGCAGCAAGGCTTCCAGCCAAAGGCGCTCTTGTGGGACCTCAAAGATCAGTTTGCGCAGTGCGGCACGGTCCAGTCGGCCGTCGGCTTGCAGCACGCTGGCGCCGAAATGTTCGGCAATGCGCGCCAGCGCCGGGCGGCCAGGCTCGACCACCCAGCGCGCGGCGTGATCGGCGTCCACCAGGTCGATGCCCAGCTTGATAAAGTGCTCGGCCGCAGCGCTTTTGCCGCTGCCAATGCCGCCCGTGAGCCCAAGAATCCAGGGTGTTGCAACAGAAGTGGTCATCTGAAACCGACAGACTGCAAATAGAAGTCGGTTATTTGACCACCCCAGAGCAATGCAATCCAGCCGGCAATTGCCAGGCAGGGGCCAAACGGCATTGGCGCTGACACCTGGGCCTTACGCAAACGCAGCAAAATCAGCCCGGCAAACACGCCCAGCAGCGAGGCCATCAGCAGGGTCATCGGCAGAATCTGCCAGCCGCCCCAGGCTCCCAGCAAGGCCAATAATTTGAAGTCGCCATGGCCCATGCCGTCTTTGCCGGTGGCCAGCTTGAACAGCCAGAACAGGCACCACAAGCTCATGTAGCCGATAACCGCGCCCCATACTGCATCGGGCAATGGCGTCAGCAGGTCAGCGCTGTTGAGGATCAGCCCCAGCCATAGCAGCGGCAGCACCAGCACATCCGGCAGTAATTGGTGGTCCAGATCAATCAGGCTCATCCCCAGCAAGCCCCAACTCAGCAGCATCACCGCGCCGGCTTGCCAGCCGAAGCCGAAGTGCCAGGCGACAGCGGCGCAGATCAGCGCGCAGGCCAGTTCGGTGAGAGGGTAACGCAGGCCGATGGGCTCACGGCAGTGGGCACAATGCCCCCGGAGCAGCAGGTAGCTGAGCACCGGGATATTTTCCCAAGGCCGAATCGGTTGATTGCAGCGCGGGCAGCAAGAGTTCGGATGCATCAGGTTATAGGCCGGCCCACCGGGCTCGGCTGGCAAGTCGAGAATCTCATGGGCCTGGGCACGCCACTCCCGCTCGAGCATTTTGGGCAGGCGCCACGCCAACACATTGAGGAAGCTACCGACGATCAGGCCCAACACCAGCGCAAGGCCAACAAACGCCCAGGGATGTTCGTTCAGCAGCAAGCTCAAAACGCCGTCCCCAATTGGAACACCGGCAAGTACATGGCGACTACCAGCGCGCCGACAATCCCCCCCAATACCACCATGATCAGCGGCTCCATCAGGCTGGTGAGGTTGTCGACCAAGGTATCCACGTCTGACTCGTAGTGGTTCGCGACTTTTTCCAGCATGCGGTCCAGGGTGCCGGACTCCTCACCGATTGCGGTCATCTGGATCGCCATGCCTGGGAACAGGCCGCTGTTATGCATCGATTGATTCAACTGCATGCCTGTGGATACATCGTGGCGCATACGTTCGATTGCCTGTTTGAAAGGGCCATTGCCGACGGCGCCAGCCACCGAACCCAATGCCTGTACCAGAGGAACGCCCGCCGCAAAGGTAGTGGATAGCGTGCGGGCGTAGCGGGCGACCGCAGATTTGTGCAGCAGTTTGCCTGCCACGGGCACTTTCAACAAACCTGCTGCCCACCCATGGCGAAACCCCGGGTGAGTCCGGTAGGCGTGGCGCCCTGCAACCAGCGCCGCGCCCACACCCAGCCCCAGCATCCACCACGCCTGTTGCAGCAGTTCCGATAGCGCGATGACCCCCAGGGTAAACCCCGGCAATTGGCCGTTGACCCCGGCGAACAAGTTCTGGAATTGCGGCACCACATGGATCAACAGCACTGTGCTCACCCCTGTGGCAATTACCAGTACCGCGATAGGGTAGGTCATGGCTTTCTTGATCCTGGTTTTGAGCCGTTGGCTTTTTTCCAGATGAATCGCCACGCGTTCCAGTAGGGTTTCCAGGGCGCCGGCCATTTCGCCAGCCGCTACCAGATTGCAGTACAGCTCATCGAAGTAGCGGGGATATTGACGCAGGGCAGCGGCCAACGGGTGGCCGCTGGCAATATGCTGTTTCAACGCCTTCACCAGTTCGCGCAGCTGTTGGTTTTCGACGCCTTCGCTGATGATGTCGAAGGCTTGCAGCAGCGGAATGCCGGCCTTGAGCAAGGTGGCCAACTGGCGAGTGAACAGGGCGATATCCACGGGCGTTATGCGCGTCTTGAAGGTCGGCAGTGCACAAGACTTCTTGCGCACACGCTCGGGGCAGATCCCTTGCTGGCGCAGTTGTACCTTGATCAGCGCAAGGTTATGGCCGGCGATTGTTCCGGATACCCGGCGCCCTTTGCGGTTGATGCCCTCCCAGGCATAGATTGTCGACGTATCGTTCATGTGAGGTTGGCGCACCCAGGTCGTGAAGAATTTATAGCTTAGTCAGGTGGCGGAGTCGGGCAGGCTGGTGCTGGGCGATAAAATGTCAGATTGTGCGTCTTGCAGGCGAACGGCTGCGAGGGGATGAGTACACTGGCGCCGTTGCACACTACGGGGCGCAGGACGCGCCTTGTCATGGTTCTATTCTGGAGAGTGAAAGAGATGCGTCAAAAAGGTTTTACCTTGATCGAGTTACTGATCGTCGTGGCAATCATCGGCATTTTGGCCACCATCGGTCTGCCCATGTACACCAAGCACCAGGCCAAGGCCAAGTTCACTGCGGGGTTGGCGGAAATCAGCGCGTTAAAGGCCGGCTATGAAGACGTCATCAACCAGGGCACTGTGCCGACCCTGGCGCTCATCGGGGGCTCCAGCCCTACCGCCAACTGCACCATCGATGTGACAGGCGATGTGGCCTCGGGCGCAGGTACTATCCGTTGTGAAATCCTCGATGCGCCCGCGCCCGTGCTCGGCAAGACCATCACCTTGACCCGCAGCGCCACCACCGGATGGAGCTGTGCCACCACGGTAGACCTGCAGTACGCTACCAAGGGTTGTGGCGCCAACGGGGCGTGACAGTCGCCGGGCGGTGAGCGAGCAAGTTGCTGCATGCCCAATGCAGTGCTAGCTTTAGCCCACCGCCCGTGTAGCTCAGCCGGTAGAGCAGCGCACTCGTAACGCGAAGGTCGCAGGTTCGATTCCTGTCTCGGGCACCACAGGCACCACTGTTTCAACGGCAATGTTTTCAGATGATCCCAGAATGGTTCTGAAGGCCAGGTGAGCCGGGCATTTGCGCCCGCTCTTTTGTATCTGCGCAACCTTGAAGACCCAGATGCATTCCCATTCCTCGATCTAAGAGAACAACATGACCACGACTGAAATGACCCAGGACGCTCGGCACGAACAAGCGCTCAAGCACTACCTTGAGGACACGCCGCAGCTAAAAGAAGAGATCAAGGACCTGAGTGCCGACGATCAGCGCGACCAGATTCAGTGGGCATTCGAGGACGAGGCCGAGAGCCAGAACCTCCAGCCTTGGGAGCTGACCCTCAAGTACACCACGACCCCTGAAGAGTTCGAAGCTGCACGGTTGGCCTTGCACAAAGAGGCGGCCGAGGTGCTGGGTGTCGATTGGGACGAGTACTGCGAGATGAATAACCTCGTAGTTTAAAAGCAGCCTGTAGGAGCGAGCTTGCTCGCGAAAAACGCTAGCGATAACCCGTACCTCTGGAGGGCACGCGGTGGTCTTGAGTTTTTCGCGAGCAAGCTCGCTCCTACAATTACGGCATCTTTCAGATACTGAGGCGCATCGACAGGTCCACCGCCTTCACATCCTTGGTCATCGCGCCGATGGAGATGTAGTCCACGCCGGTTTCAGCGATAGGCAGCAAGGTGGTTTCATTGATCCCGCCGCTGGCTTCCAGCTTGGCTTTGCCGGCGTTCAGGCGCACGGCTTCGCGCATGTCTTCCAGGCTCAGTTCATCCAGCATGATGATGTCGGCACCCGCCGCCAGGGCTTCGCGCAACTCTTCCAGGCTTTCCACTTCGATTTCCACCGGCTTGCCCGGGGCGATCTTGTGGGCGGCTGTAATCGCTTGGGCAATACCACCGCAGGCGGCGATGTGGTTTTCCTTGATCAGGAACGCGTCATACAGCCCGATACGGTGGTTGTGGCAACCGCCGCAGGTCACCGCGTACTTCTGCGCCAAACGCAGACCTGGGAGTGTCTTGCGGGTGTCCAGCAGTTTGACCTGGGTGCTCGCGACAAAGTCCGCCAGGAACTGCGCTCGGGTGGCTACACCTGACAGCATCTGCAAAAAATTCAGCGCACTGCGTTCACCCGTGAGCAGCGAGCGTGCCGGGCCTTCAAGGTGGAACAGCGCCTGGTTGGGGCTGACACGTTCACCGTCAGCTACCTGCCAATGCACGGCGACCCGTGGGTCCAGTTGACGAAACACTGCATCCACCCAGGCCGTACCGGCAATCACGGCCGCTTCACGGGTAATGATCGTGGCCTTGGCCAGCCGTTCGGCCGGGATCAACTGCGCGGTGATGTCACCACTGCCGATGTCTTCCAGCAGTGCGCGGCGCACGTTGGCTTCGATTTCGGCGGTGAGGTCGGCAAGACGGAGGTTCGGCATAACAGGCTCCACAAACAAAGTGCCTCGATTATAGGGCCAGCGTGCGTTCTAACCCAGGCTCGCCACTCATTTACCGCACAAAGTCAGAGTGTGCTGGCGCAACTGCCCTTGTTTGCAAGATAATCTCGCGCCTTGCAATTGGCGTCATAGCTTTGACGTCTTGGTGGTAACCGGGATATTTGCAGTGCCTGCCGGGCCTGCTCCCGGTCTGTCCACCTCTCAAAACCGCCGTTTCAGGAGGCCAGGATGCACAATGACGGGAAGGTGGTGCCTATCAACAGGGCACAGGCCACGCCATCGCCGCTCGCGCGCCTGCCGGTGGTGTTGCTGCAGGTGCGTGACAAGGCTGCGCAACAGCTGCAACAGGGTTTGCAGGAACTGTTCGATAACGCCGACGACACCCTGTTTGAAATGGCCGAAAAGGCCCGTAGCACCGTCGACCATCATATTTTTTTCGAGGCCATGCGCGACCTGCGCCTCAAGCGCAAGAACTTCGAACGCGTGTTCATGGAGCAGTTGTTCGTGGCGTTCGCCAACCTGGGCCAGGCCCGGTGCAGCGGGGCACACCTGGTGCCGCTGGTGTCTTATGAGGCGGTACCCGGCACCAGCGCCGATGACGTGGAAAAAGCTGTGGCCCTGGAGGCGATGCTCGGTCGGGTGCGCCACCGTGATGGCTTGGCGCTGGGGCAATTGAACGCGCGCTTGAGTGAACTGTTCGGCAGGCGCCTGGATGATCCGGAAAACCCCTTGGCCCCGACGCGGCTGTGCGAGTTTTTCTTGCAGGCAGGGCGCAGCCTGGGGGTGGAGATCCGCGTCAAGCTGGTCATGCTCAAGCTGTTTGAGAAGTACGTGCTCAGTGACGCCGACCTGTTGTATGGCGAGGCCAACCAATTACTCATCGCCACTGGCGTATTGCCGGAACTCAAGGCGCTCCCGTCCCGCCGAGCCGGCGGGCGTGCGGCCCGGGAGCATCAGGATTGCACTGGCCAAGCGATGGCCGACCCGCCGCTGGATAAAAGCGGCCAGCAAGCGTTCAGCGCCTTGCAGACGTTGCTGGTAGCCGTGCGTGGCAGCGTGGCCCCCACCCTTGAAGCCAGCGCCGAGCCGCAACCCATTGCCACCCGCGATCTGCTGCGGCTGCTGTCGCATTTGCAGCAATATGTACCGGAGCCGGAGTGCGAGGACGATTTCGACCTGCGCAGCCAGCTTGAACAGTTGCTCACCCGGGTCAGTGTCAAAAGTGGCAAGTCGCGGGTGTTGGAAGAAGCAGACGAAGATGTGATCAATCTGGTGGCCATGCTGTTCGAGTTCATGCTCGATGACCGCAGTGTGCCGGACGCTTTCAAGGGGCTGATCGCCCGCTTGCAGATCCCGCTGCTGAAAGTGGCGGTGCTGGACAAGAGCCTGCTCAGTTGCACGCAGCATCCGGCGCGGCGCTTGCTCAATGACATCGCGAGCGCCGTCATCGGCTGGAGCCCGCCCCATGACCAGCCACGGGACAATCTCTATCTGTGTATCGAGCAACTCGTACAGCGGTTGCTGAATGAGTACGTCGAAGACCCGGCGATTTTCTCCCAGTTGCTCACCACGTTCAGCACATCTACAGCCCAAGAGCGCACGCGCAGTGAACGCCTTGAGCGCCATACCCGTGACGCCGAGCAAGAGCGCCTGCATATCGAGGTGGCGCGTCAACGTGTGGCGCAGGTGCTCAATCGGCGGCTCGTGGGCAAAACCCTGCCGGCATCGGTTCTGCAATTTGTGCAGCAAGCCTGGAGCCAGGTGCTGTTAGTGGCCGTGCTCAAGCACGGTGAACAATCGCTGCAATGGCAGGCGGCGCTGCGTACCCTGGATGAATTGGTCTGGAGCGTGGGCCTGCGTGAAGACACCGAAGCAGGTCGGCGTTTGCTTGAGCAACTACCCGGGCTGCTCAAGGCATTGCGTGACGGGTTGGCCGGTGCGGCGTTCGATCCTTTCAGCACCCGCGAGTTTTTCCTGCGGTTGCAGGCCATGCATGTTCAGCCGCTCGACGGCGAGGTGCTGGTTGAAGTGCGTAAGCCTTTTATCCTTGGCTCTGGGCCGCCGACTGCCGACGAACCACTGCCCCCTGACGACCCCGACCGGCTCAAGGCACAGCAGTTGCGAGTCGGTGCCTGGGTAGCGTTGCAGCAACATGAAGCCGGTACCCTGCGTTGCAAGTTGACCGCAATCATGCCGCCCGACGATACCTATATTTTTGTCAGTCGAGGGGGCCTCAAGGTCCTGGAGAAAAGCGCGGGGCAGTTAGCCCTGGCGTTCAAGCAGGGCGTCCTGCACGCCTTGGATGATGGCCCGCTGTTCGAGCGTGCGCTGGCAGCCGTGGTGGGCAACCTGCGGCAACTCAATCGCGGCAAGTGATCGCAACCGCAGGGTGGAACGCGGCATACTGGTCACACCTCGTCTCACTCAAGGAGCCTGTATGCAGTTGGACCCCGCCAGCGGTTGGTGCCAGGGCATTCGTCATTGCCCTTCGCCCAACTTCAACGAGCGCCCTGAAGGCGAAATCTCGCTGTTGGTGGTGCATAACATCAGTTTGCCTCCGGCGCAGTTCAAGACCGGCAAGGTGCAGGAGTTTTTCCAGAACCGCCTGGATATCTCAGAGCATCCCTACTTTGAAGGGATAGCCAGCCTACGAGTGTCTGCGCATTTTCTGATTGAACGTGACGGCACTGTGACGCAATTTGTTTCGTGCCGCGACCGGGCCTGGCATGCCGGTGTTTCCGTTTTTGACGGGCGCGAGGTGTGCAACGATTTTTCCCTGGGGGTCGAGCTCGAAGGTACGGACGACCTGCCGTTCACCGATGCCCAGTATGCGGCGCTGATCGATCTGACCCGCCAGTTGCTCAAGGCTTACCCAAAGATCACCCACCAACGTATTTGTGGTCACAGCGACATCGCTCCGGGGCGCAAGACTGACCCGGGCCCCGCTTTTGATTGGACGCGCTTTCGCAGCGCCCTGCAGGATGGAGGACACGAACGATGAGTTTCCTGGTGTTGGTGCTGGCGGTATGGATCGAGAAGTTCTCGGCCTTGCGCCTGCGGTTGCAGCGTGACGGCGGATGGCTGCGTGAGCTGGCCAAGCTGGAATCGAGCCCGCGCATGGGCAAGCGGCCCTGGCTGATCCTGCTGGTGTTGGTGCTGTTGCCGGTGGCATTGCTGGCCTTGCTGTTGCTGGTCCTGGAGCCGGTGGCCTATGGCCTGTTGGCATTGCCGGTGCATTTGCTGGTGGTGATCTATAGCCTGGGCCGTGGCGACCTATTGGCAGGGCTGGGGCCGTTTCGCGATGCCTGGCGGCGCGGTGACCTGCAAGCGGCCGAGCATGTGGCCGAACGCGACCTCAAGCTTGGCGCCGACAGTGGCGAGCAACTGCTGGAGCGCGTCCAGGGCTACCTGCTGTGGCAGGCGTACCAAAGCTTTTTTGCGGTGATTTTCTGGTATTTCCTGCTGGGCCCGGTGGCCGCCCTGGCGTACCGCCTGTTGGCGCTGGCCAGCGAACACAGCCAGAACCCCCTGGTGGCCGAGCGCGCCACGCAATTGCGTCACGCGTTTGACTGGTTGCCGGTACGCCTGCTGGCGGCCAGCTTTGCCTTGGTGGGCAATTTCGTCGGGGTCAGCCGGGTGATGCTCCACGAATTGCTGAGTTGGGACATCAGCGCGGCACAGCTGGTGGAAAAAGTCGGCCTGGCCGCTGCGGAAATCCCGCCGCCAGTGGTGGGGGCCGATGGCATCAACAGCCTGGATCGCCTGTGGGAACTGCTGCTGCGCGCGGCGGTGCTGTGGTATGCCGGGTTTGCCATCTGGACGGTACTCCCCTGATGCCAATTTGTAGGAGCGAGCAAGCTCGCTCCTACATGGCGTTAGGGCCTCCAGACACGCCGTTAACCTTACGTTACAAAACTCCCTTTCGAATTGAGCTATACAGATAGAGCGCCAAATAGTGGCTATCTGCCGCCGCCCTGCGCCTCAATAAAAATAAAAGAAGGGGAGGTCACCTGTGAAGAGCTTGCTCTATCCCGCCGTCGCGCTGATGAACCGCCTGAGCTTCGGCATGAAGTTCAGCCTGATCAGTGTGCTGTTTCTGCTGCCGATGCTGGCGACCAACTATTACCTGGTGCGCGACTCGTGGCGTGAATACCAGGGCACCCGGGTCGAACTGCAAAGCCTCGACCTGCTCGGCAGCAGCCTGGCGTTGCGTCGCGAGCTGGAAACCCTCAACAACCAGGTACAGATCAACGCCACCCTCGGCCAGTCTGGCAAAGCGGCAGACCTGGAGACCCGGATCAGCGCCTTGCAAACCAGTGTAGTGGAGCGCTTGCAGGGCTTGCGCGCCATTGCGACCCAGCCCGAGCAAGTTGCCGTCTTCGACAGTAAACGCGACGAACTGATCGCTGCGTTCAAGGCCCAGCAGCAGGAAACCTCGCTGCTCAACAAGGCGGCGTTGATCGGCAAGTTACTCAACCAGGCCCAGATGTTCAGCCAGATCATCGCCAGCCAAGCCGGCTTGAGCCGTGATCCGCAAAGTGATCTGCGCCAGCTCAGCGACCTGGTCACCACCATCACTCCTCAAGTCACCCAGGCCTTGGGTGAAGGCCGTGCCATGGGCGCGTACTCCCTGGGGCAGGGCTTTATCAATTCGTCCTCCAGCACCCGTTTTGACGAACTGCTGCAGCAGTTGGAAAAACTCCACGGCGAATATGGCCTGAAGCTGCAGGACGCGTTGGGCACCAGCCAGGCCGCGCACGCCGCCCTCGACGTCTCGGCGCAAGCCAGCCAGGCGAGCCTTAAGCAAGGCAGTGAGTTTTTCGAAGAGCAGGTGGTGATGGCCGAGACCCTCGACGCGCCTTGGCAGGGCTTTTATGACGGCGTCAGCCAACTGATGGCCAAGACCTATCAATTGGATGACGCCACCCTGGCGTTCCTCGGGCAGCAGTTGCAGCAGCGCCTGGCGCAGAACCGTTTGCACATGGTGTTGCTGGTCACGGCCCTGGCGGCGGTGTTTGCGCTGATTTTCTATCTCTATGCCGGTTTCTTTGTCTCCACCCGCACCACCTTGCGCCGCCTGGGGGCGATGATGGACAAAGTGGCGGCGGGCGATATGACGGTCACCTTCGTTGCCCAGAGCCGTGACGAACTGGGCGACCTGGGCCAGGTGTTCAATGGCACTGTGGCCAAGATTCACGACCTGATCGAGCGTGTTGGGCATACGGTCAGCCAGGTGGAGTTGCAGGCCGGCCAGGTGCAGGCGGTGTCGGCGCAGAGTAACCAGGCGGTGTCCGGCCAGCGCAGCCAGATCGAGCAAGTGGCGACGGCGATGAACCAGATGTCCGCCACCGCCCAGGAGGTGGCGCGCAGCGCCGCGGCGGCGGTCAGCAGTGCCCAAAGTGTCAACGATGAAACCGTCAGCGGGCGTGCGCTGGTGCAATCCCAGCAAGGCGGTATTGCGCGCCTGGCGGCGGAGATCGACGAATCGGTGCGGGTGATCAACCAACTGGCGACCGACAGCCAGTCCATCAGCAGCGTCCTGGAGGTGATCAAGAGCATCGCCGAGCAGACCAACCTGCTGGCGCTAAACGCGGCCATCGAAGCGGCGCGCGCTGGTGACCAAGGGCGCGGGTTTGCGGTGGTGGCCGACGAGGTACGCACTCTGGCCCGGCGTACACAGCACTCCACCGAGGAAATCGAGCAGATGATCATCCGCTTGCACAGCGGTGTCGGTGCGGCGGTGAAGGCCATGGGCAGCAGCCATGAAATGGCGAATGGCACGGTAGGGCAGTCGGAAAAAGTCCAACAAGCCCTGGAAAATATCCTGGGGGCGGTTGGGATGATCGTCGATCAGAACCAGCAGATCGCCGCCGCCGTGGAGCAGCAAACGGCAGTCGCCCACGACATCGACCAGAACATCGTCGAAATCAACCGCGCCGGCGAGCATGCGGCGCAAGGTGCGCAGCACACGGAGGCGGCCAGTCGGCAACTGGCAACCCAGGTGGTTGAGTTGAAGCAATTGATTGGCGCGTTTCGGGTGTAGGGAGGTTCTGAAGGACTGAGCGGCGGGCCGTGTGGCTTATGTCCTGATTTACCGATGCGTGTTTTATCGGGGCGTGAATAGGTGAAAATTTATTTCATCCGTCACGGTCACGAGGGGACAAAACGATGGCCGCCGCAATCGGTATCAAAGGGCATTGCGCCCAATGCAACATGACGTTTGAGCTCAAGCCCTGGCAACTGAACGCCATTGCCATTGATGTACCGTTTGACTGTACGTATTGCCACTGCGGGTTGCACTTGGGGTGCGTCAAGCAGTTGCGCCAGTTCAGGGCCCTGGACCACTGGGCGCTGGTGCGGCCGAGCATGATCATGCTGACGTGCGCAACCTTGCTGATGGCCCTTGTCGCTGAATGGTTGGGGCTGCTCAGTGTGATCGGGCAACTGAACATTTCGCTGGTCGCCGTGCTGATCCATTTGCTGGTGGTGCGCTATGCCCGCCATCGACAGAGAATGACTTTGAAGTTGCAGGTGATCAGTCCGCTACCAGTTGAACAGCTTGCACGCATTGCGTGTGCTCGCCTCAGCCAGCAATAAAGGGCTGATACCCATGCGCTCGGCCAGAGCGGTGCAGATGTCTGGCAGGTGCTGCGGGCTATTGCGCTGGTTGGGGTACATGGCCGGGGCCATATCCGGCGCATCGGTTTCCAGCACCACGGCGTCGAGTGGCAACTGCGCCAGTACCCGGTGCATGCGCAACGCCTGGGGCCAGGTGGCAGCGCCGCCCAGGCCCAGTTTGAACCCGAGCTTGATGTACTCGCGGGCCTCTTCAGCGCTGCCGGCGAACGCATGGATGATGCCGCCTCTGGGCACGCGGATGCGCTTGAGGGTGGCAATCACGGCGGCGTGGCTGCGGCGAACGTGGAGCAAGGCCGGCAGTTGGAAATCCACCGCAAGTTTCAGTTGGGCTTCAAACAGCGGCTGCTGGCGCTCGTGGTCCAACTGTTCCAGAAAGTAATCCAGGCCAATTTCGCCCACGGCGCACAGTTGCCGGTGGCCATGCAGGCGCGTCAACCAGTCGCCCAGCTCCAGTAGGTCGGCGGGGCGATGCTCATCGAGATACACCGGGTGCAAGCCGAAGGCGGCGAACAGACCTTCGTCCTGTTGCACCAAGTCCCATAGCCGCTGCCAATTTTTCTGGTAAACCCCCAGCACCACCAGGCGCCGCACGCCAAGTTCACGACTGTGGGCGAGGACGTGCGAGCGATCGGGGTCGAAGTCCTCGAAGTCCAGGTGCGTGTGGGTGTCGATCAGCTCCACGCTCAGGCCTCGTGAATACGCTGCTTGAAAGTCCGGCCAATCGCATGCACCCCGGGTTGGTACTGTTCCTCTTCAATGGCGGCCAGGGCCAGGCGCAGGGCGGTTTCGGCAATCAACTGATGTTGCTGGGCCATGGCGTTGACCGGCAGCGGCAGGAAATCCAGCAACTGCGTATCGCCGAAGGTGCCCAGGCGCAGGGGCCGCGACTTGAGGGGGAAGTCATGCAGCGCGTCGAACACGCCTTGCAGCAGTACGTAGGAGGTGGTCACCAGCGCGTCCGGCAGATGCCCCAGGCGTTGCAGCAGTTGCTCCATCAGCTCTCGGCCGCAGTCACGACTGAAGGCTTCGCCCTGCTCGATGATCACGTCGCCCGTAAAGCCTTGCAGCGCATCACGGAAACCGGCGGTACGTGCCTGGCTGATGCTCAGCTCGGGCCGTGCGCCGATCAGCGCGATCTGCTTGGGCAACGGTTGCAGCAGGCTGCTGGTGAGTTGCTGGCAGGCCTGGTGGTCATCGCTGACCACGGAGCAGAACTGGTTCGGCTCCATCTCCCGGTCGATGGCAATCACCGGCAGCCCCTTGGCCTGAAGCTCGCGATAGCTGTCATCGCTGGCCGGCAGGCAACTGGCGACGAACAACGCATCGCAACGCCTGGCACGGAACAGTTGCAGCAGTTGGCGTTCGCTGTCCGCTTCATCATCGGAGCTGGCGATCAGCAACTGATAGCCTCGCGCCCGCGCACCTTGTTCCAGCAGTTTGGCGATGCGTGCGTAGCTGGGGTTTTCCAGGTCTGGCAGGATGAACCCCAAGGTGCGCGTATGCCGGCTGCGCAGCCCGGCGGCTTGAGGGTTGGGGGTAAAGCCATGGGCTTGGACCACGGCACGCACACGCTCAACGGTTGCGTTGCTGATGCGCTGCTGTTCGGCTTTGCCATTGATGACATAGCTGGCGGTGGTAACGGACACACCGGCCAGACGTGCGATATCACTGAGTTTCAAACCGGGATTTCCTTGTTTTTTGGAGCTCGCCCCGACATTTTGTCCAATCGTAACCGATTCCAGCATTCGACCCATGTCCCACAGCAAGCGCCGAGTGGCCCTTCAAGCTTGCACAATTAACGCGTAATCTGCCATAAATTCTAGATTAAACGTTTCAGCAGGCGTATTTTTACGATGTTCGCCGCTGAGTGACCACTGCCAATTGACCGCTCAGTCAGTTAATTTTGAACATATTTACCTACAACAATACCTAGTGCGCCTGTCGCACTAACTAGGAGAACGGCATGCTTGAGCTCACTGTAGAGCAGATATCCATGGGCCAGGTGGCTGTGGATAAATCTGCTGCCTTGCACCTGCTCGCTGACAAATTAGTGGCCGATGGCCTGGTTGCCGAAGGTTATCTCAGTGGCTTGCAAGCCCGTGAAGCCCAAGGCTCGACCTTTCTCGGACAAGGCATCGCCATTCCCCATGGCACGCCAGAAACCCGCGACCAGGTATTTTCCACCGGTGTGCGCCTGCTGCAGTTCCCCGAAGGGGTGGACTGGGGCGATGGCCAAATCGTTTACTTGGCGATTGGCATCGCGGCTAAATCCGATGAACACCTGCGCCTGCTGCAACTGCTCACCCGTGCCCTCGGTGAAACCGACCTGGGCCAGGCCTTGCGCCGTGCCGGCAGTGCCGAAGCCCTGTTGAAACTGTTGCAAGGCGCGCCCCAGGAACTGGCGCTGGATGCGCAGATGATCAGCCTGGGGGTGTCGGCCGACGATTTTGAAGAGTTGGTGTGGCGCGGTGCGCGCCTGCTGCGCCAGGCCGACTGCGTGAGCAATGGCTTTGCAGCTGTATTGCAGCAGGTCGACGCGCTGCCCCTGGGCGATGGCCTGTGGTGGTTGCACAGCGAGCAGACGGTCAAGCGTCCGGGCCTGGCCTTTGTGACGCCGGACAAACCCATGCGTTACCTCGGCCAGCCCCTGCACGGCCTGTTCTGCCTGGCGAGCCTCGGTGAAGCGCACCAGACCCTGCTTGAACGCCTGTGTGCCTTGCTGATTGAAGGGCGCGGCCAGGAGTTGGGGCGCGCCACCAGCAGCCGCGCGGTGCTGGAAGTGCTGGGCGGTGAACTGCCGCCGGACTGGCCCAGCGCCCGCATTACCCTGGCCAACGCCCACGGGTTGCATGCACGCCCGGCCAAGATCCTGGCGCAATTGGCGAAAAGTTTTGACGGCGATATCCGCGTACGCATCGTCGATGGCGCGGTGGGTGCCGTGTCGGTCAAAAGCCTGAGCAAGTTGCTCAGCCTCGGCGCACGTCGTGGCCAGGTGCTGGAGTTTGTGGCCGAGCCGACGGTGGCCGGCGATGCACTGCCCGCCCTCTTGGCCGCCGTGCAAGAGGGCCTTGGCGAAGAGGTCGAGCCCTTGCCCACGGTGAGTGCACAGCCAGCGCAGGTCGACATCGAACCTGTGCTCAGCGTGCCGCTGAGCGGCAGCCAACTCCAGGCTATCGCCGCCGCGCCGGGTATCGCCATCGGCCCGGCCCATATCCAGGTGCCGCAGGTGTTCGACTACCCCTTGCGTGGAGAGTCCGCCGCCGCCGAACGCCAGCGCCTGCACACGGCCTTGAGCGACGTGCGCACGGATATCCAGGGCTTGATCGAGCGTAGCCAGGCCAAGGCCATCCGCGAGATTTTCATCACCCACCAGGAAATGCTCGACGACCCGGAACTGACCGACGAAGTCGACACCCGCCTCAAGCAAGGCGAAAGCGCCGAAGCCGCCTGGATGAGCGTGATCGAAGCCGCCGCCAAGCAGCAGGAAGCCTTGCAGGATGCCTTGCTGGCCGAGCGTGCTGCGGACTTGCGTGACATCGGCCGCCGCGTGCTGGCCCAGTTGTGCGGCGTCCAAAGCGTGCAGGAACCGATCGAGCCCTACATCCTGGTGATGGAAGAAGTCGGCCCTTCGGACGTGGCGCGCCTGGACCCGGCCCGTGTTGCCGGCATTCTCACCGCCCGGGGCGGCGCCACCGCTCACAGCGCCATTGTCGCCCGCGCCCTGGGCATTCCGGCCTTGGTCGGCGCTGGCGCTGCGGTGTTATTGCTCAACGCAGGCACGCCGCTGTTGCTCGATGGCCAGCGCGGTCGCCTGCATGTCGACCCCGACGCCGCCACCCTGCAACGGGCCACCGTGGAGCGCGACAGCCGCGAACAGCGCTTGCAAGCCGCTTCGGCCCAACGCCATGAACCGGCGCTGACCCGCGACGGGCACGCCGTGGAAGTGTTCGCCAACATTGGTGAAAGCGCCGGGGTGGCCAGTGCAGTGGAGCAGGGCGCCGAAGGCATTGGCCTGCTGCGCACCGAACTGATTTTCATGGCCCACCCCCAGGCGCCGGACGAGGCCACCCAGGAAGCCGAATACCGCCGCGTACTCGACGGCCTCAACGGTCGCCCGTTGGTGGTGCGCACCCTGGATGTGGGCGGGGACAAGCCATTGCCCTACTGGCCGATCGCCGAAGAAGAAAACCCCTTCCTCGGTGTGCGCGGCATTCGCCTGACGCTGCAACGCCCGCAGATCATGGAAGCGCAACTGCGCGCACTGCTGCGTGCAGCGGATAACCGCCCGCTGCGCATCATGTTCCCCATGGTCGGCAGCGTGGATGAGTGGCGCGCCGCCCGGGACATGACCGAGCGCCTGCGCCTGGAGATCCCGGTGGCGGACCTGCAACTGGGGATCATGATCGAAGTCCCGTCAGCCGCCTTGCTGGCGCCGGTGCTCGCCAAGGAAGTCGACTTCTTCAGCGTCGGCACCAACGACCTGACCCAGTACACCCTGGCCATCGACCGCGGCCACCCGACCCTGTCGGCCCAGGCCGATGGCCTGCACCCGGCAGTTTTGCAACTGATCGACATCACCGTGCGCGCCGCCCATGCCCATGGCAAGTGGGTTGGCGTGTGCGGCGAGTTGGCGGCGGACCCGCTGGCGGTGCCGGTGCTGGTCGGCCTGGGTGTGGATGAGTTGAGCGTGTCGGCCCGCAGTATTCCTGAGGTGAAGGCGCGGGTGCGTGAATTCAGTCTGAGCGAGGCCCAGGGCCTGGCGCAACAAGCACTGGCGGTGGGTTCGCCCGCGCAAGTGCGTGCCCTAGTGGAGGCCGTGTAGATGGCGAATATTCTGACCCTGACGCTGAACCCGGCGTTGGACCTCACGGTACGCCTGGCGCACCTGCAACCCGGTGAGGTCAATCGCAGTGAAGCGATGCTCACCCACGCGGCGGGCAAGGGCGTGAATGTGGCGCAGGTGCTGGCCGACCTGGGCCATTACGTCAGCGTGGGCGGGTTTCTCGGCAGTGCCAACCCCCAGGCGTTCAATGCGCTGATCAAGCGCCGTGGGTTTGGCGATGCCTTCATCCGGGTTCCCGGCGAAACCCGTAGCAACATCAAGATTGCCGAACAGGATGGGCGGGTCACCGACATCAATGCACCGGGGCCGCTGGTGACTGAAGAGGCGCTAAAAGCGCTGCTCAAGATGGTCGCGATCATTGGCCCGGAGTTCGATGCGGTCGTGGTGGCCGGTAGCTTGCCGCGCGGCGTCAGCCCGCAGTGGTTTAAAGGTTTGCTGGAGGCGTTGAAGGACCTGGGGTTGAAAGTCGCCCTGGACACCAGCGGCGAAGCGCTGCGCCTGGGGTTGGAGGTTGGCCCGTGGCTGGTCAAACCCAATACTGAAGAGTTGGCCGAAGCCTTGGGTAACGCCACCGATGCCATCAGCCGGCTGCATCAGCAAGGCGTCGAACATGTGGTGGTCTCCGACGGGGCCGCAGGCGTGACCTGGTACCGCCCGGGTGCGGCGCTGCATGCCACTCCGCCTAAGGTGGCAGTGGCCAGTACCGTGGGTGCCGGCGACTCGCTGCTGGCCGGGATGCTCCACGGTTTGCTCAGCGGCGATACGCCGGAGCACACCCTGCGCCGGGCCACGGCGATTGCCGCGATGGCGGTGACACAGATCGGTTTTGGCATCAGCGATGACGCGCAGTTGGCGCATCTCGAAAGCGGCGTCGATGTGCGCACGCTGACAGAACAATAAGAGGGTTTGTGATGAAGTTAGCCATTGTTACCGCCTGCCCGAACGGCATGGTCACCAGTGTGCTGTGCGCCCGCTTGTTGGACGCCGCCGCCCAGCGCATGGGCTTGCACACCAGTGTTGAAGTCGTCGATGTGCAGCGCCCGGAGCGCCAGTTGTCCCAGGCGACGATTGATGATGCCGAGTGGGTGCTGCTGGTCAGCAGTACCCCGGTGGAGATGCAGCGGTTTGTCGGCAAGCGCGTGTTCCAGAGCACGCCGGCCCAGGCGTTGGCAGATGTCGAAGGCGTATTGCGTCGGGGTGCTGAAGAGGCCCAGGTGTATGTCGCCAACGCTGCCCCGGTGGCGGCCAAGGCTGCGCCGCGTATCGTTGCGATTACCGCGTGCCCCACTGGCGTGGCCCACACGTTCATGGCCGCCGAGGCCTTGCAGCAGACGGCCCAGCGCCTGGGTTATGACTTGCAGGTCGAAACCCAAGGCTCGGTGGGCGCCCGCACGCCGTTAAGCCCCCAGGCGATTGCCGATGCCGATGTGGTATTGCTCGCGGCCGATATCGAAGTGGCCACCGAGCGTTTCGCCGGCAAGAAGATTTACCGCTGTGGCACCGGCATTGCTCTCAAGCAATCCGAAGCCATCCTCAACAAGGCCCTGGCCGAAGGCGCAGTGGAAAGCGCGGCCAGCGGTGCAGCGGCCAAGGCCGAGAAAACCGGGATCTACAAACACCTGCTCACCGGCGTGTCGTACATGTTGCCGATGGTGGTGGCGGGGGGCTTGCTGATCGCCTTGTCGTTTGTGTTCGGCATCCATGCCTTCGAACAGCCCGGCACCTTGGCGGCGGCGCTCAAATCCGTGGGTGACCAGGCGTTCCTGTTGATGGTGCCGCTGTTGGCGGGCTACATCGCCTACTCGATTGCCGACCGTCCTGGCCTGGCGCCTGGCATGATCGGCGGGCTGCTGGCGGGAACGCTGGGGGCTGGGTTTATCGGCGGCATCCTCGCCGGTTTCGTCGCTGGGTATTGCGTCAAGCTGATTAGCCGCGCGGTGCAACTGCCCCAGAGCCTGGAAGCGCTCAAGCCGATCCTGATCATCCCGTTATTGGCGAGCCTGTTTACTGGCTTGGTGATGATCTACCTGGTGGGCCCACCGGTCGCCCGCTTGCTCACGGGCCTGACGGATTTCCTCAGCACCATGGGCACCACCAACGCGGTGCTGCTGGGCATTCTGCTCGGCGGCATGATGTGCGTGGACTTGGGCGGGCCGATCAACAAGGCGGCCTATGCGTTCTCGGTTGGCCTGCTGGCCGCGTCGAGCGGCGCGCCGATGGCCGCGACCATGGCCGCCGGCATGGTGCCGCCGATTGGCATGGGCATCGCCACGTTACTGGCCCGACGCAAGTTCGCCCAGACCGAACGCGAGGCCGGCAAGGCGGCAATGATTTTGGGGCTGTGCTTTATCTCCGAAGGCGCGATTCCCTTCGCCGCCAAAGACCCGCTGCGGGTCATTCCGGCCAGTATTGCCGGTGGTGCGTTGACCGGTGCGCTGTCGATGTACTTCGGCTGCAAACTCGCCGCACCCCATGGCGGGTTGTTTGTGCTGGTGATTCCGAATGCGATGAACCATGCGTTGTTGTACTTGTTGGCGATTGTCGCGGGCAGTGTGTTGACCGGGCTGGTGTATGCCGTGCTCAAGCGACCGGAAGCGGCCGAGCTGGCCGTGACTGCCTGACACTGGCAAAAAATGTGGGAGCTGGCTTGCCTGCGATAGCATCGACTGGGTTTGCCTGATACACCGAGGTGTTTGCATCGCAGGCAAGCCAGCTCCCACAGGTGAATTTGATCGTTCTCCCGATTGGTGTCACATCCGCTTCATCCCATCATGCTTAAGTGGCCCTTTTGATACTCAAGAGGGCATCCTGCATGAGCCACTTCGATCTCGGCCGCCGCCGTGTGATGCAAGCCGTAGGCGCTGGCCTGCTGTTGCCGGGCCTGGCGCCGGCGGTGATCGCTTCGGTGAAGGACCGGCCGCAACTCACGGACGGCGTGCAATCGGGCGACCTGCAGGGCGATCGCGCGATGATCTGGAGCCGCAGCGACCGCCCGGCGAAGATGGTGGTGGAGTGGGACACCCGCAGCGTGTTCAGCAACCCGCGCCGATTCGTCTCGCCCCTGGCCGACAGCCGCACCGACTTTACCGCCCGTGTCGAACTCACCGGGCTGCCGGTTGACCAGGCGATTTTCTACCGCGTGCATTTCGAAGACGCCCAGACCGGCATTGCCAGTGAACCCTGGTTCGGCCACTTGCGCAGCGTGCCGCAACAGCGGCGCGATATCCGTTTTGTGTGGAGCGGCGACACCGTCGGCCAAGGCTTCGGCATCAACCCGGACATCGGTGGCATGCGCATCTACGAAGCCATGCGCCTGCGCTTGCCGGACTTTTTTATCCACAGCGGCGACACCATCTACGCCGACGGCCCAGTCCCCGCGCAGCTCACCACTGAAGGCGGGCGCATCTGGCGCAACATCACCACTGAAGCCAAAAGCAAAGTCGCGGAAACCCTCGATGAATATCGCGGCAATTACCGCTACAACCTGCTGGATGAAAACGTGCGCCGCTTCAATGCCGAGGTGCCGCAGATCTGGCAATGGGACGATCACGAGGTGATCAACAACTGGTCATCGAGCAAGCAGTTGGATGAGCGCTACCAGACCCGCGACATCAACACCCTGGTGGGCCGTGCCCGCCAGGCCTGGCTGGAATATTCACCCATGCGCCGACAGAGCGCCGACGCTGGCGGGCGCATTTATCGCAAGCTCAGTTATGGGCCGCTGCTGGATGTGTTTGTGTTGGATATGCGCAGCTATCGTGGGCCGAATGACGACAACCTGGGCGCTGAAAAACCCTTCCTCGGCCGTGAACAGTTGGACTGGCTCAAGCGCGGGCTCAAGGCGTCGCAAGCGCAGTGGAAGGTGGTCGCCGCCGACATGCCTATTGGCCTGGGCGTGCCCGACGGTGAAGTCAGCCCCGGCGTGGCGCGTTGGGAAGCGATCGCCAATGGCGACCCTGGCCCGGCGCAAGGGCGTGAGCTGGAGGTCGCCGAACTGCTGGGGTTCCTGCATGAGCACAAGGTGCGCAACCACGTGTGGCTGACGGCCGATGTGCATTACTGCGCGGCGCATCACTATCACCCTGACCGCGCGGCGTTCCAGGATTTCGAGCCGTTCTGGGAGTTTGTGGCGGGGCCGCTGAATGCGGGAAGTTTCGGGCCCAACCCACTGGATAAAACCTTTGGTCCGCACGTGGTATTCCAGAAGGCGCCACCGGCACAGAACACCTCGCCGTTTGCGGGCTTTCAGTTTTTTGGTGAAGTGCAGATTGATGGGCAGACGGCGGAGTTGACGGTGATGCTGCGCGATCTCGATGGCGTCTCGGTGTTCGAGCAAAAGCTGCAACCGGCCTGATCGTTCCCACGCTCTGCGTGGGAACGCATCCTGTGACGCTCCGCGTCACGCCGTCAAGAGCGGACGCGGAGCGTCCAGGGCGGCATTCCCACGCGGAGCGTGGGAACGGTCAAATATCAATAGACATCCCTGCGATAGCGACCCTGTTCGATCAGGCGCTCCAGCGCCTCATTGCCCAAGATGTCTGCCAGTGCCTGATCCACCCCCGTCGCCATCCCTTGCAAGCTGCCACACACATAAATCGCTGCGCCGTCCGCCAGCCATTTGCGCAGCACATCCGCTGACTCGTGCAGGCGATCCTGTACGTAGACCTTCTCCTCTTGATCACGGGAAAACGCCAGGTCCAGCAGGGCCAGGTCTCCACTGGCGAGCCAGCCTTGCAGTTCGTCCTGGCACAGGTAGTCGTGGGCGATATTGCGTTCACCAAACAGCAGCCAGTTGCGCTGCTGGCCATCGGCAATACGCGCCTTGAGCAAGCTGCGCAGACCCGCCAGGCCGGTGCCGTTGCCCAGCAAAATCAGCGGCACAGGCGCGTCGGGCAGATGGAAGCCGCTGTTGCGCCGCAGGCGCAGGCTGATGGCCGAGCCGAGGGCGGCGTGTTCAGTCAGCCAGCCGGAGCCAAGCCCCAGGCTGCCGTCGGGGTGGCGTTCCTGGCGCACGATCAGCTCCAGCACACCGTCGCTGGCAATCGAGGCGATGGAGTATTCGCGCATGCCCAGGGGGACCAGCGCATCCACCAATGCCTGGGCGTGCAGGCCGACCAGGTGCGTGCGGTTGTCCGGCAGTTGGCGCGTGGCCAGGGCCTGATCAAGGGTGTGGGCCACGCCGTCGATCACCACACCGTCGCTGCCGACCAAGCCCAGTCCGGCCAGGAAGTGTTCGATGGCCCAGGGGCAATTGCGCGGCAGGACTTCCACCAGGTCGCCGGCCAGCCAGCTGTGCGCAGACGTGGGTGTGAGGCCCAGCAGGTAGACGGGCGAGCCGACACTGTCGGGGTTGAGCAGAGTGCGTTGGCTCAGGGTCCAGTTTTCGTACTGGGCCGTCTGCCAGGCCGCCGCCGGTGCATGCCCGGTGAGCTGGCCCAATTGCTGTTGCCAGGCTTGCAACGCCAATGTGTCACCGCTGTCGACTTCAACCGGGGCAAACAGCGGGGTACCGCCCTGGTTGGTCAGCCAGAAATGCAGGCGCCGGGCAAAGCCGCAAAAATGCTCGTACTGCCGGTCACCCAGGGCCAGCACCGAGTAGTTCAAGCCTTTGAGGGGCAGCGCCTGGCCTAGCACGCTGCGCTCGAAACCACGGGCGCTGTCGGGGGCTTCGCCGTCGCCAAAGGTACTGACCACGAACAGGGCGTTTTGCGATTGGCTGAGGTCGTCGCGGCTGACACTGCCCAGGGGCTGCACCTTCACCGCCAGGCCCGCAGCCTGTAATTGCCCGGCCGTTTGCCAGGCCAGTTGTTCGGCAAAGCCGCTCTGGCTGGCGAAGCCGATCAGCCAGGCCGGCGCATCGCTGTGGTTGGCTGCCAGACCCTTGCGCGCATCGCGTACCTGGCGCTTTTTGCGGCGACGGTCGAGGTACAGCAGCCAGCCGGTGATGAAAAACAGCGGCATGAGCAATGAGCTGACGGTGAGGACGATCCGCCCGACCAGGCCAAAATAGCTGCCGGTGTGCAGCGCATACACACTGGTCAGCAACTGCGCCTTGAGGCTTTTGCTGGCGTAGCGCTCGTGGGATTTGACCTCGCCGGTGGCCGGGTCCAGGTTGATCTGGTTCAGCGCGCGGTCATGGGGCGATGAAGAGAGCAGGTAATACACGGTGGCCGGTTGCCCGGCGACCGCAGGCATCCGAATGTTGTAGGCGCTCAAGTCGGGGCCGGCGTTGCTGTAGATGCTGCTCCAGATCGCATCGTAGTTGGCCACTGGAGCGGGGCCTGCAGGGGCTGGGCCGCGCTTGCGCATGCGCTCGTTCTGCGGCGAGTCGGACAGCAGTTGGGTCACGCCACGGTTGTACCAGTCGTAGGACCAATACAGCCCGGTCAGCGCCGCCAACAGGTAAAACAGCAGGCACCAGGTGCCGAACACCGAGTGCAGGTCCCAATTGAAGCTGCGGCCCTTTTTGCGCCAGTCCAGGGTCAGCCAGACACGCCAGCTTTTCACCTGGCGCGGCCAGCGCAGGTACAGGCCGGAGAGGCAGAAGAACAAGAGGATCAGGGTGCAGGCGCCGGTGATATTGCGCCCGGTATCGCCGATGGCGAGGAAGCGGTGCAGTTGCAGGATAAAGCCGAACAGATCCTGGCCGACCGCGTCGCCCATGTAATCGCCGGTGTACGGGTCAAAGTAGCGCATCTGGCCACGGCGCTCGCCCGGTGGTGGCGTGAAGGACACGCGACCGGCGTTGCCGCTTTCACTTTCTACCCACAGCATGGCCACGGTCTTGCCTTCGGCCGCTTCCAGCTTGCGTACCAGCTCGGCGGGCGGCAGTACACCGGCCTCGCGTTTTTGCACGCTCAACACGGTGGGGTTGAGCGCCCGCAGGATCTCGTCCTGGAACGAGTACGCGGCCCCGGTGACCCCCATCAAGGCCAGCACCAGCCCGGCCGTGATGCCGAAGAACCAATGCAACTGGAACAGGGTTTTCTTCAACACGTCGGAGCGCCTCGCTTAGCTGGATATCTGATCACGGCGCGCATTATGCCGTGAGTTGCCGGGAAACACGCAAAAGCCCCACGCATTCGATGTGTGGGGCTTGTGGCTGAACCTTGACCGCTTTTAGAAGTGGAAGCTGGTGGTCAACAACGCCGTACGACCGGCCGCCTGGTTGGCGAAGTGCGTGGAGAAAGCCTTGTCGTAGTAGGTCTTGTCGGTCAGGTTCTGCACGTTCAATTGCAGGTCGACGTTCTTGGTCAGCTTGTAGCTGGCCATGGCGTCGTAGCGGGTGTAGGAGGGTACATACACCGTGTTGCCGACATCGCCGTAAACCTGATCGACATAGAAGGCGCCGCCGCCGATGGTCAGCTTGGGCGTGATGTCGTAGGTGGTCCACAGGCTGAACGAGTTCTTCGGCGTGTTGGGCATCTGGTTGCCTTTGCTGGAGCCCGCACTCACGACACCGTTACGCCCGTTGAGGCCGGATTTGACCAGTTCACTGTCCAGATAGCTGTAGCCCGCAAACACCTGCCATTGATCGGTGATTTTGCCGCTGGCGGACAACTCGATGCCATCGACCTGGGATTCACCGGCGTTCTGGTAGGTGAGTGCATCCACCAGGATGCGGGTGTTTTTCTTCTCGGTGCGGAAGATAGCAGCGGTCAGGGACAGGCGGTCGTGGAACAGGTCCCACTTGGTGCCCAGTTCGTAGTTGACGGTTTCTTCTGGCTGCAAGTCGCTGGTGGCGGCACCGGCAGACAGCGGGTTGCCGTCGGAACCTTCGCCTATCAGGCCACCGGCTGGCGTGGCCGATGTAGCGTACGAGGCGTAGATACTGCCGTTCTCTACCGGCTTCCAGACCAGGCCGGCCTGCCAGTTGAAGAATTGACTGTCGTCCTTGATTTTGCTGCGGGCTTTTACCGTCGCGCTCGGCACTGCGTTGGTGTTGGCCTCGGTATCGAAGGTGTCATAGCGCAGGCCGACATTCAGCAGCCATTTCGGATCGAGTTCGATGGTGTCGAACACATAGGCGGCGCGACTGGTGGCCTTGGTGTTGGTACCCATGTAGTTGCGCGCAATGCTGCCGTTCCAGGCGTCGTCGGGGTTCGGGTTGCTCAGCGAGGTGCACTGACCACCCAGGCTGCCTTTGGCCGGATTGCACACTGGGTTTCCGTTTGGCGAAACGGTATAGCCGCTGACACGGGTCTCCTCACCGGTAAATTCCAGGCCAGTGGAGTAAGTGTGCTTGAAGCCCAAGGCCTGGAAGCTGCCAAACAGATCGGTCTGGTTGGTGGTTGTGGTCGTGGTGGAGACACGGCTGTTGGCGCGACGCCAGACGGTGCCGTAGCGGTTGACGTTGAACTTGCTGTCATCCGGCTGAGTGAGCACATAGTCCTGGCCGGTGCTGCCGTGGCGCAGGGTGTTCTTGAGCGTCATGTTGTCGTTCAGGTCGTGCTCGATGGAGAACGTGCTGATGTCTGCGCGAGTCTTGCGAAAGTCACGGCTTTTCAAACCGTAGAAGTTGTTGCTGTCGCCGCCGTCGTTGGGTTTGTCATGCACGTGGGCCGTGGCGGTCGCTGAGCCATAGCCATACGGAATCCCCGAATCCGGCAGGTCATCACTTTCCATATGGTAGTAGCTGAGGTTGACACGGGTCGGTGTGCCCAGGCCAAAGGTCAACGACGGTGCCACGCCCCAGCGGTCGTAATTCACCGCATCGCGGCCAGCCACATTTTGTTCATGGCTCATCAGGTTCAGGCGGAAGGCCGCGCTGTCGTCCAGGAACTGGCGGTTCACGTCGAGCACGTAGCGGCGGGTCTGGTCGGAGCCGTAGGTAAAGCCGCCGTTGGTGAAGTCCCGCGCTTGTGGGGTCTTGCTCACCAGGTTGAGGCTGCCACCGGCCGAGCCACGACCGCCGAACGAAGAGTTCGGGCCTTTGCTGACTTCAATGGACTCGATGTCGAAGATCTCGCGGCTCTGACCGCCGGTATCGCGTACGCCATCGAGGTAGGTATCGCCCTGGGCATCGAAACCACGGATGAACGGGCGGTCGCCCTGAGGGTTGCCACCTTCACCGGCACCGAAGGTGATACCCGGTACGGTGCGCAAGGCATCCTGCAACGAGGTGGCGGCGGTGTCCTTGAGTACTTGTTGCGGCACCACGGTGACCGAACGCGGCGTGTCCACCAGCGGCGCGGTGTATTTCTGCGACGAGGCTTTTTCCACCTGGTAGGAGGTGTTGTCCTGATCCTGGCCGGTGATGTTGGTGGCGCCGAGGGAGATAGGGTTGCGCTCGCCTTTTGGCTCGGTATTTTCAGCCGCCTGCGCCAGGTGGGCGGCGGAGCCGGCACTCAGGGCAACGCCGATGGCCGAAGCCAGCATGCGTGGTGAACTGACCGGTATTTTTAGAATAGTGCGCGACATGACGTGTCCCTTCCCCAAGGTTGTGAGGTCGCGGAATATAGGGCCAACAAGACTTTGTATCAATTGCGAGATATTGCTATTCGCATCAAATTTACATTCTTTACACTTTTTCTTTACGGATTTTGTGTTCTCGTTCGTCCCCGCGTTTTACAGGGCGGATAAGAATCAATACCATTGACGCCTCTCTGATCGCAGGTATTGCCCCCATGTTGCTGCACATTCCCGGCCTGTTCTCTCGCGAGGAGGTGCTGCGCATTCGCCAGGCCCTGGAAGAGACCGAATGGGCTGACGGCAAAATCACCGCCGGGCACCAATCCGCCAAAGCCAAGCACAACCTGCAATTGCCCGAAGGCCACCCCCTGGCCAAGGAAATCGGCGCGGCGATGCTGGAACGGTTGTGGAGCAACCCGCTGTTCATGTCGGCCGCGCTGCCGCATAAAGTCTTCCCGCCACTGCTTAACTGCTACACCGCAGGCGGCAGTTTCGACTTTCATATCGACAATGCGGTGCGCCAACCCAAAGGCAGCCATGAGCGCGTGCGCACCGACCTTTCGTCCACGCTATTCTTCAGCGACCCCGACGACTACGACGGTGGGGAACTGGAGATCCAGGACACCTTCGGCCTGCAGCGGGTCAAGCTACCCGCCGGCGACATGGTGCTGTACCCCGGCTCCAGCCTGCACAAGGTCAACGCGGTGACCCGTGGCGCGCGCTATGCCTCGTTCTTCTGGACCCAAAGCCTGGTGCGCGAAGACAGCCAGCGCACCTTGCTGTTCGAGATGGACGGCGCCATTCAGCAACTGACCCGCGACGTGCCCGACCACCCCGCGTTGATCCAGCTCACCGGCACCTACCACAACCTGTTGCGCCGCTGGGTCGAGGTCTGAGCATGGGCTTTTTATTGCGCCGCGAAGAAGTGCTCAACGTCGAGCAATTACAAAGCATGCTCGATGATTCCCCGGTGCGCGCCGCCCAGGCCATCCTGATCGCCGCCAAGGCAGGGGTGGTCGATGCCCAGGCCCTGCTCGGGCAAATATTGCTGGAAGGGCGCGGCATTGCCCGCGATGAAGCCTTGGCACTGCGCTGGTTCCAGATTGCCGCGCAGGGCGGTCACCTGATGGCGCGCAATATGATCGGGCGTTGCCGGGAGCATGGCTGGGGCTGCGCTGTCGATGAGGCCGCCGCAGCACGGGAATATCGCCTGGCGGCACACGCCGGGTTGGATTGGGGCCAGTACAACTACGCCAACCTGTTGGCTACCGGTCGCGGCATGGAGCAAGACCAGGCCCAAGCGCTGACGCTTTATCGCCAGGCCGCAGGGCAGGGCCACGCCAAGTCGATGAACCTGCTGGGGCGTTATCTGGAAGACGGCCAGTATTGCCCCAGGGATCTAGAGACAGCCGTAGAATGGTACCGACGCTCCGCCGAAGCCGGGGATTTTCGGGGGCAGTTCAGCTATGCAGCGGTGCTGGCGGACAGAGGGCAGATCGACGCTGCGCTGGAATGGCTGCGCAAGGCTTTGGCGGCTGGGAATTTCAAATTCCTGCGAACGGCGCACAAGGCGCTGGCACAGGCCAATGACCCGCAGATTCGCGCCATGGCCGAGGCTTATCAAGGGCACGCGGACCAATTGGAGAAAACGCTGTAGGAACCCGTTTCTACACATTCACGTGTTCCGGTTTGTCGATGAACGGCAAGGATCGAAGGTTGAAGCTCTGGCTTAAGTCACTATGATTAAGCTTGAATCATTTTTAATCGCCTGCTTGTCATTTATCCGCAGAGAGAGTTTTCATGGGTGCCGAAACCAAAGTAATGACAGCTCATATTCCCACTGCCCTTGCTCAGAAAGTCGACCAGATTGCCGCGCGAATGGATCGCTCACGCGGATGGGTGGTGAAACAGGCCCTCGCTGATTGGGTCGATCAAGAAGAAGAGCGCAGCCGGCTGACGCTTGAGGCTATGGCAGATGTAGATGCGGGGCGCGTGATCGATCACCAGGCAGTGCAGGCCTGGGCAGATAGCCTGAGCACCGATTCGCCGCTACCGGTACCGCGCTGATGGAGCTGAGGTGGACAAGTAAAGCCTTATCCGACCTGGCTCGATTATATGACTTCCTCTCTGTTGTAAACCGCGAAGCTGCCGTCCGCATCGTGCAGTCACTGTCTCAAGCGCCTGACACGCTGCTCGATAATCCGCGCATCGGTGAGAGAATTGAAGAGTTTTCACCGCGCGACGTAAGAAGACTTTTAGTCGGCCATTACGAAATGCGCTACGAAATTCAACAGTCGACACTCTATATTCTACGGTTATGGCACGTTCGCGAAGATCGCTGAGGGCGCGTACCACAGACAGAAAAAAGCCCATGAAACGTCATGGGCTTTTTAGTTATAACCGTCTTATTACACGTAAAACGACTTCAACGGCGGGAACCCATTGAATTCCACCGCGCTGTAGCTGGTGGTGTAGGCACCGGTCGACAACCAGTACAGTCGATCACCAATGGCCAGGTTCAATGGCAGGCCGTACTTGTAGTTTTCGTACATGATATCGGCGCTGTCGCAGGTCGGGCCGGCGATGACCACTTCTTCCATCTCGCCTTTCTTCTCGGTCCAGATCGGGAACTTGATGGCTTCGTCCATGGTTTCGATCAGGCCGGAGAACTTGCCCACATCCGTGTACACCCAACGCTCGACGGCGGTACGGGACTTGCGCGCCACCAGTACCACTTCGCTGACCAGGATGCCGGCGTTGGCGATCAGCGAACGGCCAGGTTCCAGGATGATTTCCGGCAGGTCGTCACCGAAGTCTTCCTTGAGGAAACGGATGATTTCTTCAGCGTAGGTTTCCAGGCTGTTGGTACGGGTGATGTAGTTGGCCGGGAAGCCGCCGCCCATGTTGATCAGCTTCAGCTCGATGCCGTCTTCTTCTTTCAGGCGTTCGAAGATCACCTTGACCTTGGCGATGGCCGCGTCCCACACGCTGATGTCGCGCTGTTGCGAGCCAACGTGGAACGAGATGCCGTACGGCACCAGGCCCAGGTCGCGGGCGAGGATCAGCAGGTCCATGGCCATGTCGGTCTGGCAACCGAATTTGCGCGACAACGGCCAGTCAGCAGTGGTGGAGCCTTCGGTGAGGATACGCACATACACTTTCGAACCCGGCGCGGCCTTGGCGATGTTGCGCAGGTCGGCTTCGGAGTCGGTGGAGAACAGGCGCACGCCCTTCTCATAGAAGTAGCGAATATCCTTGGATTTCTTGATGGTGTTGCCGTAGCTGATACGGTCGGCGCTGACGCCGCGGTCCATGACCTTGTCCAGCTCGTAGATCGAGGCGATGTCGAAGCTCGAACCCTTGTCTTTCAACAGGTCGATGATCTCCACGGCCGGGTTGGCCTTGACGGCGTAATACACCTTGGCGAATTCGAAACCGGCGCGCAGGTCATCGTAGGCCTGGCTGATCATCGCGGTGTCGATCACCACGAATGGGGTTTCTTGTTTGTCGGCGAACGCCTTCATTTTGTCAAAGGTGGCGCGCGCGAAATAATCTTCGACGTTGATCGACATGCTGGGGAACTCCTAAGGGCAAACTGTATTGATCAATGGGTGCAAATGAACGTCCTCCGTATCCCCACTTTGGTTCGCCTACTTCCCAAGGCATGTCGCCGAAAGCAAAAAGGCCACGGGGTAAGCTGCCCTTGGCCTTGCTGTCTCGTCGTCAGTACTTGAGCCGGATGGATCGTTTCCAGCATGGACGTTCGGCGCGAACTTTAGGGCTTGGCGGGCGTGGGATCAACTAAAAATGTCGCGTTTTTGCACGCGTTCGTCGCGCGGCCGCGTGCAGCTACTTATGTAACCGACCGGTGTGACGGATTGATGTTCCCCGGATGGGGCTAATCAGATGGATTTGCGGTGTATTCATCGCAGGCAAGCCAGCTCCCACATTTGAACTGCATTCTTATGCTGGAATGCATTCCCCTGTGGGAGCTGGCTCGCCTGCGATAGCGATCTATCAGGCCAAAGCAGTTTCGGCAGGGGAGACAATGCTGGTCTTGCCCCCACGGGACTTACCGGAACTCAGGTACTCGGCAATCGACTCCTGGGTCACCTCACCCAAGAACACCCGCTCTGCATCCATCACCGGCAACCACGAACGGTTGAACTCGTACATGCGCGACAGCAGGATGCGCAAATGCTCGTCATAGGCCGCCGTGGCATTGAACTCGCGCAGGTACTGGCCGCAGGTGCCGGCCTGGCGGTGCAGGTCGCGACGGCGAACATAGCCCAGCGCTTTGTTTTCGGCGCAGGTGACCACCACGTAACGGCGGTCATGCTCGTCCATCAGTTCCAGGGCATCGGCCACCGGGGTTTCCGGGCTCACCGACGGGGCGTTGTCCGCCGCGTCTTCGGCTTTTACCAGCAGCAGGCGCTTGAGGGTGCTGTCCTGGCCCACGAAGTTGCTGACGAACTCGTCGGCCGGGTGCGCCAGCAGCGTATCCGGGTGGTCGATCTGCAGCAGTTTGCCGGCGCGGAAGATGGCGATCTTGTCACCCAGCTTGATGGCTTCGTCGATGTCGTGGCTGACCATGATCACGGTCTTGTTCAGCGCGCGCTGCATCTCGAAGAACTCGTTCTGGATCATCTCGCGGTTGATCGGGTCGACCGCGCCGAACGGCTCATCCATCAGCAGCAGCGGTGCGTCGGCCGCCAGGGCGCGGATCACGCCGATGCGCTGTTGCTGCCCGCCCGACAATTCACGCGGGTAGCGGTGCAGGTACTGCTTGGGCTCCAGCTTGATCATGCTCATCAACTCGCGGGCGCGGTCGTGGCATTTCTGCTTGTCCCAGCCGAGCAGCTTGGGCACCACCACGATGTTCTCTTCGATGGTCATGTTGGGGAACAGGCCGATCTGCTGGATCACGTAGCCGATGTTGCGGCGCAGGGTTACTTCATCGAGGTCGGTGGTGTCTTCGCCGTTGATCAAAATTTTGCCCGAGGTGGGCTTGATCAGGCGGTTGATCATCTTCAGCGTGGTGCTCTTACCGCAGCCCGAGGGCCCCAGGAATACGCAAATCTCGCCTTCGTTGACGGTCAGGCTTACATCGTTGACGGCAGTGACAGTCTTGCCGTTGCTTTGAAAAGTCTTGGACAGGTTTTGAAGTTCGATCATTTGAGCAATCCTTTTGGAGTCAGCGAGCGTTGCAGCCATTGCAGAAGCAGGTCGGCGAAGATGGCCAGAAGACTGACCAGCACGGCGCCGACGATCAGCATCGACATGTCACTGCGGCTGATAGAAGCCAGAATCAGTACACCCAGGCCACCGGCGCCGATGGTGGCAGCGATGGTCATCACACCGATGTTCATCACCACGGCGGTGCGCACACCGGCGAGGATCACCGGCACCGCAATCGGCAGTTCGACCATGCGCAGGCGCTGGCCGAAGGTCATGCCGATACCGCGTGCGGCTTCGCGAATGCCTGGCTCTACGCCGGTCAGCGCGAGGTAGGTGTTACGCATGATCGGCAGCAGGGAGTAGAGGAACACGGCGGTGATCGCCGGCATCGGCCCCAGGCCCTGGCCGAACTTGGAGTAGAACGGCAGCAGCAGGCCGAACAGTGCAATGGAGGGCACGGTCAGTAGCACCGTAGCGCTGGCTTGCAGCGGGCCGGCCAAGGTTGGGAAACGTGTCATCAGAATGCCCAGGGGCACACCGATAAAGATCGCCAGGATCACGGCGATGCCGACCAGGGTGATGTGCTGCCAGGTCAAGTGCAGCACTTGGGCCCAATCAAGATGGGAAAAGGCGTTCAAAAATTCCATGTCTTCTCCTTTTTAGTTGATTGGATGTTGGCGCAGGAAATCGGCGGCAACGGCGGACGGGCTTTCATGGTCGACGTCGACCCGTGCATTGAGCTGACGCATGGTTTCATCGTCGAACAGATTGGCCAAAGGCTTGAGCTCGGCAGCCAGTTGCGGGTGCTTGTCGAGGTATTCCTGGCGGATCACCGGGGCTGCGGTGTAGTCGGGGAAGTAGTGTTTGTCGTCTTCCAGCAGCTTCAATTTAAAGGCGTTGAGGCGCCCGTCGGTGGTGTAGACCAAACCGGCGAACACCTGGCCGTTACGCAGCGCGGTGTAGACCAGGCCGGCGTCCATCTGCCGGGTGTTCTTGCGCGTCAGGTTCATGTCGTACAGCTTGACCATGCCGGCCAGGCCATCGGAGCGGTTGGCGAACTCGGTGTCCAGGGCGACCAGGCGATGCTCTTTGGTCTCCTGGGCCATGGCTTGGGTGAGGTCGCTGATGCTGTTGATCTCGGGATGTTCTTGCGCGACTTTCTCCGGCAGTGCCAGGGCATAGGTGTTGCTAAAGCGCGACGGCGATAGCCAGACCAGGCCTTTTTTCGCGTCGAGTTCTTTGACCCGTGCGTAGGACTGTTCGCTGTCGAGCTTCTCGTCGATATGGTTGTAGGCCACCAGTGACACACCGGTGTATTCCCAGATCAGGTCCAGTTGCCCGCTTTCCTGGGCACTGCGCGCCAGGTTGCTGCCCAGGCCACCGGTCACACGGGCGTCGTAGCCCTTGGTGCGCAGGTACTGGGAGGTGATTTCGGCGAGCAGGGTCTGCTCGGTGAACACCCGGGCGCCGATGCGGATCACGGGTTTTTCGGCGGCTTGTGCAATACCTGCAAGCAGCAGGACGCAGCCTAATATCAAGCTCAGTTTTTTCATGTGAATTCCTTTACCGGGCTTAAGACGGGCGCAACCCGCGTTCCAGCCAGAGGCGGCTGGCCATGGTTACCAGGCCGTCAAGCAGCAATGCCAGCAGCGCGGTACACGCGGCGCCGAGCAACAGTTGCGGCTGATTGTTCAGGGCAATGCCGGGGAAGATCAGGCTGCCCAGGCTGTTGGCGCCAATCAGGAAGGCCAGCGGCGCGGTGCCGACGTTGATCGCCAGGGCCACGCGCACACCGCCAATGATGATCGGCACGGCGTTGGGCAGCTCCACGCGAAACAGCACCTGGCGCGGGGTCATACCGATGCCGGTGGCGGCTTCCTTAAGGGAGCCCTGAACGTTTTTCAGGCCTTCGTAGGTGTTGCGCACGATGGGCAGGAGCGAGGCGAGGAACAGCGCGAAGATGGCCGGGCCGCTGCCGATGCCGAGGACGCCGAGGGCGATGGCCAGTACGGCCAGGGGAGGGACGGTGTTGCCGATGTTGAAGATCTGCATGAAACGTTCTGCGCGCCCGACCATATTGGGTCGGCTGAGCAGGATACCGGCGGGGATGCCCACAATCAGGGCTGCCAGCATGGAGACTAGGACGAGAATCAGATGAGCTTGCAGGTAAAACAACAAATCGTCGCGGTACAGTTCGATCGTGTTGATGCCGATCCAGTGGACCAGCAGGGCCAGGAGAGCGACGACAACCACTGCTCCTATCAGCCCTTTGCCATAGCGAATAGCCACAGGCGGACTCCTTTTTTTCTTCTGTCGGCGAACACATTTCCGAGCGGCAGGGCCATGACTGGCTGCCTTGGAATGGGTTCGCGAAAAGCAACTCGCCGATACTGGCAATGCAGTATGCGATCGAGCCATGAGCGCAGCCTCGTCAGGCTAACTTGCTGATTTTTCAGCCCCTGTTCCGAGTGCGATAGCAGGGGAGTGGACGTCTCTACCTTTTAAAAGGTTCCACACTTGGGCGCATTTAGCCACCCCCAATGGGCTCAACGGTGGTCCGTACCCTCGCGTTTGCGCTATACTCGCCGCCCTTTTTTGACTCACCTGCCAGGCGATTTCCCATGACCCACCAGGCCGCCGAAGTCGCGAAACGCCGCACTTTCGCCATTATTTCCCACCCCGATGCCGGTAAGACCACCATCACCGAAAAGCTGTTGCTGATGGGCAAGGCAATCGCGGTGGCCGGCACGGTGAAGTCGCGCAAATCCGACCGCCATGCCACCTCCGACTGGATGGAAATGGAAAAGCAACGGGGTATTTCCATTACCACGTCGGTCATGCAGTTCCCCTATCGCGAGCACATGATCAACCTGCTCGACACCCCGGGGCACGAAGACTTCTCCGAAGATACCTACCGCACCCTCACCGCGGTGGACTCGGCGCTGATGGTCCTCGACGGCGGTAAAGGCGTCGAGCCACGTACCATCGCGCTGATGGACGTGTGCCGTCTGCGTGACACGCCGATTGTCAGCTTCATCAACAAACTCGACCGCGACATCCGCGACCCCATCGAGCTGCTGGATGAAATCGAAGCCGTCCTGAAGATCAAGGCCGCGCCGATCACCTGGCCGATTGGTTGCTACCGCGACTTCAAGGGCGTGTACCACCTGGCCGACGACTACATCATTGTCTACACCGCTGGCCACGGTCATGAGCGCACCGAAACCAAGATCATCGAGAAGCTCGACTCCGATGAAGCCCGTGCCCACCTGGGCGACGAGTACGACCGTTTTGTCGACCAGCTGGAGCTGGTGCAGGGCGCCTGCCATGAGTTCAACCAGCAGGAGTTCCTCGACGGCCAACTGACGCCGGTGTTCTTCGGTACCGCGCTGGGCAACTTCGGTGTCGACCACGTGCTCGACGCCGTCGTGGACTGGGCGCCAAAACCGCTGGCCCGCGTTGCCAACGAGCGCACCGTGGAACCGGTCGAAGAGAAATTCACGGGCTTTGTGTTCAAGATCCAGGCGAACATGGACCCCAAACACCGCGACCGTATCGCCTTCATGCGTATCTGCTCCGGCAAATACGAAAAAGGCATGAAGATGCGCCACGTGCGCACTGGCAAGGACGTGCGCATTGGCGACGCCCTGACGTTCTTCTCCTCCGAGCGTGAGCAGTTGGAAGAGGCGTTTGCCGGCGACATCATCGGCCTGCACAACCATGGCACCATCCAGATCGGCGACACCTTCACCGAAGGCGAAGCGCTGGGCTTTACCGGTATCCCGCACTTTGCCCCGGAACTGTTCCGCCGCGTGCGCCTGCGTGACCCGCTCAAGTCCAAGCAACTGCGCCAAGGCTTGCAGCAATTGGCCGAGGAGGGCGCCACCCAGGTGTTCTTCCCCGAGCGCAGCAACGACATCATCCTCGGCGCCGTGGGCGTGCTGCAGTTCGATGTGGTCGCCAGCCGCTTGAAAGAGGAATACAAGGTGGAGTGCTCCTACGAGCCGATCACCGTGTATTCGGCGCGCTGGATTGATTGCAGCGATAAGAAGAAGTTGGAAGAGTTCTCCAATAAAGCCGTGGAAAACCTGGCAATCGACGGCGGTGGTCACCTGACCTACCTGGCGCCGACGCGGGTGAACCTGGCGTTGATGGAAGAGCGTTGGCCGGATGTGAAGTTCCGTGCGACCCGCGAACACCATTAAGGTCTGAGCGGTTAAGAGAATGTGGGAGGGGGCTTGCCCCCGATAGCGGTGTGTCAGCCAATGTATTGGGTTCTGATACTCCGCAATCGGGGGCAAGCCCCCTCCCACATTTTGATCTCCAAAAGGCTGGAGATTGGCGGTAAACCGGCATCGCGACTAGCTTAAACGCTGGTGGCAGTTAATGACTGCCGTGCGGGGCCCATTTACTGACTGGACGGAATCGACCATGAGTATTGTTCAACGCGTCGTGCTGTTGATGAAAGTGCTGGTGCTGTTGTCGTTGGGGATGTCGACGGCCTGGGCGCATAACCCGGTGCAGGGCGCAGCGAGGGTGACGAGTAGCCAGAGCTCGGACTTGCAACTGGCCAAGTCCGAAGCAGAGCCAGGCGATAAAGGCCAGGGTGGCAGCGAAGACGATGACGACTCGACCACCGACGAGCCTGACAGCGACGACGCAGACGAAGGCGATAGCCAGACGTAGGTTCGCCAAGGGAAAGCGTTTCAAACAATCGATGCCTTGGATGGGACCTCCAAGGCATTTTTATTGGCCGCCCTTTTTCCTCAGAACGATGTGGTCACCGACGCGAAGTAAGCCCGCCCCGGCTCATTGTAAGTCTGCGCGCCCGCATCCTCGGCGTTGCCTTTGCGCGACAAGCGCTTGTCTAGCAGGTTGTTGATGCCCACCCGCACGCTCAGGTTCTTACTGAATTCGTAACCACTGCTCAGGCCCATCAGCCCGTACGGGTCGACGTCCTGCTGGGCGCTGCGATCGTAACTGCTGGCGCTGCGTGAGTTGAGCGTCGGCGCCTCCTGCTTGCCGTAGTAGGTGCCGCTGACCTGGAAGGACAGCTTGTCAGTGGCTTGCCAGTCCAGCGTGGTGTTGACGGTGTACTTGGGGATGATGCTCAAGGGCTCGCCGGTGTCCTTGTCCTTGGAGTCGATCATGTAGGTCAGGTTGGTATTCAAGTCCAGGTCATCGCGCAGGCTGATGAACAGGTTGCCTTCAACGCCCTGCACCAAGGCGGGCCCGCTGTTTTCCCACTCCAGCACGCGGCGACCGTTGCCCAGGCGGAAAGCCGCCTCGTTACTGGCGTTGATCTTGTTCTTGTAGTCATTACGAAAGTACGTCGCACTGGTGCGCCAGTTGCCTTTGTCGAAAGCCAGGCCAATCTCCTTGTTGACGCTGATTTCCGGCTTCAGATCGCGGTTGCCCACCAGGTAGCAACCGCCCATGTTGGCTTCGCTGGCGTTGCAGCCATTGCCACGGCTGTAGAGCAAATAGTTCGGGTTGGACTGGTACAGGTTGGGGGTCTTGTAGGCGCGGGCAATGCCGCCCTTGATGCTCAGTTCGTCGGTCAACTGGTGCGAAGCGTTGAAGCTGGGGCTCCAGTTGCCGCCGTATTCCTCATGGTCGTCGAAGCGCAAGCCAGGCGTGATCACGGTCTTGCTGCCCAGCTCGATGTTGTCCTCGGCAAACAAGGCGTAGCTTGAGGCGGTGGTCTTGGTGCTGTTGCGGCTGACGCCCGGGATGGCGGGGACGCCGCCGGTGCCTGGGTCGTAAGTTTGCGGGCGCAGCGAGCCTGGGTCGTTCATCGACTCGTAGAGGTATTCGCTGCCCAGGGTCAGCACCTGCTCGGCACCGACGCTCAGGGGCAGGTTGACCTCGGCGGTGGCCCGCGTGTTGCGCAAGCGCGACTCGAAACGGCCTGCACTGGCGGAGGGCGCACCTTCGCCAGAACCGGCCAGGCCTTCATTGAGGCGTTCGTTGCGGGTCAGGTCGTGGGTCAGCGAGGCCAGGGTCGAACCCCAGTCGAATTCGCCGCGATGGGTGGCAGAAAAGCTGCTGCGTTGAATCACACTGGTTTCCTTGCCCACCAGGCTTTCCACGAACGTGCCACCGCCGTTGAGCATGGTATCGCCGGCGAAAATATTGCCCTGGCGGCTGTAGCTGGCTTCCAGGTCGAGGGTTTGCTCGGGGGTGAACTGCCAGCTCAGCAAGCCATTCACGTCTTTGTTGCGCACACCTTCGCGGCCGGCTACCAACGAGTCCGGCGTCGCTTGCGCTGCACGGTTGATGTCGGCGTCATCGGCGTCGGTCTTGTTCAGGCCGCCATAGACGCGGAACGCCAGGGTGTCAGTCAATGGGCCGCTGAGGTTGAAGTTGGTGCGCTTGCTCGCGCCTTCGGCATCGTTTTCGGGGAAGGCGGTGTAGGCGGTCAGCGAGCCGTGCAGTTGGTCGGTGGGGCGTTTGGTGATGATGTTGATGACACCGCCCATGGCACCGGAGCCATGACGGGCGGCGGCCGGGCCGCGCAGGATTTCAATGCGTTCGACTTCTTCGGCCGGTACCCAGTTGGTTTCGCCACGGGTATCACGGTCACCGCTCCAGCCGTAACGCACCGCGTTGCGCGAGGTGGATGGCTTGCCATCGATCAGAATCAGGGTGTTTTCCGGGCCCATGCCGCGCAGGTCGATCTGGCGGTTATTGCCACGACTGCCGCTGGAACTGTTGCCGGTCAGGTTCACACCCGGCTCGCGGCGGATGATCTCCGACAGGTCGTTGGTGGGCGGGCGTTTCTTGATGTCTTCGGCGGTGATGATCGACACGCCGGGCGCTTGCTTGAGTTCTTCGGCGGCGGTGCCCAGTACACGTGTCTCGCCCAGCACCAGGGCTTGGGGCGTGCCATCCACAGGCAGGTCTGTCGCTTGGATCGGCACTTTGTCGCGTTCTTTTTCCACACCCTGCGCCAGTAGCGCGGGGGACGAAAGGGTAGCGATAAACGCCAGCGAGAGATGGCTGAGCCTGAATTGAGACGACATGTCCACAAAGTCCTTTAGGAGGGGCGATTGAACGAGAGGCGTCTGAATTTTTTCGTGTATCCAGCGCTCTCCGTGCGCCGTAATGGTATTGATTCTCAAACAGAAGTAAATTGCATTTACAATCTATACACTTTTCAAAACGGTCTGGCTCAATGTTTTCAGGGCTTTTGGCATAGATTCAAACGGTATGTTTTTTGTTACAACCGCGCAAAAAAAGCCCCTCCGGCCAGACTGATGCGCAATCTGGCGGGAAGGGCGATGGAACTCATGCAACGAGATCATCCCCACGCTCTGCGTGGGGACGGATCCTGTGACGCTCCGCGTCACTCTTGCGCAAGGCTTGAGCTGGCGGACGCAGAGCGTCGCCGACGGCGTTCCCACGCAGAGCGTGGGAACGATCCCACACAGGGCAGGTTGGGTTGCTTCAGGCCACGAATTGCTCCGCGTAGTGGCATGCCACCTGCCGGTTATCCAACGGACGCAACAGCGGCTCCTCACTGCTGCAACGCGCCGTCGCATATGGGCAGCGCTTGTGGAACGCGCAGCCAGGCGGCGGGTTCAGTGGGTTGGGCAGTTCGCCGACGATCTTGATCTTCGGCTTGCTTGGGTCGGGGTGGATGGTCGGGGTGGCCGACAGCAGCGCCTGGGTGTAAGGGTGCAGCGGGCGTGCGTAGATGTCTTCCTTGGGGCCCACTTCAACCGGGCGGCCGAGGTACATCACCATCACATCATCGGCAACGTGCTGCACCACCGCCAGGTTGTGGGAGATGAACACGTAGGCGGTGTTGAATTCCTGCTGCAAATCCATGAACAGGTTAAGCACCTGGGCCTGGATCGACACGTCCAACGCCGAGGTCGGTTCATCGGCCACCAGCACTTTGGGCTGCAGCATCATCGCCCGGGCCAACGCGATGCGCTGGCGCTGGCCGCCGGAGAACATGTGCGGGTAGCGCTGATAATGCTCAGGGCGCAGGCCCACTTGCTTCATCATCGCCTGCACTTTCTCGCGGCGCTCAGCGGCCGACAGGTTGGTGTTGATCAGCAACGGCTCCGCCAGTTGATCGCCGACTTTCTGGCGTGGGTTCAACGAGGCATAGGGGCTCTGGAACACCATCTGCACGTCTTTGCGCAATTGCTTGCGCTGGGCCTTGTCGGCGCCGGCCACTTCTTGCCCGGCGATTTTCAACGAGCCCGACGAGGGCTCTTCAATCAGCGTGAGGGCACGGGCCAGGGTGGATTTGCCACAGCCCGACTCGCCCACCACGGCGAGGGTCTTGCCGGCTTCCAGCTCAAAAGACACGCCATTAAGGGCACGCACGGTGGCGTGGCCTTTGAACAGGCCACGGGACACTTCGTAGTGACGGGTGAGGTCGCGGGCGGTAAGTACGACGGCCATTACGCCACCTCCTGGTTCAGCGGGTAGAAGCAGCGGGCAAGGCTGTTGCTTTTCGGGTCAAGGCCCGGCCGCTGGGCGCGGCAGGCGTCCTGCACATACGGGCAGCGCGGCGACAGCAGGCAACCCTGCGGACGGTCATAGCGGCCGGGTACGATGCCCGGCAGCGTGGCCAGGCGCGTAGCGCCGAGGCTGTGCTCGGGAATCGCCTTGAGCAGCGCTTCACTGTACGGGTGTGCCGGAATGTCGAACAGCTGCGGCACCTGGCCGACTTCCACGGCTTGGCCGGCGTACATTACGCACACGCGCTGGGCGGTTTCAGCCACGACCGCGAGGTCGTGAGTGATCAGCACCAGGCCCATGTTCTGCTCTTTTTGCAGGGCCAGCAGCAGTTCCATGATCTGCGCCTGGATGGTCACGTCCAGCGCGGTGGTCGGTTCATCGGCGATCAGCAGTTTGGGCTCGCCGGCAATCGCCATGGCAATTGCCACGCGCTGGCTCATACCGCCGGACAGTTGGTGCGGGTAGGCATCCATACGGCTGGCAGCGCCTGGGATCTCGACCTTTTCCAGCAGCTCGATGGCGCGTTTGCGCGCTTGTTTGCCGGACATTTTCAGATGCAGGCGCAGCACTTCTTCGATCTGGAAACCCACGGTGTAGCTGGGGTTCAACGCGGTCATCGGGTCCTGGAATACCATCGCCAGGTCTTTGCCGACAATCTGGCGGCGCTGGCGGTTGCTCAACTTGAGCATGTCCTTGCCGTCGAAGTTCAGCGCATCGGCGGTGACGATGCCGGGATGCTCGATCAGGCCCATCAGCGCCATCATGGTCACGGATTTACCCGAACCCGACTCGCCAACGATCGCCAGTACTTCGCCTTTGTCGACGGACAGGTCGAGGCCATCGACCACCGGCACGGCGGTCTTGTCGCCGAAGCGCACGTTGAGATTCTTGATTTCTAACAGTGACATGGGAATCTCCTCAGGCGGCGTTCTTGAGTTTCGGGTCCAGCGCATCGCGCAGGCCGTCACCCATCAAGTTGATTGCCAGCACGCTGAGCAAAATGGTCAAGCCAGGCAGGCTCACCACCCACCAGGCGCGTTCGATGTAGTCTCGGGCCGAAGCCAGCATGGTGCCCCACTCAGGGGTTGGCGGTTGTACGCCAAGGCCGAGGAAGCCCAGGGCCGCGGCATCGAGAATCGCCGAGGAAAAGCTCAAGGTCGCTTGTACGATCAGCGGCGCCATGCAGTTAGGCAGCACGGTGATGAACATCAGGCGTGGCAGGCCGGCACCGGCGAGGCGGGCGGCAGTCACGTAGTCGCGGTTCAGTTCGCCCATTACGGCCGCGCGGGTCAGACGCACATAGGACGGCAGCGACACGATGGCGATGGCGATCACGGTGTTGATCAGGCCAGGGCCGAGGATGGCGACAATCGCCACAGCCAGCAGCAGCGACGGCAGGGCCAGCATGATATCCATCAAGCGCATGATGGTCGGGCCAAGCAAGCGCGGGAAGAACCCGGCGAACAGGCCCAGCAGGATGCCCGGGATCAGCGACATCACCACCGATGACAAACCGATCAGCAACGACAGGCGCGAACCCTGGATCAGGCGCGAGAGCAAGTCACGGCCCAGTTCGTCGGTGCCGAGCAGGAACTGCATCTGCCCGCCTTCCAGCCACGCCGGCGGGGTCAGCAGGAAGTCGCGGTATTGCTCGCTGGGGTTATGCGGGGCAACCCACGGGGCGAAGATCGCGCAGAACACGATCAGCAACATGAACAGCAGGCCGGCGACCGCGCCTTTGTTCTTGGAGAAGGCTTGCCAGAATTCTTTGTACGGGGACGGGTACAGCAGGCTCTGATCGACTGCTGACACTTGAGTAGGTGTGGTCATGGTCATGATCTCAGCGCTGGTGACGGATGCGTGGGTTGGCGAAGCCGTAGAGGATATCCACCACGAAGTTCACCAGGATCACCAGGCAGGCGATCAGCAGAATGCCGTTTTGCACCACCGGGTAGTCCCGCGCGCCAATGGCTTCGATCAGCCATTTGCCGATGCCGGGCCACGAGAAGATGGTTTCGGTCAGTACCGCACCGGCCAGTAGCGTGCCGACTTGCAGGCCGACCACGGTGAGCACCGGGATCAGCGCGTTGCGCAGGCCGTGCACGAACACCACGCGCGCCGGCGACAGGCCCTTGGCCTTGGCGGTACGGATGTAGTCCTCACGCAGCACTTCGAGCATCGACGAACGGGTCATGCGCGCGATCACCGCCAGCGGGATGGTGCCGAGCACGATGGCTGGCAGGATCAGGTGGTGCAACGCATCCCAGAACGCGTCCGGCTCGTCGGCCAGCAGGGTGTCGATCAGCATGAAGCCGGTGCGTGGCTCGATGTCGTAGAGCAGGTCGATACGCCCGGACACCGGGGTCCAGCCCAGGCTCACCGAGAAGAACATGATCAGGATCAGGCCCCACCAGAAGATCGGCATCGAATATCCCGCCAGGGAGATGCCCATCACCCCGTGGTCGAACAGGGATCCTCGTTTGAGTGCCGCGATCACCCCGGCCAACAGGCCCAGAATACCGGCGAACAACAGCGCGGCCATGGACAGTTCCAGGGTCGCGGGGAAGAGGGCGGTGAACTCGGTCCACACGCTGGTGCGAGTGCGCAACGATTCGCCAAGGTCGCCCTGGGCGAGCTTGCCGACGTAATCCAGGTATTGCGCATACAGCGGCTTGTTAAGGCCAAGGCGCTCCATTGCCTGGGCGTGCATTTCGGGGTCAACCCGTCGCTCGCCCATCATGACTTCTACGGGGTCGCCTGGAATCATGCGAATCAACGCAAAGGTCAGCAACGTGATGCCGAAGAACGTGGGGATCAATAACCCCAGTCGGCGGGCAATAAAACTAAACATCTTGGTGTGTACCTCAATCAGCCGGTTAGGCAGGTCCGGCACCGTCAGTGTCGACGATGCCGAGCGTTTTTCTTATTTACTTCACCTGGGTGGTGGCGAAGTTATTGGTGGTCAGAGGGCTTTGGGTATAACCCTCGACGTTCTTGCGCATGGCGGTAAACATTTTCGGGTAAGCCATGGGAATCCACGGTTGGTCCTTCTCGAATACGGCCAAAGCTTGTTCATAGAGTGCGGCGCGTTCGGCGGGTTCAGCGTCGGCGCGGGCCTTGTCGATCAAGTCTTGAAACTCTTTGTTACACCAGCGGGCGTAGTTTTCGCCGTTTTTCGCTGCATCGCAACTCAGGTTTGGGGTGAGGAAGTTGTCCGGGTCGCCGTTATCCCCGGCCCAGCCGGCAGAAACCATGTCGTGCTCGCCGGCTTTGGCACGCTTGAGCATTTCGCCCCATTCCATGACCTTGATATTGACCTTCAGGCCGATCTGGGCCAGATCCGCCTGCATGCGCTGGGCGCCGAGCATCGGGTTAGGGTTGGTCGGGCCGCCGCCGTTGCGGGTGAACAGGGTGAACTCGGTGCCTTCCGGCACGCCGGCTTCCTTGAGCAGAGCGCGGGCCTTGTCCAGGTCGCGAACAGGGTTTTTCAGCTTGTCACTGAAGCCCAGCAGGGTCGGCGGGTACGGGCCGGTGGCATCGACGGCGTTGCCTTTGCCGTACAGCGATTCGTTGTAGCCCTTTTTATCGAAGGCAATATTGATCGCGTGACGTACCCGCGCATCGCTCATGTACTTGTGGGTGGTATTCATGGCGGTGTAGCTGGTGGTCATCGCCGCCAGTTCCGCTACTTTCAGGTTGGGATCAGCCTTGGCGCTGGGTACGTCATCGGGCTTGGGATACAGCGCGATCTGGCACTCGTTGGCCTTGAGCTTTTGCAAGCGCACATTGCTGTCGGTGGTGATTGCCAGAATCAGCGGATCGGCCGGCGGCTTGCCACGGAAGTACTCCGGGTTGGCCTTGAAGCGCACTTGGGCGTCTTTGGCGTAGCGGTTGAAGATGAACGGCCCGGTGCCGATTGGCTTGGCGTTCAGGTCATCGGTTTTGCCGGTTTTGAGCAGCTGGTCGGCATATTCGGCAGAGTGGATCGAGGAAAACGCCATGGCCAGGTCGGCCAGGAAGGGGGCTTCAGGACGGGTCAGGGTAAACACGACGGTGTGGTCGTCGGTCTTCTCTACGCTCTTGAGCAGTTCTTTAAAGCCCATGCTTTCGAAATACGGGTAACCCACAGCGGACTTTTTATGCCAAGGGTGATTCGGGTCCAGCTGGCGCTGGAAGCTCCAAAGCACATCATCGGCGTTCAAGTTGCGCGTGGGTTTGAAATAGTCGGTGGTGTGGAACTTGATGTCGTCACGCAGGTGGAAGGTGTAGGTCAGGCCATCGGCGCTGATTTCCGGCAGGTCTTTGGCCAGGGCGGGCACCACTTCTGTGGTGCCGGGCTTGAAGTCCACCAGGCGGTTGAACATGGTTTCAGCGGCGGCGTCAGCGGTCACGGCAGTGGTGTACAGGACCGGGTCGAAACCTTCCGGGCTGGCTTCGGTGCAGACCACCAGCGGTTTGGCCGAAACGCCGATCGCCACGCTCAACAGCGCAGCGGCCATGGCGGCTTGTAGTGGGAGCATTTTCATTCAGAGCCCTCTGCAATCGATGGAGCCAGAAAAGCGTAGGCGGCGGGCTCGTCCTGAGCTCGCCGCCTGCCTGGCACTAATTAAAGGATGTTGAACGGGATGGTGGTAACCAGACGGAACTCTTTGATGCTGCCGTCGGACTGGAACTCGCTGCCACGGTGCTCAACATAGGTTGCGCGCACGGTGGTGGCTTTGAGTGGGCCGCTCTGCAGCGCGTAAGAGGCGCCTACACCGTATTCCTGGTGCTTCTCGCCGTCCTGGGACTGGATGCCGTCGTAGGCAAACTTGGCCCGGCCGTTGTTGCCGGTGTAGTGGGTGCCGTCGATGCCCCAGCCGCGTGCCGAGTAGGCGTTGAACTTCAGGCCAGGTACGCCGTATTCAGCCATATTGATGGCATAGGCGATCTGGAAGGATTTCTCGTTCGGGCCGTTGAAGTCAGACGTCAGGGAGTTGGCCAGGTAGATACCGTTGGTTTCGTGCAGGTAGTCGAAGTACTCGTTACCGTTCACTTGTTGGTAGCCGAAGGTCAGGCTGTGTGCCTGGTGAGTCAGGCCCAGGGAGAGGGAGAAGGTATCGTTGTCGATTTCCCCCATCTCTTTTTTGCCTTCATCGACAGTCTTGTAGTAGTTGAAGCCGGTGGTCAGGCCCAACTGCTGCGCGTCGCCCAGCTCGTGGGTGGCGCCGAAGTAGTACTGGTTCCAGAAGTCCTTCACGTTAGCGGCGAAGAAGCTGGTCTTCAGGCTTTTCAGCGGCTGGTAGTTCACACCCAGGGTCGACACTTTGTCGGTTTCTGCGCCATTACCGTATTCGCTACGGAATTTCGACAGGCTCTGCTCGCTACGTGGCGAAACGCGGTCGAACACGCCGCCCTGGAACGACAGGTTGCTGAACTCTTCGCTGTTGAAGCTCACACCCTGGAAGCTGGAAGGCAGGGCACGGTTGCCGATGGTGTCGACGATGCCGCTGCTGAAGTTCTGGCGACCGGCGGTCAGTGTGGTGTTGGACACACGGAATTGCACGTTGGCCAGGCCCAGTTTGCTCCACTGGTCGACGGCGTCGCCGTTGGAGTCGGCCAGGGTACGGTTGGAGCCGCCTTTGATATCACGCTTGCTGCGGTCCAGCACCAGGGCGTTGTACACCGCCACTTCAGTCTTGACCCCAACGGTGCCCTGGGTGAAACCCGAGCTGGCGTTGAGGATGGTGCCTTGCACCCAGTTGGTACGGTTGCGATCGGTCAGGGTCTGGCCGTGTTTCTGGTACGAGAAGGTGCCCCCACGGTATTTGCTTTCATGGGAGTACCAGTTACGCGTGGTGCCGCCCAGGCTGAAATCTTCGATAAAGCCTTTGGCCTCGCTTTGGGCGCTGGTGCCGGCCAGGGTGGTAGGAACGAAGTCCTGGCTTTGCGTTTCAGCGTAGGCGGTGGCCGTGATGCTGCTGATGGCCAAGGCCAGAAGCGCTTTGCTGCTCAGTTTCATGGGTGAAGCTCCTTTGGTTCTCTTTTTTAATGCCGGTCTTTTTGGGTGATCCGGCTATTGGGTGTGGAACTCGTTCAAGCTATTGCAAACGTTTGGCGTAGGAAATTTCCCAACAAAAGCCTGCACGTTTGCCGAGGAGCCGATTTCGCTCCCCGCCATCCGGTTATTGTCTTATGGGTTGATGCTGACGCCCGAGAACACGTTGCGGCCGAAGGGGCTTACCTTGAAGCCTTCGACTTTGGCGCTTAACGGCTGGTTGACCGTCGAGTGGGCGATAGGCGTGATCGGCACCTGCTGCTTGAGCAGTTGCTGCGCCTGTTTGTACAGAACAGTCCTTTGTTCGCGGTCGGTCACGACCTTGGCTTGCTTGATCAGCTTGTCGTACGCCGGGTCGCACCACATGGAGTAGTTGTTCCCGCCGATGGCGTCGCAGCTGTAGAGGGTGCCGAGCCAGTTGTCCGGGTCACCATTGTCGCCGGTCCAGCCGATCAGGCTGACATCGTGCTCACCGTTCTTGGTGCGTTTGATGTACTCGCCCCACTCATAGCTGACGATCTTGACCTTGAGGCCGATCTTGGCCCAGTCGTTCTGCAGCATCTCGGCCATCAGCTTGGCGTTGGGGTTGTACGGGCGCTGTACCGGCATGGCCCACAAGGTGATCTCGGTGCCTTCCTTGACGCCGGCGGCCTTGAGCAACTCCTTGGCTTTTTCCGGGTTGTAGGCGGCATCCTTGATGCTGTCGTCGTAAGACCACTGCGTCGGCGGCATGGCGTTGACCGCCAGTTGCCCGGCGCCCTGGTACACAGCATTGAGGATGCTCTGCTTGTTCACCGCCATGTCCAGCGCCTGGCGTACTTCCAACTGATCGAACGGCTTGTGGCGCACGTTGTAGGAGATATAGCCGAGGTTAAAGCCCGGCTTGGTCAGCAGTTGCAGGTTCGGGTCGGCCTTGAGGGCTTCGACATCGGCGGGGCGTGGATGCAGGGTGACCTGGCATTCGCCGGCCTTAAGTTTTTGCACGCGCACCGACGCGTCGGTGTTGATGGCGAAGATCAACTGGTCCAGCTTGACGCGGCTCGGGTCCCAGTACTGTTTGTTGCCCACGTAGCGAATCTGCGAGTCTTTCTGGTAACGCTGGAACACGAACGGGCCGGTGCCGATCGGCTTCTGGTTGATGTCGCTGGGCCGGCCTTGCTTGAGCAGCTGCTCGGCGTATTCGGCCGAAAGGATTGCGGCAAAGCTCATGGCGATGTTCTGCACGAACGCGGCGTCGACCGTGTTCAGGGTCATCACCACGGTGTAGGGGCCTGTTTTCTCGACCTTGGCGATGTTCTTGTTCAGGCTCATCCCGTTGAAGTACGGAAACTCGGTGGGGTAGGCCTTACGGAACGGGTGCTCGGGGTCAAGCATGCGGTTGAAGGTGAACAGCACGTCGTCGGCGTTGAAGTCCCGCGTCGGCTTGAATTCCTTGTTGCTGTGGAACTTCACCCCTTCACGCAGGTGGAAGGTGTAGGTCAGGCCATCTGGGGAAATATCCCACTTGGTTGCCAGCCCAGGGACGACGTCGGTGGCGCCTTTTTCGAACTCCACCAAACGGTTATACAAAGGCTCCGCCGCATCGTTGTCGGTGGCGGTGGTGTATTGCGCAGTGTCAAACCCTGCCGGGCTGCCTTCGGAGCAGAACACCAGGCTCTTCTTCTCGGCGGCTTGGCCCATCGTGGCCACGGCCAGCAGGCTGGTGGCAAACAGAGCGGATACAGCGGTGGTATGGCGCATGACGTTCCCGGTCCTTGTTTGTAGTTATCAACAGCGAGCCTTCCTGCTGGCGTGCAGCCAGGCAGACCTCACTGATCCCACACACAGCAAGTGCCCTTCACCAGAATGATGCCGCTGCTGTCCTACGACCTTATGGGGCGTTGACCTTGCAGTAAATGCGTCAATTCTGACTGACCTTGTAGGCAACGGAGGCACGGGTCGCAGTTCATTGCTGTAAGACGGCAACGCTTGCAAACGTAGTCTGTTTCCTAAGGTCCAGGCGGATGGAATAACGGCGACGTTATGAAACGTCGCCGTTATTGATCCTTACTTGCCGCTGACGCTAACGCCGTAGAAGGAATTCAAGCCAAACGGGCTGATCTTGAAGTCTTGTACGGTATTACGCATGGGTTGATACACCGTCGAGTGCGCGATAGGTGTCATCGGGACTGCATCTTTGAGGATATGTTGCGCCTGCTTATACAGCTCGGTGCGTTTGGCGACATCCGATGTGGCCTTGGCTTCTTTCACGATGCCGTCGAATTTCTTGTCGCACCACTTGGAGAAGTTGTTGCCCGACAGCGAGTCGCAGCCGAACAGCACGTTCAGCCAGTTGTCCGGGTCACCATTGTCGCCGCTCCAGCCAATGATCATGGCCTGGTTCTCGCCGCCCTTGGAGCGCTTGATGTACTCGCCCCACTCGTAGCTGACGATGTTGACCTTCAGGCCGATCTGTTTCCAGTCGTTCTGCAGCATCTCGGCCATCAACTTGGCGTTGGGGTTGTAGGGGCGCTGAACCGGCATGGCCCACAGGGTGATCTCGGTACCTTCCTTGACGCCAGCGGCCTTGAGCAGCTCTTTGGCTTTGGCAGGATCGTACTTGGCATCCTTGATGGTGGTGTCATAGGACCACTGGGTCGGCGGCATGGCGTTGACTGCCAACTGGCCGGCACCTTGGTACACGGAGTCGATGATCTGCTGCTTGTTCACCGACATGTCCAGGGCTTCACGGACGCGCAGGTCGGCCAGCGGGTTCGCGGCGGTCTGGCCCTTGAGTACTGGCATGACGTTATAGGCGATGTAGCCCAGGTTGAAACCGGCCTGGTGCGGCAGTTTCAGGTCCTTGTCCTCACCCAGCGCCTTGAGGTCAGCCGGACGTGGGAACAGGGTGATCTGGCATTCGTTTTTCTTGAGCTTCTGGATACGCACCGACGGGTCAGTGGTGATAGCGAAGATCAGGTTGTCGATCTTCACGTCTTCAGGTTTCCAGTAGTCCTTGTTGCCGGTGTAGCGAATGTTCGAATCTTTCTGGTAGCTCTTGAACACGAACGGGCCAGTGCCGACCGGCTTCTGGTTGATGTCGGCAGGCTTGCCTTCCTTCAACAGCTGCGCAGCGTATTCGGCGGACTGGATCGAGGCGAAGCTCATGGCCAGGTTCTGGATGAACGCGGCGTCCACGGTGCCAAGGGTGAACTTGACGGTGTGGTCATCGACTTTTTCGATGTTCTTGATGTTGGTGTCCATCCCCATGTCCGTGAAGTACGGGAACTCGGTGGGGTAGGCCTTACGGAATGGATCGTCTTTATTGATCATCCGGTTGAAGGTGAACAGTACGTCGTCGGCCGAGAATTCACGAGTCGGCTTGAAGTACGGGGTGGTGTGGAACTTGACGCCTTCGCGAAGGTGGAAGGTATACGTCAGGCCATCCGGGGACACGTCCCAGCTGGTGGCCAGGCCAGGAACGACGGCGGTGCCGCCACGTTCGAACTGGCTCAGGCGGTTGAACATGGTTTCGGCCGAGGCATCGAAGTCTGTTCCGGTGGTGTACTGGCCTGGGTCGAAACCGGCCGGGCTCCCTTCGGAGCAGAACACCAGGTTAGTTGCCGCAAGGGCTACGGGGGCTGCGGCCATAAGGCCAGCGCTCACTAATAACGGAAGGACTGCGTGTTTAAGCATGTTGGCCTCATGATTTGTTGTCATTTTTGGTGGTGAGGGCGACCTCGTGAGTCGGCCTGCGGATACTTATGCAGGCGCCATACCCAATGCAAGATGCAGAGCGGTTGCAAAGGGAAAACTGTGGTACGAACGTACAGGAATGTCGCAATTATGAAAGTTCTGACACAAAAGTGCCTATTTGGAGGGTTTTTTCGGTGCAAATGGCGCACCAAAAAAGCCCAGCCGAGGCGTCTAGCGCACTCGGTTGGGGCGCTGTTGTTACTTATCTAGACCCACACCGTAGAACGGCGTGAGCCCGAACGGGCTGATCTTGAAGTCACGCACTTGCTTGCGCATTGGCTGGAAAACCGTCGAGTTCGCAATAGGCGTTATAGGTACTTGTTCCTTAAGGATTTTCTGTGCCTGTTGATACCACTTGATGCGCTGCTCGCGGTCGCTGCTGACCTTGGCTTGCTGTACCAGCTTGTCGTAGGCCGGGTTACACCATTTGGCGTAGTTGCTGCCCTTGACCGCAGCACAACTGTAGAGCACGCCCAGCCAGTTATCCGGGTCGCCGTTGTCGCCGGTCCAGCCGTAAATCATTGCGTCGTGTTCGCCATTTTTCGCGCGCTTGATGTATTCGCCCCACTCATAGCTGACGATGTTGGCCTTGATGCCGACCTTGGCCCAATCCTGTTGAATCATTTGTGCGGACATTCGCGCATTCGGGTTCGAGGCGCGTTGTACGGTCATGGCCCACAGATTGATGGTGGTACCTGGTGCAACCCCTGCTTCTTTTAGTAGCAACCGCGCCTTGGTCGGGTCGTAGGGTGCATCCTGGATTTTAGGGTCATAAGACCACTGGGCGGGAGGCAGTGCGTTCTGCGCCAATTGTCCGGCGCCCTGGTAAACAGCCTTGATGATGGCGGGCTTGTCGATGGCCATGTCCAGGGCTTGGCGCACCTTGAGCTGATCCAGCGGCGGATGAGTCACGTTGTAGGCAAGGAAGCCCAGGTTGAAGCCCGCTTGTTGCTGCACGCGCAGGTTGGGGTCTTGCTTCATTGCCTCGATGTCAGCGGGGCGCGGGTAACCGCTGACCTGGCATTCGCCGGCCTTGAGTTTCTGCAGGCGCGCTGCGGCGTCCGGGGTGATGGCGAACACCAGGTTGTCGAGCTTCACGTCCTCGGGTTTCCAATACTGCTTATTGGCCGCATAACGGATCTGCGCGTCTTTCTGGTAGCGCTTGAACACAAACGGCCCGGTGCCCACCGGTTGCTGGTTGATCTGCTCGGCCTTGCCTTCTTTCAACAGTTGGGCGGCGTATTGCGCCGATTGCACCGAGGCGAAACTCATGGCCAGGTTCTGTACGAACGAAGCATCGACGTTGTTCAAGTTGAAACGCACAGTGTGTTCGTCGAGTTTTTCAAGGCCTTTGATCGTAGTGTTCAAGCCCATGTCGGTGAAGTAGGGCGATTCGGAGGGGTAGGCCTTGCGAAACGGGCTCTCGGCGTCCAGCAGACGATTAAAAGTGAACAGCACGTCATCGGCGTTGAAGTCGCGGGTCGGGGTGAAGAAGTCGGTGGTGTGGAACTTGACGCCTTCACGCAGGTGAAAGGTATACGTCAGACCATCCTTCGACACGTCCCAACTGGTGGCCAGGCCTGGTTCGACCTCGGTGCCACCGCGCTTGAACTGGGTCAGGCGGTTGAACACGGTTTCGGCGGATGCGTCAAAATCGGTGCCACTGGTGTACTGGCTGGGGTCGAAGCCGGCGGGGCTGGCTTCGGAGCAGTAGACCAGGGTGGTAGCGGCGTGAGCCATCGGTATAAAAGCTAGAAGGCTTGCGGCGAGGAGCACTGGCTTAATGGCGATTCTTTCCATGGAGACCCCTGAAATGGCAGGCGTAAAAGCTGCCCAAACGAAAAGGCGGTAACCGAGGTTACCGCCGTTCAGCTGGCTTAGGTAGGGGATACTTCTATCCGGATGGGAGCCGATTTATCGATTATAACGGGCGGGCCGTCTATTTCATTACTTGCACGGAGGTTGAAAGTTCGAGTGGCTGTTATGTTCACGTCTTTGGCGAGGGTGGACTCACCTCTAACCTCAGATTTCAGGCGCCATTGGGTGGTTATTGTAACCTCGGTCTCATTTTTTAAAGGGTTATAGTCGATGACGTACTGCCTGTCGCCAACACTGCTGATATAACCGTCTTTCACTCGGGGAGGCTGCAATTCAAACCACGCAGGAGCGGAAGAGCCTTGATGAGCAACCTCTGAAATTGCCGCTCGCATGTCAGGATCGGGCACGGTGCGCTCAAATGCATTGATCCCATCCCCTATAAGACCATTACGGATCTGTTGTTCTAAGTCATCTGGGATAGTCATTCCCGCTATCTGCTGGGGTATGTCGATTTCAACGTTCTCCAGGTCAGCGCTTCTTATTGTGTAAGGGTCTCGGTTGATGTCTTTGATAAATTGTGGAGAATAATTGCTGGTACCATACTCGGATGGCGAAGCTGTTTCCGATTCGGATACCGTGAAGTCCCCGCTGTCCGTTGTCCAGGAAAAGACAGGGCGGTTTTCTAAAATACCGTTCTCTTCCTTGAAGCTGACGCCATATTTATAGTTCGCTTGCTCTTCAACATTGAAATACTTGTCGAGTATGTCAGCGCCTTTCATTTTGGTACCGTTTAACTCAATAAAATTATCCGATACCTGTGCAGGCGTTTTTAGATCGTTACTTGGTGTTGGGGACTCAGAGCGTTGCCATGGCCACTTCACCCCGCCATTGCCCGGCGCCCTGGCCCATTCTCCATCACGCCCAGGTGTGATGACCATCAGCCCTGCGCCGTTATCGGGATTAATGATTTTGGCGAACACGTCGCCGGTTCGATAGCGGCCTGATATTTCAAATACTTTGCTCGCCCCCGTCTCGTCGGTAAAGCGCACGAACTGGCGCAGTGCCCCCTGGCTGTCGGTTATTCGATAGACACCCAACGCATCGCGGGGCGCGCTCTTTATCAACTGCTCACCCTCAGACACGGCATAGGGAGCCATCGGCAAGAGTGTTTGGGATTTTGGCAGGGGAGCCCCAGCTTCGTTAACCGTGGGGGTGCCGCTGGATGGGCCTGGTGTTGGCTCTTCGAGTTCATTGATTTGCGGTTGGGCGAGCGGGTCCACAACCGGTAGCTCTTTCTCGGGCGGCAATGCAAAAGGATCTTCCGGAACTTCGCTTGCCCCCGCTGAGAACAACGTGTTCAGCAAACCATCGAGTGCCTTGGAAGCTCCGTTGTCGCGTTCCGCCTCGGTGTCCCCGGACGTTGTTTGTTCCAAGCCCAACCCCAACTCGGTCAGCCCGGCAAGTGCCGCTGCGCCGGCAACCGGTGCAGCGATAGGCGCAAGCTTGGCCAATAGCCCGGCGGCTACGGTAATGTCGTTCAACCATGTATCTCGGGTTACTTCGCTGTTGGATTTGACGACGACGTCGGTGTCACTCGTCATGCGCTGTTTGGCGGCGGTTGTCAGGGTGGAAAACACATCCCCCTCGATTTTCGAGTGACTACTGGTGTTCACCGGGTTTTTCAGCTCACCGGCGGCCATTTTCTTGAAGAGGGCGTCCAGGCCATCTTGCTTGTCGCCAATACCCGTAAAGCTCGCGCCCGGTACAAACCCGATTGCCAGTTGTATGAGAAGGTCAGGCTTACGGTTCTGACGATCAGCCAATGAAAAGTGCGCGAGCAGCGACTGGCTTTTTTTCGGGTCCTTCGTCTGGTCAATTACCCATTGATTGAGCTTGTCCAAGGAGTCGAAGCGCAGAAATGCCGGTTTGGCTCCAGGTATGTAAAGCACTTGCCGGCCAGTGTCGTCGCTACTGAATCGAAGAATGTCACTGGATGTGAAACCGTGGATATCAAGGGCATGCACTTGGGGAGCGCTGCTTACTGGCGCTTTGGCCTTGAGCTGTTCAAGGCTCAGGGGTGTGTTTTCGTCGAGTGGAATATTGTTCGCCGCCGCCATTACCAGGCTGTAGTCGCCACGAGTGAACTGGTGTTCTGAGGCTTGCAAGGCTCGTTCAGCAGGTGAACAGGCTTGGGCTTTCTTCAGTTGCTCCCGTGCCTGGGAAACGAACTCACCTTTGATTACCGTGTGGTAGTTATCGGTGTGCGCGTTCCAAAACCTGTCGAATTTCTGGGTCATCTGGGTTTGAAAGTCGGTTTTCCAGCTCTCGTGCATCACTTGTGACGGCTTGAGGTCGATTTGATTGTGCTTGCCGTAACCGCCTTTATCGCTTTGCCCTGCGGGCTGAGTATACAAACCTGCCTCGAGGTCGAGGTTGCCAGGCACCCAGTCGTGCTCGGAGAAGTTCTTCAGCAAGGCGTCGGGTAAGCGCAGTGAGGACCAGGGCTCCTGAAAAGTGTGTTCCCAGCCGGTAGCCGTGTCCGCGCTTTCACCGCCTTTGAAGCGGTTCAAATAGACAGTATCGGAGTCGATAGGTTTGCCCGTGAGTTTGAGCAGCAGGTCATCCGCCCATTTCTTGGCTTCTGCCCGCGTATTGGGCAGGTTGTTGGCGACGTCAACCGCCAGGCGCTTGTAAGCCAACGCCTGTGGTGCGGTGCTGTAGTACTTGGCGGCATTGTGTTGTTGCTCTTGCAGCGCCTGTGCCGAGCGGCTGCTGGCAGGGCGCAGGCGGTCATCGGCGGGGATAGGGTCGAAGGTGTCTTTATGTTCCAGATGCCTTATTTGTGCTCGAGCCTGGGACAGCGTTTGGGGAAGGGGCACGCCTTCAAAGTTGGCCACCACTTTTGCGCTGACCTGTATGGAGTCCTTACCCAACCTCACACGCAAATCACCGTTATTGCCAGGGGCGATAACTTTTGCGGCGTCCAGCAGGGGGCCTGAAATTTGTCCCCAGCCTGATGTATCCGACAGATGGAAGGTTTTCGTTTTGCCCTCGACCTCGGCGGACAAGGTACCTGTAGAGGGGTTGATTGAAAGCAAGGTGTCCGGGGCGAAGTGTTGTTCGCGCAGCCAGCCCTGTACGACGGCATTTTCCAAGTGCGTGCGATACAGCCCAAGCCATTGGCCCAGGGTGCTTTGGGGCGGTACGGTTATAAGCCCGGCATTGCCGTGCAACACCTTGCGTTGTGCGGCCTCGAGGTAGGCCTTGAGCAGGGCTGTTTCGTCAGGGTGGACGGTTTTTGCAGTGGGCGGTGGCGGTGTCACCTGCGCTTGAGTGTTCGATATCGGATGGGGGACGGCGGACGGCAGCGATGGCGAGGATGTCGGATTGAGTGAAAGGGACATAAGTTCGGCTCTCATTGTATGAATAGATGCCAGCACAGCCCTCCCTGGTAGCTATGGCAGTAATGAGTCGTGAAAGCCGGGCGCTTGATTCCTGTTAAATATGCTGCCGTATATGACGGCGCGCCAGCGCGCAAAAAAAGGCGCAGGCCCCGTGGGGCTGCGCCTGTGTCTTGTCTAAAAAAGTTACTATAAAACTTCGATCACGTCGTCGTTGCATGGAGAAATACAGTCGCCGGTCACCTCTACTCATAAATGAATTTTCAAGGTTTAGGGTGGAATGTCTCAGGCTTATAGGTGAAGGCCCACCACTTGAGTGGGTTCCAATAGGGGTTGGTCTTCGACGGTATGAAACGTGAATTTACCTTCATTTCATCGGCGATATACTGCTCAGCCTGGCCTCTCACGTAGGCCGTTACAGCGGGAGTAAGGGTGACGCCCTTCTTTTGCACGTGTTGGAGATAAGCTTTTTCTACTTTGTCAATGGCCGCCGTTATAACTTCCGGCGAAAGGCTCGCGGTGAGAGTGCCGGTATACCCTTTTACAGGGCGCCTTATCAGCCTTTGAAATTGAGCGGCAAAGGAAGCGTCTCCCCCAGTTGCAGAATTGCATGACAACAGGCGTATGTTGTCAAAAAGCTCCGGGCGTACACCTTTTGCGTGAAGAGTCTGAAGCAACTCTGCCGGGGTGTGGAGTTGTCCATCGAACACAACTCTTGCTACGCCAGTTTCAGGGTTGAAACTGCCATGGACGAGTACATTCAATCGTGTTTCCGTGCCTTTTTTATTTTTGTCGGTAAAGGTATACAGCTTTTCGTTGACCACATTCAGGTCATTGACCTCTCCACTCAGGATGACGGCTTTTTCACCCGTAGAAAAAAGTGCCTCACCCGTGGGTATGTTTTCTACGGAACTCAGTGGTGGAAGTTTCCCGTTTGTGCCTTCGACGGGCGGGCGGGCGCCTCCACTATTAGCCGGCACCGAACGATTTGATTCGTCTGTTTCGACGTTTGTGGGAATATGACTGTCGTTCGAAGCTTTTGGTGCGCGCACAAATTCAAAATCCTGTGTCTCGGAATTGTACCTCCAACTGTAGTTCTTGCCGCTAGACGGGGGGGAAGGCAACTCAAGTTCACCCAGGCCCGCTTCTACCCCATTGGGTGCAAGTTCGTGCACCAGTTGCAGGCTCGATATCACCGCTGCGGCAGTGCCGCCAACGCGATCGTCGGCGGTCATGCCGTGAATGGAGTCATGCACACCGAAGACAATATTGCCCGCGTTACCAAGGACGGGCACGTAACCGAAGGTGCGTCCCCATAATTCCTTCGCGTTCTTCCACGCTTGCTGCTCGGAACCAAACACCTGCGTTTGGTCGGCCCATACTGCGTTCTTGGCGTTCACAGCTTGGTACTCGTTAGCAATGCCGGACTCAAGGTTTCCCCATTTCAAGAAGTATTCGCTATTTCGTGATTGGGTATAATTGAAAGTCTCCCTCACAGGCACAGCCTTGTCTTTTATCCAGTTTTGATAACCGGGGTATGTAGCCCTGTTGGAGTCGATCAGGTTTTCGAGCACATTTGCGGCCGATGGCCAATGAGAGTCTTTGCCGCCCTGCCTGTCACTGGCATTAAAACTACTGTACAGCTCATTACGATTTTTCTCAGCCCAGTGGGCAAAATCGTCATCGCCGTATATTTCACTGACCGTGCCGTTTTTCAAGTCAATGAGCAAACCTTTATTAGGCCGGTGGTCGTAATCGCCGTGATAGTTGGTGAACGGGATAAATGCATGCCCTGCCAGTGGGTAGCCATATATGTTTGGGATGACCACGTTGCCGTTTCTGTAAAGTGTACGATGGATTGCGTCTTGCCCTTCGGGGGAGAGTTGTTCATAGCTGTTCTTGTCGTTACGCAGGCTTTCTAGAATTCCGCGCACAGCATAGGCATCCGCTTTTCCGGAGCGTTTCGCCAAGGCACCGTACATGTCGCGCATAGGCTCGGCTACATCCACCTTCCAGTGAGCCTGTAGACGCGCACCCAGCGCTTCCAGATCGTTGATCTTGTTCGCGTCTTGTGGCTTGACTTTCGTCTCTTGAAAATTGAGTAAACCGCCTTCCGGTGTTCTGTCGTGCTTAAGGGCACCGGCTGCAATTTCCCATGCATAGTAAGTGCGTTCTTCGGTGTTGGTCTGCACCTCTTTCTTCCATTTACCTACGTAGGAGTTGAACGTCACGGTGAATTTTTCATGTGGGTCGTACCCGGCAGCCAGTAACCCGCCACTGAAGTAACCCGCAGGCTCTAGAAAATGGCGAACGTTCTGGAATTTGACGTTGTTTTCGCCTTCCTTACCCTGTTCCAAGGTCTTGATGTGTGCCACTACACGTCCGGCATAGGCTTCTATGCGCTGCACCTGTTCCTTGGGCGGATAGCTCGTAGGCGCAGAAACGGTGTCTCCCCCATAAATGACGCCTTTGGAGAAATCAAGCTCATGGTCCTGCGGTGGCGCGGTCGTATTTTTTACTGGCGGCGAGGGAGCAACTGTCCGAGTTGGATTAAAGTCTGCAATGGGTGGTCCGCCGGGGCTCAGCGGGGGGTGCCATTGCGGTGTGGTGTTCGCTTTGTTTGCTGGGGGCGCTGTTTGAGTTGGGTTAAAGTCTGCAATCGGTGGTCCGCTGGGAATAAGCGGGGGATGCCCGAAAGAAGAAAGTGTCTTCATGAATGACTCACTTTATTAATGATTTAAAGTTATTTTCTTGAAGTGTTATGGCATTGGCGTGGAGTTAGTGGCCAGCTAACGTTACTGGCTCTTCTATTCCGTAAGGCTTCCCTCAGTTTGTAGGGCAGTGCCTGTATAGTTTTACAAGTATTAGGTGGCGGCAGGTGTGCGAAAAGTTCCAGATCGCACGCGCCCTGTATGTCAAATGTTTTCTAAGATGCAACCTGTAGCGATCAAAAAAACCAGAAGTATCGCTTCGGTTAAGACGGTACATGTAGCGTAGGTGTGACCTCTACACGGATAGGCGCGGAGAGTTATAGTTCTGGATGCTTTTATATTTATATCCGGGATCGCTTCGATCTCGGGAACATCGTTGATGTTGTCAGTGTTTTTGATCCGTTGGATGAGTTTGAGCCCGGTTTTTGATACGACGGTCGTGGCGGTGCTCGGGGGGGGGGGGGGGGGGCGCCTAGGTTGGTGGCATCGTCAAATCGGGTACCGACAGCCATCCAAAAAAAGGCGCAAGCCCGTAGGGCTGCGCCTTTGTCCTGTCTAAAAACTTACTGTAAAACTTCGATCACGCCGTCGGCACTCATAGTGACCTGGCTGGTGCCAGCTTCCACTTCAGGCGTCGGCGCTGAATCGGCCATGGCGGCTTTCATCATCATGCCGCCACTGCGGGCGTAAGGCATTGGGTAGCCATTGGTGTTGAAGTTCAGGTTGACGATCTTGTAGCCCTTGCCGCCGAGTGCATCGGTAGCCAGTTGCGCGCGCGCCTTGAACGCCGCCACCGCATCTTTGAGCAGTGCATCTTCGCTGGCCTTGCGCGTGGTGTCGGCGATGGCGAAGTCCATGCTGTCCATTTTCAAGGTGTTCAACAACTCGCCGGTGAGTTTGGACAGCGCCGGGAAATCCGCGCTTTCCAGGCGCAGCTCGGCGCGTTCACGCCAGCCGGTGATCTTCTGGTTCTTGCTGTCGTAGATCGGGTAGCTGTTGCGGCTGCCCTGGCGCAAGGTCACGCCTTTGACTTCGCGCGCCTGGCCCAGGGCCTGGTTCAGGGTGGTGGTGATTTCGGCAGCAAGCTTGGCCGGGTCGGCGTTTTGCGATTCGGTGTAAAGAGTGACGATCATCTTGTCGCGGGCCACTTCCTGGCTGGCTTCGGCGCGCAGGGAGATCTGGTTGTAATGCAATGCATCGGCGGCCATGGCCGGCAGGCTCGCCAGAGCGCTGGCGCTGAAGGTAATGATGGCTGCACTGCGAATGAAACGAGACATGGAAGCTCCTTGAGATAGTCGTGTTCGGTAAGACTGTAGACGCTGGCATCGGGTTCTTCGGGTTTACACATTACCCACAAGTTATGCGGGCGCCGACGAACGGTCATTTACCCGGCCTGCGTCAAAGAGCCACACACGCCGTGCCAGCAGGTCTGCTTCGTTTATACTCGTGCCGATCCGCCTGCAGCGCTCACCGGGAGAGCTCATGCTCGCCGCCGTAAAACTGACTTCCGCCACTCGCCAGAACCTCTGGCGCCTGACGTTCATTCGCACCCTGGTACTGGCCGCGCAGGCCGGTTCCGTCGGGCTTGCCTATTGGTTCGACCTGTTGCCGCTGCCCTGGCTGCAACTGGCCGTGACCCTGGGTTTTTCCACCGTATTGTGTGTGTTCACCGCCATTCGGTTGCGTACCACTTGGCCTGTGACCGAGCTGGAGTACGCCCTGCAACTGGCCTGTGACCTGTTTATCCACAGCGTGTTGCTGTACTTCTCCGGCGGTTCCACCAACCCCTTTGTCTCCTACTACCTGGTGCCTTTGACCATCGCCGCCGTGACCCTGCCGTGGCGCTATTCGGTGGTCCTGTCGGGCATCGCGCTGACGCTGTACACCTTGCTGTTGGCACAGTTTTACCCCTTGCAGACATTCCCCATCGCCCGGGAAAACCTGCAAATCTATGGGATGTGGTTGAGCTTCGCCCTGTCGGCGGCAGTCATTACCTTCTTCGCCGCGCGCATGGCCGAAGAACTGCGTCGTCAGGAAGAACTGCGTGCCATTCGCCGTGAAGAGGGCCTGCGTGACCAGCAGTTGCTGGCCGTGGCCACCCAGGCCGCTGGCGCCGCCCATGAGTTGGGCACGCCGCTGGCGACCATGAGCGTGCTGCTCAAGGAAATGACCCAGGACCATCACGACCCGGCCCTGCAGGATGATTTGAGCGTGCTGCAGGAACAGGTCAAGCAGTGCAAGCTGACGCTCCAGCAACTGGTGCGCGCCGCCGAGGCCAATCGCCGTCTGGCGGTCGAAATGCAAGACGTCACCCAATGGCTCGATGAGGCGCTGAACCGCTGGCACCTGATGCGTCCCGAAGCCAGTTACCGCTTCAACCTGCTGGGCCAAGGCAGCGTACCGCGCATGGCGCCACCGCCAGACCTGACCCAGGCGCTGCTCAACTTGCTGAACAATGCCGCCGATGCCTGCCCTGAAGGCCTCGGCGTGCAGTTGGACTGGGACGCGGAAAACGTCACCATCAGCATTCGTGACCACGGCGCCGGCGTGCCGTTGGCCATTGCCGAGCAGATCGGCAAACCCTTCTTTACCACCAAGGGCAAAGGCTTCGGCCTGGGCCTGTTTTTGAGCAAGGCCAGCGTGACCCGCGCGGGCGGCTCAGTGAAGCTCTATAGTCATGAGGAAGGTGGCACGCTCACCGAGCTGCGCCTGCCCCGTGTCGCACGAGGAGATATCGATGAGTGACGAGATCCAAGTCGAAGGCGAAGAACTGCCGCACCTGCTGCTGGTAGATGACGACGCGACCTTTACCCGCGTGATGGCGCGCGCCATGAGCCGGCGCGGTTTTCGCGTCAGCACCGCAGGTTCTGCTGAAGAGGGCCTGACCATCGCCCAGGCCGACCTGCCGGACTACGCTGCCCTGGACCTGAAAATGGACGGCGACTCGGGCCTGGTGCTGCTGCCCAAGCTGCTGGAACTCGACCCGGAAATGCGCGTGGTGATCCTCACCGGTTACTCCAGCATCGCCACCGCCGTCGAGGCGATCAAGCGCGGCGCCTGCAACTACCTGTGCAAACCAGCGGATGCCGACGACGTGCTGGCCGCCTTGCTGTCCGAGCATGCCGACCTCGACACCCTGGTGCCGGAAAATCCGATGTCGGTGGACCGCCTGCAGTGGGAACACATCCAGCGCGTGTTGACCGAACACGAAGGCAACATCTCCGCCACCGCCCGCGCCCTGGGCATGCACCGCCGCACGCTGCAACGCAAGTTGCAGAAGCGCCCGGTACGACGCTGAACGGCAACTGAACAACCCGCTTCAGGCTGCACGGACGCACGAACCGATCCCCTATGATCGGTTCAAACGCCTGTGACTTTTTCCTACCGAGCCTGAACGATGAATCAGAACGCTGAATACCGCGCGGTCAACGATGCGGTGCGTGGGCAATTCTTCCGCCGAACCTGGGCGATGATCACCCCCTATTGGCGCAGTGAAGAGAAGGGCAGGGCCTGGCTGCTGCTGGCCGCCGTGATTGGCCTGTCGCTGTTCAGCGTGGCGATCTCCGTGTGGATCAACCACTGGTACAAAGACTTCTACAACGCCTTGGAGAAGAAGGACACAGCGGCCTTCTGGCAACTGATCGGCTATTTCGGCGGGATCGCGGCGGTGGCGATACTCGGTGCGGTGTACCGCCTTTACCTGACCCAGATGCTGACGATCCGCTGGCGCGCCTGGCTCACCGAAAAACACTTCAGCCGCTGGCTGGCCCACAAGAATTACTACCAGCTGGAGCAGGGCGGCTACACCGATAACCCGGACCAGCGGATTTCCGAAGACCTTAACAACTTCACGTCCGGCACTTTAAGCCTGGGCCTCGGCTTGCTGCGTAACGTGGTCAGCCTGGTGTCATTCTCGATCATCCTGTGGGGCGTCTCGGGCAGCATCGAAGTGTTCGGCATCACCATCCCCGGCTACATGTTCTGGTGTGCGCTGCTGTACGCCGCCGTGGGCAGTTGGCTGACGCACCTGATCGGCCGGCGCTTGATTGGCCTGAGCAACCAACAACAACGCTTCGAAGCGGACCTGCGTTTTTCCATGGTGCGGGTGCGTGAGAATGCCGAAAGTATCGCCCTGTACAACGGCGAGCCGAATGAAAGGCAGCGCCTGAGCACGCGCTTCGGCAAGGTCTGGCAGAACTTCTGGGACATCATGAAAGTGTCCAAGCGCCTGACCTTTTTCACCGCCGGCTACAGCCAGATCGCGATCATCTTCCCGTTTATCGTCGCCGCGCCGCGCTACTTCACCGGCAAGATCGAGCTGGGCGAGCTGATGCAAATCAACTCGGCGTTCGGCAACGTACAAGAGAACTTCAGCTGGTTTATCAACGCCTATTCGGAGCTGGCGACATGGCGCGCCACCAGCGACCGTCTGCTGAGTTTCCAGCAAGCCATGAGCGACAACGAGCAACGCACGCCGGCGATCGACGTGCGCCCTGAAGGCGAGCGCCTGGTGATCAACGACCTGGGCATGGACCTGGCCGACGGCCGCCATTTGCTCACCGACGCCGACATGACCGTGGAGCCTGGCCAGCGCGTCATGCTCAGCGGGCGTTCCGGCAGCGGCAAGAGCACCTTGCTGCGGGCGATGGGGCACCTGTGGCCCGCCGGGCATGGCAGCATTCGCCTGCCGGCGACGCGCTACCTGTTCCTGCCGCAAAAGCCTTACCTGCCGATTGGTACGCTCAAGGCCGTGTTGAGTTACCCACAGGACGACAGCGTCTACGCGCCAGAACGTTATGCACAGGTGCTGGAAACCTGCCGCCTGTCCCATCTGGTCAGCCGCCTGGATGAAGCCAACCACTGGCAACGCATGCTCTCGCCCGGCGAACAACAGCGCCTGGCCTTTGCCCGTGCGTTGTTGTTTGCACCGCGATGGCTGTACATGGATGAGGCGACCTCGGCCATGGATGAAGAAGACGAGGCGACCTTGTACCAGGCGTTGATCGATGAACTGCCGGGGCTGAGCATCGTCAGCGTCGGCCACCGCAGCAGCCTCAAGCGTTTCCATGGGCGGCATGTGCGCATTGACGGTGGGCGGTTGCAGGAACAGCAACTCACTTAAGCTCTTGCGCGCTTAATGTAGGAGCGAGCTTGCTCGCGAAAAACGTCAACGATGACGCGTGCTCCCTGAATAAACGCGGCGCCTGTGAGTTTTTCGCGAGCAAGCTCGCTCCTACAATTAGCGGAGTGTCTGAGGCAGGTGTGTCAACGGGCACACCGCTATCGCAGGCAAGCCAGCTCCCACAGGGGGGCGGTGTTGTCTGATGGTTCAGGCACCTAATAAAAAGCCCGGCTGATCATCGATCAGCCGGGCTTTTTTATTGCTTGAAGATGACTTACTTCTTCAAGCCGTAATGCTCATCCAACATGCCTGGAGCGTTCGGCGTTTTTGGCGCGTAGTCCCGTGGTGGCTCCTGGTTTTCCCGTGGCGGGGTCAGGCGTTCCCGTGGGGTTTGCGGTGCATCGGAATGCAGCGCGGCCAGCAGGCGCTGGCGGGTAATGTCGTCGAGGGCCAGGCGGTTAGCGCCATCGGCGAGGTGATCCTGTACTTCCTGGTAGCTCTGGGTGAGCTTCTTGACCAGGGTCGCGGTGCTGTTGAAGTGGGTAACAACCTCGTTCTGATAACTGTCAAAACGTTCCTGAATGTCATCCAACTGACGCTGCGTGCGGTTAGGCGCGGCATTGGGCAGCAGGCGGGCAACCAGGAAACCAATGGCGACACCGGCAACCAGGGCAAGAGTCGGCAACAACCAAACTAAGAGCGAGTGTTCCACGAGTCCTTCCTCTATAAACGGCTTTGCTTTACGTTAACGGCTCAAACCTGCGCTGTATACCGCGATTAAGCTCGCAATGATGCCATGCACAGACTTTTAGCTAGACGAGTCGACCCCTTGAGAGGTCACGGAGTTCATCCTTGCTCATGCGTGAAACCCCCGTTTTGATCGATGGCCCGGTGGGCCAATTGGAAGCCCTGTACCTGGATCACCCCGAACCACGTGGCCTGGCGCTGGTTTGCCACCCTAACCCGGTACAGGGTGGGACCATGCTCAATAAAGTCGTATCGACCTTGCAACGCACCGCCCGCGACGCGGGTTTGATTACTTTGCGTTTCAATTACCGGGGCGTCGGTGCCAGTGCCGGTACTCACGATATGGCCAGCGGTGAAGTCGATGATGCAGAAGCGGCCGCCACCTGGTTGCGGGAAAAGCACCCGGACCTGCCGATCACCTTGCTGGGTTTTTCCTTCGGCGGTTACGTGGCTGCCAGTCTCGGCGGGCGTTTGGAAGCCAAGGGCGAAAAGCTCGCGCACCTGTTCATGGTGGCTGCGGCGGTGATGCGCCTGGGCGAGTCGGACGTGCTGCCCCAAGGCTGCCCGTTGACCCTGATCCAGCCGGAAACCGATGAAGTTGTGGACCCGCAACTCGTCTACGCCTGGTCCGCCGCCCTGAAACGCCCCCATGAGCTGCTGAAAGTGGCAGAATGCGGACACTTTTTTCATGGCAAGCTGACCGATCTCAAGGATCTGGTGCTGCCACGCCTTTCGAATTGATGACAAGCGATCACCCATGACGACCCGTACCCGTATCCTCACCGGCATCACCACCACCGGCACGCCGCACCTGGGCAACTACGCCGGTGCGATTCGCCCGGCGATCCTCGCCAGCGAAGACGCGAATGCCGACTCCTTCTACTTCCTGGCCGACTACCACGCCCTGATCAAATGCGATGACCCGCAGCGCATCCAGCGCTCGCGTATGGAAATCGCCGCGACCTGGCTGGCCGGTGGCCTGGATGTGAACCGGGTAACGTTCTACCGCCAGTCGGACATCCCGGAAATTCCCGAGCTGACCTGGCTGCTGACCTGCGTTGCCGCCAAGGGCCTGCTCAACCGCGCCCATGCCTACAAGGCCTCGGTGGACAAGAACGTGGAGAACGGCGAAGACCCGGATGCGGGCATCAGCATGGGCCTGTACAGCTACCCGGTGCTGATGGCCGCGGACATCCTGATGTTCAACGCGCACAAGGTGCCGGTGGGCCGCGATCAGATCCAGCACGTGGAAATGGCCCGCGACATCGGCCAGCGTTTCAACCACCTGTTCGGCAACGGTAAAGAATTCTTCACCATGCCCGAGGCGCTGATCGAAGAAAGCGTGGCCACCTTGCCGGGCCTGGATGGCCGCAAGATGTCCAAGAGCTACGACAACACCATCCCGTTGTTCACCAGCGCCAAGGACATGAAGGACGCGATCTCGCGGATCGTCACCGACTCCCGCGCGCCAGGCGAACCCAAGGATCCGGACAATTCGCACCTGTTCACCCTTTACCAGGCGTTCGCGACCAAGGCCCAGGAAGCCGAATTCCGTGGTCAGTTGCTAGAAGGCCTGGGCTGGGGCGAGGCAAAGAACCGTCTGTTCCAACTGCTCGACGGCCAACTCGGCGAAGCGCGCGAGCGTTACCACCAACTGATGTCGCGCCCATCGGACATGGAAGACCTGCTGCAGGTCGGCGCCAAGAAGGCCCGCGCTGTGGCGGCACCGTTCCTGGCCGAGCTGCGTGAAGCGGTGGGCCTGCGTTCGTTCGTCAACCAGGCGGCGGCGCCGGTCGCCACCAAGAAAAAAGCCGCGAAGGCTGCGCGGTTTGTGAGCTTCCGTGAAGCTGACGGCAGCTTCCGCTTCCGCCTGCTGGCCGCTGATGGCGAGCAACTGCTGCTGTCGCGTAACTTTGCCGATGGCAAAGCAGCCGGCGCGGTGACCAAGCAACTGCAACGTGGTGATGCGCTGGACGTGCGCGCCGAGGCCCTGGGCTTCAGCGTATGGCTGGACGGCGCCGCAGTCGCTGACAGCGCCGAGTACGCCGATCAAGCATCGCGTGACGCGGCCATCGAAGCCTTGCGCGTTGCGTTGACCCCAATCGAGGATTAACCCGACCAAGGGTTGATTGCCATTATCCAGGGCCGTCGTTACAGTGTCGGCCCGTTTTTGTTGCCTTGCTAACGAAATTATGACGCCCCTAGAACGATATCAAGCTGATCTGAAACGCCCCGAGTTCTTCCACGACGCGGCCCAGGAAAATGCCGTGCGTCATTTGCAGCGCCTGTACGAGGACCTCGTGGCCGCGTCGCAAAGCAAGCCAGGGATGTTCAGCAAGCTGTTTGGCAAGAAAGACCACACGCCGGTCAAGGGCCTGTATTTCTGGGGCGGCGTGGGTCGGGGCAAGACTTACCTGGTAGACACCTTCTTTGAAGCGCTGCCGTTCAAGGAAAAAGTGCGTACGCACTTCCACCGCTTCATGAAGCGCGTGCACGAAGAGATGAAGACCCTGCCGGGCGAGAAAAACCCGCTGACCATCATCGCCAAGCGTTTCGCCCAAGAGGCCCGGGTGATCTGCTTCGATGAATTCTTCGTCTCCGACATCACCGACGCCATGATCCTTGGCACCCTGATGGAAGAACTGTTCAAGAACGGTGTGACCCTAGTGGCCACATCGAACATCGTGCCCGATGGCCTGTACAAGGACGGCCTGCAGCGTGCGCGCTTCCTGCCGGCCATTGCGCTGATCAAGCAGAACACCGATATCGTCAATGTCGACAGCGGCGTCGACTACCGCTTGCGTCACCTGGAGCAAGCCGAGCTGTTCCACTTCCCGCTCAACGAAGCCGCACACGAAAGCTTGAAGAAAAGCTTCCGCGCCCTGACGCCGGAATGCACCCAGGCGGTGGAAAACGACAAGCTGATGATCGAGAACCGCGAAATCATCGCACTGCGCACCTGCGATGACGTAGCCTGGTTCGAGTTCCGCCAACTGTGCGATGGGCCACGCAGCCAGAACGATTACATCGAGCTGGGCAAGATCTTCCACGCCGTGATCTTGAGTGGTGTGGAACAGATGGGCGTGACCACCGACGATATCGCCCGACGGTTCATCAACATGGTCGATGAGTTCTATGACCGTAACGTCAAGCTGATCATCTCGGCGGAAGTCGAACTCAAGGACCTCTATACGGGTGGTCGCTTGAACTTCGAATTCCAGCGCACCTTGAGTCGCCTGCTGGAAATGCAGTCCCACGAGTTCCTGTCGCGCGGGCACAAGCCTTAATCAATCTCCGGCTCAATGGAGATCTAATGTGGGAGCCGGGCTTGCCCGCGATGGGGGTGTATCAGTCAACTATAGGCTGGCTGATACACCGTCATCGCAGGCAAGCCAGCTCCCACAATGGTTTGTGTTGGCCTGGAGTCAGGCGGCCTGCTGAAATTGCTGGCGATACTGGTTGGGCGACAACTCCGTGTGCTGCCTGAACAACCGCGCAAAGAAACTCGCATCGTCGTAACCCACCTCATAACTGATGGTCTTGATGCTCTTGCGGCTGCCCGAGAGCAGGCCCTTGGCCGTCTCGATGCGCAGGCGTTGCAGGTAATGCAGCGGCTTGTCACCGGTGGCGGTCTGGAAGCGGCGCATGAAGTTGCGGATGCTCATGCCGTGTTCCCGGGCGACGTCTTCAAAGCGGAATTTGTCGGCAAAGTGCTCTTCAAGCCAATGCTGGATCTGCAGGATGATCACATCCTGATGCAGCTTCTGCCCGCCAAACCCGATACGCCCCGGTGAATAGTTGCGCTGCACTTCATAGAGAATGTCGCGGGCCACGGCCTGGGCGATGTTGGCGCCACAGAAGCGTTCGATCAGGTAGATATAAAGGTCGCAGGCCGAGGTGGTGCCGCCGGCGCAATACAGGTTGTCGGCGTCTGTGAGGTGCTTGTCCTGATTGAGCTGCACCTTGGGGAAGCGCTCGCTGAAAGCGTTGAAAAAACGCCAGTAGGTGGTCGCCTCCTTGCCATCGAGCAGCCCGGCTTCGGCCAGCCAGAACACCCCGGTGGCCTCGCCGCACAGCACAGCCCCGCGAGCATGTTGTTCGCGCAGCCACGGCAGCACCTGGGGGTAGCGGGTGCACAACACATCGAAGTCGTCCCAGAAGGCCGGCAGCACGATGATGTCGGCGTCTTCGAGGCCGCCGTCCACCGGCATGATCACATCGCTGAAGCTGCGCACGGACTGGCCGTCGGGGCTGACCAGGCGCGTTTCGAACCCTGGGGTCAGGCCCAGGCCTTGCTGTTTGCCATGGCGCAGGCTGGCGAGATGGAAGAAATCCTTGGCTTGCATGAGGGTGGAAGCGAATACCCGATCAATGGCCAAAATGCTGACGCGCCGCAACGGCGTGGAGATTTGGTTAGACATAATTTCATTTATTCTTATAGGGGAAAGTGGTCACCAGACGGCTGGATCGTCTTATTTTTTGTCGCATGTGTCCAGTGTCCCGTGACGCCTTCGGGGCATAGGCTCTGTGGGCTCGTCCTTGTCCGACAATCCACACAGGTGACCCATGATCCCCAGAACCTTGTTCAGCTCGGAGCACGAACTCTTCCGTGAGAGCGTGCGCACCTTCCTCGAAAAACACGCCGTGCCCTTCCATGGGCAATGGGAAAAGCAGGGCTATATCGACCGTAACCTGTGGAACCAGGCGGGGGAGGCGGGCATGTTGTGTTCCCACCTGCCAGAGGAATACGGCGGCCTGGGCGCGGATTTTCTCTACAGCGCGGTGGTGATCGAAGAGGTCAGCCGCCTGGGTTTGACCGGCATCGGCTTTTCCCTGCATTCGGATATCGTCGCGCCGTACATCCTGCATTACGGCAGTGAAGCGCTGAAGCACAAGTACCTGCCCCAGTTGATCTCCGGGGAGATGGTCACTGCCATCGCCATGACCGAGCCGGGCGCCGGTTCCGACCTGCAAGGGGTCAAGACCAGCGCCGTGCTGGACGGCGATGAGTACGTGATCAACGGCTCCAAGACCTTTATCACCAACGGCTACCTGGCCGATCTGGTGATCGTCGTCGCCAAGACCGACCCCAAGGCCGGCGCCAAGGGCACCAGCCTGTTCCTGGTGGAAGCCGATACGCCGGGCTTCGACAAGGGCAAGCGCCTGGAGAAAGTCGGCATGAAGGCCCAGGACACCTCGGAGCTGTTCTTCCAGGACGTGCGCGTGCCCAAGGAAAACCTGCTGGGCCAGGCGGGCATGGGCTTTGCCTACCTGATGCAAGAGTTGCCGCAAGAACGCCTGACCGTGGCGATTGGCGCGCTGTCCTCAGCCGAAGCGGCGTTGCAGTGGACCCTTGAGTACACCCGTGAGCGCAAGGCGTTCGGCAAGGCGATTGCCGATTTCCAGAACACTCGGTTCAAGCTGGCGGAGATGGCCACCGAGATTCAGATTGGCCGTGTTTTTGTGGACAAGTGCATGGCTATGCACCTGGAAGGCAAGCTGGACGTGCCTACCGCAGCGATGGCCAAGTACTGGGCCACAGACCTGCAATGCAAGGTGCTCGATGAGTGCGTGCAGTTGCATGGCGGTTACGGGTTCATGTGGGAATACCCGATTGCCCGGGCCTGGGCGGATGCGCGGGTGCAGCGCATTTATGCGGGGACCAATGAGATCATGAAGGAGATCATTGCGCGGGCGCTTTGATGGATCGTTCCCACGCTCCGCGTGGGAACGCCTCATGTGACGCTCTGCGTCACGACTCTGAAAGCGGACGCAGAGCGTCCAAGGCGGCATTCCCACGCAGAGCGTGGGAATGATCAGTGCGGGTCAATCAGGGTGCCGGATTCGGATGATCCTTCTGAATCGCCTCAATCCCTTCCAACACCTCTTTCGATAATTTCAGATCGGCACTGGCGATGTTGCTGTCCAGTTGTTCCAGCGATGTGGCGCCAATAATATTGCTGGTCACAAACGGCTGTTGCGTCACAAACGCCAGCGCCATCTGCGCCGGGTCCAGGCCATGTTCCCGCGCAAGAGCCACATAGCGGCTGCACGCCGCTTCCGACTGCGGGTTGAAGTAACGGCTGAAGCGGCTGTATTCAGTCAGGCGCGCCTTGGCCGGGCGTGCGCCATTTTCGTACTTGCCACTGAGCATGCCGAACGCCAAAGGCGAATAGGCCAGCAAGCCGCACTGTTCACGAATGGCAACCTCCGCCAGGCCCACTTCAAAGCTGCGGTTGAGCAGGTTGTAGGGGTTCTGGATCGACACGGCGCGCGGCCAGCCGCGGGCTTCGGCCAGGGCCAGGAACTTCATGGCGCCCCACGGCGTTTCGTTGGACAGGCCAATGTGGCGGATCTTGCCGGCCTTCACCTGTTCGTCCAGGGCTTCGAGCGTTTCCTCCAGTGGGGTGAGGTCGTCTTCGTCCTTGTGCTTGTAGCTCAACTGGCCGAAGAAGTTGGTGCTGCGCTCCGGCCAGTGCAATTGGTAGAGGTCGATCCAGTCGGTCTGCAGGCGCTTGAGGCTGGCGTCGAGGGCTGCGCCGATGTGCTGGCGGTTGTGGCGCAGGTGGCCATCGCGGATATAGTCGATGGTGTTGCCGGGGCCGGCGATCTTGCTGGCAAGCACCCAGTCGGCGCGGTCGCCACGGCTTTTGAAGTAGTTGCCGATGTAGCGTTCGGTGGTGGCGTAGGTGTCGGCCTTGGGCGGCACCGGGTACATTTCCGCGGTGTCGAGGAAGTTGATGCCTGCGGCCTTGGCCCGTTCGATCTGCGCGAAGGCCTCTGCCTCGCTGTTCTGCTCGCCCCAGGTCATGGTGCCCAACGCGATCGCGCTGACATTCAGATCGGTGCGGCCCAGCTGTCGGTAATCCATCGGGTACTCCTTCAGGGGAAAACAATCATAAAAGCAGGTTGAATTTTTTTTCGCAATCTGCATAATTGCCCACCTCTTTCTGCAGTGGAAGTGATGCGCCGCCTGCCGAAGAATCTTGCCGTTGAACGGACGCGCCGACCCGAGCCCCCGATAGCGTCTGTATCCGGCTGCCTTTGACCTTGTCAAAGTACGCACTATTCAGTAAGATCCGCCGTCTAAATTTACAGGCGGCCCCTGAGGCTATTAAAGAATGACAACTTTTACTGCAAAACCGGAAACAGTTCAGCGCGACTGGTTTGTCGTCGACGCCGCTGGTCAGACCCTGGGTCGTCTGGCCACTGAAGTCGCCAGCCGTCTGCGTGGCAAGCACAAGCCTGAATACACCCCGCACGTTGATACCGGCGACTACATCGTCATCATCAACGCTGAGCAGGTTCGTGTAACCGGCAACAAAGCAAGCGACAAAATGTACTACCGTCACTCCGGTTTCCCAGGCGGTATCAAGTCTTCCAACTTCGAAGGCCTGATTGCCAAGAAGCCTGAAGCCCCGATCGAAATCGCGGTCAAAGGCATGCTGCCTAAGGGCCCACTGGGTCGCGATATGTTTCGCAAGCTGAAAGTCTATGCGGGCGCTGTACACCCTCATGCTGCTCAGCAGCCCCAAGAACTGAAGTTTTAACGGAATAGTTCATTATGTCGGCGACTCAAAATTACGGCACTGGCCGTCGCAAAACCGCAACCGCACGCGTTTTCCTGCGTCCGGGCACTGGTAACATCTCGATCAACAACCGCTCCCTGGACAACTTCTTCGGTCGCGAAACTGCCCGCATGGTAGTTCGTCAGCCGCTGGAATTGACCGAGACCGTTGAAAAGTTCGACATCTACGTCACCGTTATCGGTGGCGGTGTAAGTGGTCAAGCTGGCGCAATCCGCCACGGTATCACTCGCGCTCTGATGCAGTACGACGAAACCCTGCGTGGCGCTCTGCGCAAAGCTGGCTTCGTGACTCGCGATGCTCGTGAAGTTGAACGTAAGAAAGTCGGTCTGCGTAAAGCGCGTAAGCGTCCGCAGTACTCGAAGCGTTAATTCGCTTTACGTTCCACAAAAACGCCCAGCCTCCTCACGGAGCTGGGCGTTTTTTATTGCCTGCGATTTATGCACATTTTTCGCCGTGACAACTTGCCACATCCGTAGACCCCCTATACTACAAGGCCTGGAGGCGGAGCCCCGGGCAATTCCCTTGTCATACGTGGGGCTTTTCATTACCATCCGTCAAAATTTTTATAAGTAAAGATTCAACACTTAGTAGACGCCTGATTTAACAGGCCAAAAAGCTGATGGGAGAGGACTGAATGAGCAATGACGGCGTGAATGCAGGCCGGCGTCGCTTCTTGGTAGCAGCCACATCCGTGGTGGGTGCTGCAGGAGCGGTGGGGGCTGCGGTCCCGTTCGTGGGGTCATGGTTTCCCAGTGCCAAGGCGAAAGCCGCAGGTGCACCGGTGAAGGTGAATGTCAGCAAGATCGAGCCAGGCCAGCAGATGATTGCTGAATGGCGCGGCCAGCCGGTTTTCATTGTTCGTCGTACCGAGGAAATCCTGGGGAATCTGAAGAAGATCGAAGGCCAGTTATCTGACCCGACATCGGAAAAGTCCGACCAGCCCGCCTACGCCAAGAACGAAGCGCGTTCGATCAAGCCAGAGATTCTGCTGCTGGTTGGTCTGTGTACCCACCTGGGTTGCTCACCTACCTTCCGCCCGGAAGTGGCGCCTGTCGACTTGGGCAAAGACTGGGTCGGCGGTTATTTCTGCCCGTGCCACGGTTCCCACTATGACCTCGCTGGCCGCGTCTACAAATCCCAGCCCGCGCCCCTGAACCTGCCGGTTCCTCCTCACAATTACGAATCTGACGACATCATTGTCATTGGCCTCGACAAGGAGAACGCGTGATGAGCAAGTTCATGGATTGGGTGGATGCGCGCTTCCCCGCCACTAAAATGTGGGAAGACCATCTCAGCAAATATTACGCGCCGAAAAACTTCAACTTCTTCTACTTCTTCGGCTCCCTGGCCCTGTTGGTGCTGGTCAACCAGATCGTCACTGGCGTGTGGTTGACGATGAGCTACACGCCGTCGGCGGAAGAAGCGTTTGCTTCTGTCGAATACATCATGCGTGACGTCGAGTACGGCTCGATCCTGCGCCTGCTGCACTCCACCGGCGCGTCGGCGTTCTTTATCGTCGTCTACCTGCACATGTTCCGCGGCCTGCTCTACGGCTCGTACCAGAAGCCTCGTGAGCTGGTGTGGGTCTTCGGCATGTTGATCTACCTGGCGCTGATGGCCGAAGCCTTCATGGGCTACCTGCTGCCCTGGGGCCAGATGTCGTACTGGGGCGCCCAGGTGATCATCTCGCTGTTCGGCGCAATCCCGGTGATCGGCAACGACCTGACCCAGTGGATTCGTGGTGACTACCTGATCTCCGGCATCACCCTGAACCGCTTCTTCGCCTTGCATGTGGTGGCCTTGCCGATCGTGATCCTGGGCCTGGTGGTACTGCACATCCTGGCGCTGCACGAAGTGGGTTCCAACAACCCGGATGGCGTGGACATCAAGAAGCACAAGGACGAGAACGGCATCCCGCTGGATGGCATTCCGTTCCACCCGTACTACACCGTGAAAGACATTGTCGGCGTAGTCGTGTTCCTGTTTGTGTTCTGCTCGATCGTGTTCTTTTTCCCGGAGATGGGTGGTTATTTCCTGGAGAAGCCTAACTTCGAACAGGCCAATGCCTTCAAGACACCCGAGCACATTGCCCCGGTCTGGTACTTCACGCCGTTCTACGCGATCTTGCGCGCGATCCCCGACAAACTCATGGGCGTGATCGCCATGGGCGCGGCCATCGCGGTGCTGTTCGTGCTGCCGTGGCTCGACCGTAGCCCGGTCAAGTCGATGCGCTACAAAGGCTGGCTGAGCAAGATCTGGCTGTGGGTGTTCTGCATTTCGTTCGTGATCCTGGGCGTGCTGGGCGTATTGGCGCCTACCCCTGAGCGCACGTTGCTGTCGCAGGTCTGCACCTTCCTGTACTTCGCCTACTTTATTCTGATGCCGTTCTATACCCGGCTCGAGAAGACCAAACCGGTTCCGGAAAGGGTGACTGGCTGATGAAAAAATTACTCGTTGCATTCGTGCTTGCGGCACTGCCGCTACTGTCCTTCGCCGCCGAACATGGCGCAGAGCTGGAAAAAGTCGATATCGATGTGTCTGACAAAGCCGCCATGCAGGATGGGCTGCGTACATTCACCAACTACTGCATGGGGTGCCACAGCGCCAAGTTCCAACGGTATGAGCGCGTTGCCGATGACTTGGGCATTCCCCATGAAGTGATGCTCAGCCACGCGGTGTTCACGGGTGCCAAGATCGGCGACCACATGAACATCGGCATGCAGCCGGCCGACGCCAAGACCTGGTTCGGCGCCGCACCGCCCGACCTCACCCTGGTGGCCCGTGTACGCGGTACCGACTGGCTCTACGGTTATCTCAAATCCTTCTACGAAGACCCTGCGCGCCCCTATGGCGTGAACAACAAAGTCTTCCCGAACGTCGGCATGCCGAACGTTCTGGTCGGCCTGCAGGGGCGCCAGGTGGTAGGATGCAAGCAGGTTCAGGTCGTTGAAGACGGCAAGAAGCAATATGATCCGTTGACCGGCACGCCGCTGACCCATGAAGCGTGCGATCAACTGACCATCGTGCCCAAGACCGGTACGCTGAACGAAGAGCAGTTCGACGAGAAGGTCAAGAACCTGGTGACCTTCCTGGCCTACTCGGCCAACCCGGTTAAACTGCAGCATCAGCGTATCGGTACCTACGTCTTGCTGTACCTGGCTTTCTTCTTCGTATTCGCTTATTTGCTCAAGCGTGAATACTGGAAGGATGTGCATTGATCCAACCGTAAGCAATTGCTGTTAATCTTGCGCGCCCAGCGGCATCTCTGAACACGTAGCGCCGGTTTGAACCGGTCGTTACAGGGATGCTTCTGGGCGCGCTCGTTTTTGAGCTTTCGATAATTTCAACAAGCGAGGAGGACCGCCATGGGCGTGACCAATCGGTTGGCCTGTTACTCCGACCCCGCCGACCACTATTCCCACCGAGTACGCATCGTGCTCGCAGAGAAGGGTGTCAGCGCCGAGATCATCAGTGTGGAGGCGGGCCGTCAGCCGCCGAAGCTGATCGAAGTGAACCCTTACGGCAGCTTGCCCACCCTGGTCGATCGTGACCTGGCGTTGTGGGAGTCGACCGTGGTGATGGAATACCTGGATGAGCGTTACCCTCATCCGCCTTTGCTGCCGGTGTACCCGGTGGCGCGTGCCAACAGCCGCCTGCTGATCCATCGGATCCAGCGTGACTGGTGCGGGTTGGTGGATGTGATTCTGGATTCGCGTTCCAAAGAAGCCGCTCGTGTGCAGGCGCGCAAGGAATTGCGCGAGAGCCTGACCGGCGTTTCGCCGTTGTTCGCCGATAAACCTTTTTTCCTCAGTGAGGAACAAAGCTTGGTGGATTGCTGCCTATTACCCATACTCTGGCGCTTGCCGATTCTGGGCATTGAACTGCCACGGCCGGCCAAGCCGTTGCTTGATTACATGGAGCGCCAGTTTGCGCGTGAGGCTTTCCAGGCGAGTCTGTCTGGCGCCGAACGCGATATGCGCTAAGGCTTAAGGAGCCGTTGATGAACTCCAGTCGACCTTACCTGGTCCGCGCGCTCTATGAGTGGATTGTGGACAACGATTGCACCCCGCACATGCTGGTCAATTCCGAATTTCCTGCGGTTCAGGTACCCCAGGGTTTTGCCAGTGACGGGCAAATTGTGCTGAACGTATCGCCCAGTGCCGTGCGCCACCTGCACATGGACAACGAAGCGGTGAGCTTCGAAGGGCGTTTCGGCGGTGTGCCCCATACGCTGTTCGTGCCCATCGGTGCCATCCTCGGGATCTACGCCCGGGAAAATGGCCAGGGCATGGTGTTCGATCTGGAGTCGCCTTTAGAGGATGACGAAACGATTGAAGGCGAAGACGGTGATGATGTACCGCCACCGGATGCCGAGCCGCCGCGCCCTAGCGGTCGGCCAAGCTTGAAAGTGGTGAAGTAGGCGGATTTCGCTTACAGACCCATCTGAAAAATGCCTCGACAGCTGTCGGGGCATTTTTTTTGCGTGAAGGATATGGATGAAAGTCGCGCCAGAACGGTGATCGTACAACCACCATGGGCTATGATGCGGTCTTCAGTTCGTCGAGAAAGATGGTTCATCATGGAAAACGCCAGCGCCGCCCCACGTCTTCCCCGCAAGCGCCGCAGCCTTGCCCAGGAATTGGTCACGGTGTTGTCCGAGCAGATCCGCGATGGCCAGCTCAAACGCGGCGACAAGTTGCCCACCGAGTCGGCGATCATGGATGCCCACGGCGTCAGTCGGACGGTGGTGCGTGAAGCCATCTCGCGCCTGCAAGCGGCGGGGCAGGTCGAGACTCGCCACGGTATCGGCACCTTCGTGCTGGACACGCCAAGCCCCAGCGGTTTTCGCATAGACCCTGCCACCGTGGTGACCTTGCGTGATGTGCTGGCGATTCTGGAGTTGCGTATCAGCCTGGAAGTGGAGTCTGCGGGCCTTGCTGCCTTGCGCCGCAGCGATGAGCAACTGGCGGCCATGCGCGCGGCCCTCGATGCCTTGAATGAAAGTGCGGCCCACGCTGGCGATGCGGTGGCGTCGGATTTTGCCTTTCATCTGGAAATTGCACTGTCTACCGGTAACCGCTACTTCACCGACATCATGACCCACCTGGGCACCAGCATCATTCCGCGTACCCGCCTGAATTCGGCGCGCCTGGCCCATGATGATCAACAGCACTACATGAGCCGCTTGAGCCGCGAACACGAAGAAATCTATGAGGCGATTGCCCGCCAGGATTCGGATGCGGCACGTGCGGCCATGCGCCTGCATTTGACCAACAGCCGTGAGCGGCTGCGTCATGCCCATGAAGAGGCAGAGGCACAGCGGGGCTGATCGTTCCCACGCTCTGCGTGGTAACGCCTCTATGGACGCTCCGCGTCCCGATGCGCGTGAATTTCTCAAGCCCTCGCAGGGTGACGCGGAGCGTCATAGGCTGTATTCCCACGCAGAGCGTGGGAACGATCATGCCAGCCGTTAGTTGGCGGGTTGGTTTGGCTTGTAGTCCTTAAGCAGCAAGTACGTGCTCCACCCCCACCAATCATTAGTCCAGTGCTTGTCGTTCAAATCATTGACGTCCTTGCGCCGCAGCACCTTGTCCCCCTCCATCTTGAACAGCGGCGAGAAGTTATTCGCCGGGTTTTGCGCGGCGTTCAGGTCGGGCACATACAGCGGTGCCTTGAACTCAGCTGGGGAGGGCGCGATGCCGCTGATGAAGGTTTCGAAGATCTCATCGGCCGAGGCCTGTACGGCCCCTTTGACCTGCACGCGATTGTCGGCGTCGATGCTGTCGAAGTAGCGCTTGTCGCCGTAGGCATGCCACTGAGCGCCCATGGCATTGCGCACCTTGAGCCCGAATTTACTGTCTTCATCGTGCATGAAGCGGCTGATCAGCGAGCCGAGTTCTCCTGGCGTCACCACTGCCGCCAGTTGTTTGCGCGGTACCCGCAGGTGGCCGGCGGAAAACAGGTCGGTCAAAAAGTGATCGGCAAAGCTGTTCATGGCGTAAGCCAATTCCAGGGCCTGGTCGGTGCCGGTCTGATGAGCCACCACGGCCTGTTGCAGAGCCGCTGCGTGACCGGCCAAATAGGCGGACAGGGCCCATTCACCGAAGTGGTCGGCGTTGTCCGCTGCCAGCTTCAGGTAGCGGCCCAACGGTACGAGGGCCGAAACAGCACTGCCGCCGCCGGTTATGCGATTCCACTCCTCGGACAACGTATCTCCCAGGGCGTCATAGGCTTCATGAGGTTGTTTGCCGTCCTTGATCGCCTGGTTGACGGCGTTGATCTCCTTTTGCATCACCGCCAGGATCTTCTGCGCTTCTTCCCGTGAAGCAGGCAACACGGCGAGAGAATTGAACGCCGCGGTGAAGCGTTGCACGCGCTCGGTCGGAGAATTGCCATCGCTGATCGGTTGGCCGGGGATGCCATAGAAGTCGCCGCCCAGGGCGATCACTTGGCCATAGGTCAGCGCAAGCCCGTTGGGCAGGTGCAGTTCGACTTGGCGCGCAGGAATGGCCGAGGCGTCCTTGCTGAAGCGAAGCAGGGTGTCATCGCCGATGGCGGTGTGTTCACCGCCTTCGAAGCGCAGGGTAGGCGGAGTTTTTTCGGGTGCTGCGAGTTCAAGACCTGACATGTTAGCTCCTTGCTATGTCGTAGGAATCTTCCGTGATAACTGTATGCATATACAGTCACCTGAATCATAGGTGAGAAATTTCCTACGTCAAGAGCCGCGTCTCAAGCCCTCGTTGGATTACGCCGGATGAATTGCAGTTGACGAATTTATTTATAGTTGTACGATGACGTACGACATCATCAAAACCAACAACAACCTTTCGTAAGAAAGTCTTCGCCCAGGGTGTTCGAATAATGAATCCACAAGAACTGAAGTCCATCCTCTCCCACGGTCTGCTGTCTTTCCCAGTGACCGATTTCAACGCCCAGGGTGATTTCCACCAGGCGGGTTACATCAAGCGCCTGGAATGGCTGGCCCCTTATGGCGCCAGCGCCTTGTTCGCCGCGGGTGGCACAGGTGAGTTTTTCTCCCTGGCGGCCAGCGAATATTCCCAGGTGGTGAAAACCGCCGTGGATACCTGTGCGTCCAGCGTGCCGATCCTGGCCGGTGTAGGCGGTGCCACCCGCCAGGCCATCGAGTACGCCCAAGAGGCCGAACGCCTCGGCGCCAAAGGTTTGCTGCTGCTGCCGCACTACCTCACCGAAGCCAGCCAGGACGGGGTTGCCGCCCACGTTGAAGCCGTGTGCAAGTCGGTCAAGATCGGCGTGGTGGTGTACAACCGCAACGTCTGCCGCCTGACCGCACCGCTGTTGGAGCGTCTGGCCGAGCGCTGCCCGAACCTGATCGGCTACAAGGATGGCCTGGGTGATATCGAGTTGATGGTGTCGATCCGCCGTCGCCTGGGCGACCGTTTCAGTTACCTCGGTGGTTTGCCGACTGCAGAGGTTTACGCCGCAGCCTACAAGGCCCTGGGCGTGCCGGTGTACTCCTCGGCGGTGTTCAACTTCATCCCTAAGACCGCGATGGATTTCTACCACGCCATTGCCCGCGAAGATCACGCCACCGTTGGCAAGATCATCGACGACTTCTTCCTGCCGTACCTGGATATCCGTAACCGCAAAGCCGGTTACGCGGTGAGCATCGTCAAGGCCGGTGCGAAAATCGTCGGTTATGACGCCGGCCCCGTGCGCACGCCACTGACCGACCTGCTGCCGGAAGAATACGAAGCCCTTGCTGCGCTGATCGACAAGCAAGGCGCGCAATAAATTATCCACAAGGCCGCTGAGCAATCAGCGGCCTTTTGCGTCAGGAGAAGATTCGTGTCCCAAGCAAAGCGTTTTGAAAACTACATCAATGGCCAATGGGTAACCGGCGCCGACTACTGCACCAATATCAACCCGTCGGATGTGTCCGACGCCATTGGCGAATACGCCAAAGCCGACGTGGCCCAAGTCAACGCGGCCATCGACGCTGCCCGCGCCGCGTTCCCGGCGTGGTCCACCTCCGGTATCCAGGCGCGTCACGATGCGTTGGATAAAGTCGGCAGCGAAATCCTCGCCCGTCGTGAAGAGCTGGGTACTTTGCTGGCGCGGGAAGAGGGCAAGACCCTGCCTGAAGCCATTGGCGAAGTGACCCGTGCCGGCAATATCTTCAAATTCTTCGCCGGTGAATGCCTGCGCCTGTCGGGCGATTACGTGCCGTCGGTGCGTCCGGGCGTCAACGTTGAAGTGACCCGCGAAGCCCTCGGTGTGGTGGGCCTGATCACTCCGTGGAACTTCCCGATTGCCATCCCCGCGTGGAAAATCGCCCCGGCCCTGGCCTACGGCAACTGCGTGGTGATCAAGCCTGCCGAACTGGTGCCGGGCTGTGCCTGGGCCTTGGCGGAGATCATCTCCCGCGCCGGCTTCCCTGCCGGTGTGTTCAACCTGGTGATGGGCAGTGGCCGTGTGGTCGGCGACGTGCTGGTCAACAGCCCGAAAGTCGATGGCATCAGTTTCACCGGGTCTGTGGGCGTTGGGCGTCAGATCGCCGTCAGCTGTGTCTCGCGCCAGGCCAAGGTGCAGTTGGAAATGGGTGGCAAGAACCCGCAGATCATTCTCGACGATGCCGACCTCAAACAAGCTGTCGAGCTGTCGGTCCAGAGTGCGTTTTACTCCACCGGCCAGCGTTGCACCGCCTCGAGCCGTTTGATTGTTACTGCCGGGATTCACGACCAGTTCGTCGCCGCCATGGCCGAGCGCATGAAGTCGATCAAGGTCGGCCACGCGTTGAATAGCGGCACCGACATTGGCCCGGTGGTGTCCCAGGCCCAGTTGGATCAGGACATGAAATACATCGACATCGGCCAGAGCGAAGGCGCCCGGCTGGTGAGCGGTGGCGGCCTGGTCACCTGCGACACCGAAGGCTATTACCTGGCGCCCACACTGTTTGCTGACAGTGAAGCGGCGATGCGCATCAGCCGTGAAGAGATCTTCGGCCCGGTGGCCAACGTGGTGCGCGTGGCCGACTACGAGGCCGCGCTGGCCATGGCCAATGACACCGAGTTCGGCTTGTCGGCCGGCATCGCCACCACCTCGCTCAAATATGCCAACCACTTCAAGCGCCACTCCCAGGCCGGGATGGTGATGGTCAACCTGCCGACGGCGGGGGTGGATTACCACGTTCCATTTGGTGGCCGTAAGGGCTCATCCTACGGTTCGCGTGAGCAAGGTCGCTATGCGCAAGAGTTCTACACCGTGGTGAAAACCAGCTACATCGGTTCGTAACACGCAGCACCCTGTGGCACCGGCCTTATGTGGGAGCTGGCTTGCCTGCGATAGCATCACCTCGGTCTAGCTGACACACCGAGGTGCCTGCATCGCGGGCAAGCCCGGCTCCCACAGGAAAAACAAAAAATCATCACCCGCAAAAAAAATAATTAGTGGGAGTACTTCTACATGCAAGCGACCAAGCCGACCCACGTCCGCTATTTGATCCTGCTCATGCTGTTCCTGGTGACCACGATCAACTACGCCGACCGGGCCACCATCGCTATCGCCGGCTCCAGCCTGCAAAAAGACCTCGGTATCGACGCGGTCACCCTTGGTTATATCTTCTCTGCGTTCGGTTGGGCCTATGTGGCCGGGCAAATCCCCGGTGGCTGGCTGCTCGACCGTTTCGGCTCGAAAAAAGTCTATGCCCTGAGCATCTTCACCTGGTCGCTGTTCACCGTGCTGCAAGGCTACGTCGGTGAGTTTGGCGTCTCCACTGCGGTGGTCGCGCTGTTCATGCTGCGCTTCATGGTGGGCTTGGCCGAGGCGCCGTCGTTTCCGGGAAATGCCCGTATTGTTGCGGCGTGGTTTCCTACGGCTGAACGCGGCACTGCGTCGGCGATCTTCAACTCGGCCCAGTACTTCGCCACGGTGCTGTTCGCGCCCTTGATGGGCTGGATCGTCTATCGCTTCGGCTGGCAGCACGTGTTTATTGTGATGGGCGTGATCGGCATTGTGTTCTCGCTGATCTGGCTGAAAGTTATCCACAGCCCGCGCCAGCATCCGATGATCAACGAGGCCGAGTTCAATCACATCGCGGCCAATGGCGCGATGGTCGATATGGACCAGGACAAGGGCAAGGGTAAGAAAACCGACGGGCCGAAGTGGGATTACATCCGTCAGCTCCTGACCAACCGCATGATGCTCGGCGTCTACCTGGGCCAGTACTGCATCAACGGCATCACCTACTTTTTCCTGACCTGGTTTCCGGTGTACTTGGTGCAGGAGCGTGGCATGACCATCCTCAAGGCGGGTTTCATTGCTTCGTTACCGGCGATCTGCGGCTTTATCGGCGGGGTGCTCGGTGGGGTGATTTCCGACTACCTGCTGCGCAAAGGCCATTCGCTGACCTTCGCGCGCAAGGCGCCGATCATCGGTGGCCTGCTGATTTCCAGCAGCATCGTGGCCTGCAATTACGTAGACATCGAATGGATGGTGGTGGGCTTCATGGCCTTGGCCTTCTTCGGCAAAGGCGTTGGCGCACTGGGTTGGGCGGTGGTGTCCGACACCTCACCGAAACAAATCGCCGGGCTCAGTGGCGGCTTGTTCAACACCTTCGGTAACCTGGCGTCGATCACCACGCCGATTGTGATTGGCTACATCATCAGCACCACCGGCTCGTTCAAATGGGCCCTGGTGTTCGTTGGCGCCAACGCGCTGGTGGCGGTGTTCAGTTACCTGGTGATTGTCGGCCCGATCAAGCGTGTGGTGCTCAAGGAGCCGCCTACCCAGGGCCCTGAGTTGACCAACCTTTCTCAAGCGCATTCCTGAGGTTCGTGTGATGCAGTTGATTGAACATGCCGACTCGCCGCGCTCGATCCGTTTGCACGAGCGCGACAATGTGGTAATCGTGGTGAACGATCAAGGGGTGCCCGCCGGTACCGAGTTTCCCGACGGCCTGGTCACCGTGGATTTCATCCCGCAGAGCCACAAGGTGACCCTGGAAGACATCCCCGAGGGCGGCCAGATTATTCGCTACGGCCAGATCATCGGTTATGCCCTGGCGCCGATTCCCCGCGGCAGTTGGGTGCAGGAGGACCAGTTGCGCATGCCCACCGCACCGCCGCTGGACAGCTTGCCGCTGTCCACCGAGGTGCCTGAAACCCAGGCACCCCTGGAGGGGTTTACCTTCGAGGGCTATCGCAATGCGGACGGCACCGTGGGCACGCGCAATATCCTCGGCATTACCACTACCGTGCAATGCGTCACGGGCGTGCTGGACCATGCGGTCAAGCGCATCAAGGACGAGTTGCTGCCCAACTACCCGCATGTCGATGACGTGGTGGCGCTGACCCACAGCTATGGCTGCGGCGTGGCGATTACGGCGACGGATGCCTACATCCCCATCCGCACCGTGCGCAACCTGGCGCGCAACCCCAACCTGGGCGGCGAAGCCTTGGTGATCAGCCTGGGCTGCGAAAAGCTCCAGGCCGGCCAGGTGATGCACGACAACGACAGTTCTGTAGACCTGAGCGAGCCGTGGCTGTATCGCCTGCAGGATTCCAGCCACGGCTTTACCGAAATGATCGAGCAGATCATGGCCCTGGCCGACGTGCGCTTGAAAAAACTCGACCAGCGTCGCCGCGAAACCGTGCCGGCCTCCGAGTTGATCCTGGGCATGCAGTGCGGCGGCAGCGATGCGTTTTCCGGGATCACTGCCAACCCGGCGCTGGGCTATGCCTCGGACCTATTGCTGCGCGCCGGCGCGACGGTGATGTTTTCCGAAGTGACTGAAGTGCGCGATGCGATTTACCTGCTGACTTCACGCGCGCAAAACGAAGACGTCGCCCGCGAGCTGGTCAGGGAAATGGACTGGTACGACCGTTACCTGGCCAAGGGCGAGGCGGACCGTAGCGCCAATACTACGCCGGGTAACAAGAAGGGCGGGCTGTCGAATATTGTCGAGAAGTCGTTGGGCTCCATTGTCAAATCCGGCAGCAGTGCGATCAACGGTGTGCTTGGCCCTGGGGAACGCTTCAAGGAAAAGGGCCTGATCTTCTGCGCCACACCGGCCAGTGATTTTGTCTGCGGCACCTTGCAACTGGCGGCGGGGATGAACCTGCACGTGTTCACCACCGGGCGCGGCACGCCGTACGGGCTGGCGATGGCACCGGTGGTGAAGGTCTCCACCCGCACCGAGCTGGCCCAGCGTTGGCCGGACCTGATCGATATCGACGCCGGGCGCATTGCCACGGGGCGCGCGAGCATCGAGGAGCTGGGGTGGGAGCTGTTCCACTTCTATCTGGATGTGGCCAGCGGCAAGAAGCAGACCTGGGCAGAGCGGCACAAGCTGCATAACGACATCACGCTGTTCAACCCGGCGCCGATTACCTGAAACCAGGCGCTAACCCTGTAGGAGCGAGCTTGCTCGCGAAAAACGTCAACGATAACGCGTGTTAACTGAATGAACGCGGCGCCTGGGAGTTTTTCGCGAGCAAGCTCGCTCCTACATTTGAAGTGCGTTGCCCACACGAACCCGCTCGTACTGGCTTATCATTAGCCAACTAACGACGCCCACCAAGGTTCTCCCCGGCATGCTGGCAATCTTCCTCACCACCCTCACCATCACCGCGCCGGTGTTTGCCATGCTGTTCCTGGGCGTGTTTCTAAAGCGCATCAATTGGATCAACGACAACTTTATCCACACCGCATCGTCCCTGGTGTTCAACGTTGCCATGCCGGCGCTGCTGTTCCTGGGCATTCTGCATGCCGACCTGCACTCGGCGCTCAAACCGGGGCTGCTGATCTACTTTTGCGTCGCCACCTTGGTGAGCTTTGCCATGGCCTGGGGCTGGGCGATCTTTCGTTGCAAGCGCGAAGACCGAGGCATCTACGCCCAGGGTGCGTTTCGTGGCAATAACGGGGTCATCGGCCTGGCGCTGGCGGCCAGTATGTACGGCGACTACGGCATATCCCTGGGCGCGATCCTCGCCGCGCTGGTGATCCTCTTTTACAACACGCTGTCGACCATTGTGCTGGCGGTGTATAGCCCGGTGATCAAGTCCGACCCGTGGAGCATCTTCAAAAGTGTATTGGCCAACCCGCTGATTATCAGCGTGATCGTCGCCACGCCGTTCGCGTACTTCCAGATCGGCGTGCCCGGCTGGCTTGAGAAATCCTTGCAGTACCTGTCCGACACCACGCTGCCGTTGGCGTTGATTTGCATCGGCGGCACCTTGTCCATGGCCGCGTTGCGCAAGAGCGGCAACATGGCGTTGAGCGCAAGCCTGATGAAGATGATCTGGCTCCCGGTGATCGCGACTCTGGGCGCGTGGTTGCTGGGGTTCCGAGGGCCGGAGTTGGGGATTCTGTTCCTGTATTTCGGCGCGCCGACTGCGGCCGCGAGCTTTGTGATGGCTCGGGCGGCGGAAGGGAATCATGAACTGGCGGCGGCGATTATCGTGATCACCACGCTGATGGCGGCGGTGACCACGAATATCGGGATTTTTGTGTTGCAGGCGGGTGGTTGGATCTGAAATAGGCGGGCAGCTTAAGGCCCCATCGCAGGCAAGCCAGCTCCCACACTTGAAGGTATTCACACATCCACATGTGGGAGCTGGCTTGCCTGCGATAGCTATCTGGCAGTCACTGCTGATCGGCCTGATACGCCTCAATCACTTCCTGCGCCGCCCGAAATGCATCAATCGCCGCCGGCACCCCGGCATACACCGCGCAATGCAGCAGCGCTTCGCGAATCTCTTCAACCGTACAGCCATTATTCAGCGCACCGCGCACATGCCCCTTGAGTTCCTGCGAGCACTTGAGGGCGGTGAGGGCGGCGAGGGTGATCAGGCTGCGGGTCTTGAGTGGCAAGCCTTCGCGGTTCCAGACGCTGCCCCATGCGTGCTCATTGACGAAGTCCTGCAGCGGTTGGGTGAACGCCGTTGCATTGCCCAGGGCGCGGTCGACGAACGCATCGCCCATGACTTGGCGACGCACTTCAACCCCTGGCTTTTTCTGATCGGTCATTGCGATTCCCTCTTGTGTTGGCGGTGCCAGGCGCGCAGTGAGGTGAATAACAGCAGAGCGCCTAACGCCGGCAGGACGTAATACAGCATCAATTGTTCAAGCTTGTTGGCCAGCGGCATGCCGGTGGTGAACGCCATCACATGCAGGCCGTAGGCCAGGTACAGCCCCAGCAGCACCACCCCTTCGATGCGTGTTACCCGGTAGCCGGTATAGAACACCGGCAGGCACAGGATGATGGCGCCGAGCATCACCGGTAAATCGAAGTCCAGGGCGTTGGGCGATACCGACAGCGGTGTCGGCGCCACCAGGGCGGTAAAACCCAGCACGCCGAGCAGGTTGAACAGGTTGCTGCCGATCACGTTGCCCACGGCGATCTCCCGTTCGCCACGCAAGGCGGCGATCAGCGACGTGGCCAGGCACGGCAGCGAGGTGCCGACGCCGATCAACGTGAGGCCGATGACGCGCTCCGATAATCCGAGATCGCCCGCCACCTCAACCGCTGCGCCGAGCAACAAATGCCCGGCCAGCACCAGCACCAGCAAGCCGCCGAGCATCAGCAGCACACTGCTCAGCCATGGCGCTTTGGCCACGGTGTCGAGGGTGCGCGGGCGGCGGGAGTGGCGTGTCTGGTAATGCAATACGCCCAGGTAAGCCAGCAGCGCCACCAGCAGCACGGCGCCATCGAAGGGCGTCAGCATTTCATTGGCGGCCAGGATAAACACCAGCAGGCCGGCGACGATCATCACCGGGATATCCACGCGCACCAGCTGCCGCGAGACTCGCAGTGGAATGATCAGTGCGGACAAGCCCAGGGTCACGAGGATATTGAAGATGCTGCTGCCGATGACGCTGCCTACGGCAATGTCCGTGTTGCCAGCCAGCGTGGCCTGCAGGCTGACGGTCATCTGTGGCGCACTGCTGCCGAAGGCGACGATGCTCAAGCCGATGATCAGTGGCCGCACCTTGAGGCTGGCCGCCAGGCGCACCGCAGCGCGCACCAGGATTTCAGCGCCGACGATCAGCAAGATCAGGCCGCCCACCAGTTCGAGCAGGCTCCAGGGCGATAGGGCGTTCAATCCGAAAATGCTCAAGGCTGCCTCGATCAGTTGTTCAGGGCTTGCACGCGAACCCGCGCGGTACCGCTGCTCAGCATGCGCAGTTGCTCGGCAGCCTTGCGTGAAAGGTCGATCAGGCGGCCACGGGTATGCGGGCCGCGATCATTGATACGCACCACGACAGAACGGTTGTTGTCGAGGTTGGTCACCTTGACCTGGGTGCCGAAGGGCAGGCGCCGATGGGCGGCGGTCAAGGCGTTCTGGTTGAAAGGTTCACCGCTGGCAGTTCTCTTGCCATGGTGCTTGGCGCCGTAATAGGACGCGGTGCCGGTTTCGTCGTAGCCGTTGGGGTCGATGAGGCCGCTGGTGCAACCGGCCAGCAGGGAGGACAAGGCCAGGAGGCCGAGTAGACGCTTCATTTCAAGATGTCCCCGTTGGATCGTTCCCACGCTCTGCGTGGGAATGCAGCTGGTGACGCTACGCGTCACAAAAGCGGACGCGGAGCGTCCCGTGAGACGTTCCCACGCAGAGCGTGGGAACGATCATGGATCAGCCTTCGAGCTTGCTTTTGAGCAGTTCGTTCACCTGTTGCGGGTTGGCTTTGCCCTTGGAGGCTTTCATCGCCTGGCCGACAAAGAAGCCGAACATCTTGCCGCGCTTGGCTTCGTCTGCCGCGCGGTATTGCTCGACCTGCTCGGCATTGGCCGCGAGCATTTCATCGAGTACGGCCGAGATGGCGCCGCTGTCGGTGACTTGCTTGAGGCCACGCTTTTCGATGATCTCGTCGGCACTGCCTTCACCGGCGGCCATCGCTTCGAACACAGTCTTGGCAATTTTGCCGGAGATGGTGTTGTCCTTGATGCGCAGCAGCATGCCACCCAGTTGTTCGGCGGTGACCGGCGCTTCGTCGATTTCCAGGCCCTGTTTGTTCAACAGGCTGCCCAGTTCGACCATCACCCAGTTGGCCGCCAGCTTGGCGTCGCCGGCAATGCTCACGACTTTTTCGAAGTAGTTGGCTTGTTCGCGGCTGGAAGCCAATACGCTGGCATCGTAGACCGACAGGCCGAACTGTTCCTGGAAGCGTTCGCGTTTTTGCTGCGGCAGTTCCGGCAGGGTGGCGCGGATGTCATTGAGGAAGGAATCCTCCAGCACCACCGGCAACAGGTCCGGGTCGGGGAAGTAGCGGTAGTCGTTGGCTTCCTCCTTGCTGCGCATGGCGCGGGTTTCGTCTTTGTTCGGGTCGTACAGGCGCGTTTGCTGGATCACCTTGCCGCCGTCTTCGATCAGCTCGATCTGGCGACGCACTTCGCTGTTGATCGCCTTCTCGATGAAGCGGAACGAGTTGACGTTCTTGATCTCGCAGCGGGTGCCGAACTCAACCTGACCCTTGGGGCGGATTGACACGTTGCAGTCGCAACGCAGCGAGCCTTCGGCCATGTTGCCGTCGCAGATGCCCAGGTAGCGCACCAGCGCGTGGATGGTCTTGACGTAGGCCACGGCTTCCTTGGCGCTGCGCATGTCCGGCTCGGACACGATCTCCAGCAGCGGCGTGCCGGCACGGTTCAGGTCGATACCGGTCGCGCCCGGGAATTCTTCGTGCAGGCTTTTGCCGGCGTCTTCTTCCAGGTGCGCACGGGTGACGCCGACACGCTTGATGGTGCCGTCTTCCAGGGGAATGTCCAGGTGGCCCTTGCCGACAATCGGCAGTTCCATCTGGCTGATCTGGTAGCCCTTGGGCAGGTCCGGGTAGAAGTAGTTCTTGCGCGCAAACACGTTGTGCTGGCCGATCTCGGCGTCAATCGCCAGGCCGAACATCACCGCCATGCGCACCGCTTCCTGGTTCAGCACCGGCAGCACGCCGGGCATGCCCAGGTCTACCAGGCTGGCCTGGGTATTGGGCTCAGAGCCGAACGTGGTGGCGCTACCGGAGAAAATCTTCGATTGGGTGGCGAGCTGGGTATGAATCTCCAGCCCGATCACAACTTCCCATTGCATAGTGTTCTCCTCAGAAGCCGGTAGGGGTGCGGGTGTGCCAGTCGGTGTTCAACTGGTACTGGTGCGCCACATTGAGCAGGCGGCCTTCCTGGAAATACGGGGCGAGCAATTGTACGCCCACCGGCAGGCCATCGACGAAACCTGCGGGCATGGACAAGCCCGGCAAGCCCGCGAGGTTGGCGGTGATGGTGTAGAGGTCTTCCAGGTACTCGGCGATCGGGTCGCCGGTCTTGGCGCCGATCTTCCACGCCAGGTTCGGCGCGGTCGGGCCGAGGATCACATCGACTTCTTCAAAGGCGGCCATGAAGTCGTTCTTGATCAGGCGACGGATTTTTTGCGCCTTGAGGTAGTACGCGTCGTAGTAGCCGGCCGACAGGGCGTAGGCGCCGACCATGATCCGGCGCTGCACTTCACTGCCGAAGCCTTCGCCACGGGAGCGTTTGTACAGGTCGGTGAGGTCTTTCGGGTTTTCGCAGCGATAGCCGAAGCGCACGCCGTCGAAACGCGACAGGTTGGAAGACGCCTCTGCTGGCGCGATCACGTAGTAGGCGGGAATCGCATGCTGGTTGTTCGGCAGGCTGATTTCCTTGATCACGGCGCCAAGTTTTTCCAGCTCTTTGATGCTGTTTTGCACCAGATCGGCGATACGCGGGTCGAGGCCGGCGCTGAAGTATTCCTTCGGCACGCCGATGCGCAGGCCCTTGATCGAGGTGTTCAGGCTGGCGCTGTAGTCCGGCACGGGCTCGTCGATGCTGGTGGAGTCCTGTTTATCGAAGCCTGCCATGCCTTGTAACAATATTGCGCAGTCTTCAGCGGTGCGTGCCAACGGGCCGCCCTGATCGAGGCTGGACGCATAGGCAATCATGCCCCAGCGAGACACACGACCGTAGGTCGGCTTCAGGCCGGTGAGGTTGGTGAAGGCCGCTGGCTGGCGGATCGAACCGCCAGTGTCGGTGGCGGTAGCGGCGGGCAGGAAGCGCGCGGCCACGGCCGCCGCCGAACCACCGGACGAACCACCCGGCACGTGTTCCAGGTTCCACGGGTTTTTCACCGCGCCGTAGTAGCTCGACTCGTTGGCCGAGCCCATGGCGAATTCGTCCATGTTGGTCTTGCCCAGGGTCACGGCACCGGCAGCGGCCAGCTTGGCGACCACAGTGGCGTCGTAGGGCGCCTTGAAGTTGTCGAGCATCTTCGAGCCGCAGCTGGTGCGAATGCCCTGGGTGCAGAACAGGTCCTTGTGGGCGATCGGTGCGCCAAGCAGCGCGCCGTTCTCACCGTTGGCGCGACGGGCGTCGGCGGCCTTGGCCTGGCTCAGGGCCAGCTCCTCGGTGAGGCTGATGAAGCTGTTGACCTTCGGATCGAGCGCGGCGATACGCGCCAGCAAGGTCTGGGTCAGCTCTTCGCTGGAAAACGATTTGTCGGCGAGACCGCGGGCGATCTCGGCCAGAGTCATGTGATGCATGAAAGGCTCTTTCCCTTTAGTCGATGACTTTCGGAACCAGGTACAGGCCGTTTTCGACCGCTGGCGCGATGGACTGGTAGGCCTCGCGATTATTGCGTTCGGTCACGACGTCTGCGCGCAGGCGCTGGCTGGCTTCCAGTGGGTGAGCCAGGGGCTCGATGCCGTCGGTATTCACGGCTTGCATTTGGTCGACCAGCCCGAGAATGCTGTTCAGGGCTGCGGTGGTCTGTGGAAGATCGGCATCATTAAGGCCAAGCGAGGCCAAATGTGCGATTTTTTCCACGTCGGAGCGTTCAAGCGCCATGGGATTCTCCAGTGGAAAACAGAACGGAGGGCGTCCGTGTGTTAGATTGTCGGAACACTACCGCATTTCTACGGTCATAAGGCCGCGATTGTGGGGGTTGGTGCACAGAAAGTCGGCCAATTTAGCACATTGGCGCCTTGCCCAAAATCCCTGTCGTTGTTAGAGTTTGCCGCACTTTTTTACCCACGCGTTGCCTAGGGTCCTTTCCCCATGTTCAAGAAACTGCGTGGCATGTTTTCCAGCGATCTCTCCATTGACCTGGGCACTGCCAACACCCTTATTTACGTGCGCGAGCGCGGTATCGTTCTGAATGAGCCATCGGTTGTGGCCATTCGGACCCATGGTAATCAGAAAAGTGTCGTTGCCGTTGGCACCGAGGCCAAGCGCATGCTCGGCCGTACACCAGGCAATATTGCTGCCATTCGTCCGATGAAGGATGGCGTGATCGCCGATTTCAGCGTCTGCGAAAAGATGCTGCAGTACTTCATCAACAAGGTTCACGAAAACAGTTTTCTGCAGCCCAGCCCTCGCGTGCTGATCTGCGTTCCGTGCAAGTCCACCCAGGTTGAGCGTCGCGCCATCCGTGAATCGGCCCTTGGCGCCGGTGCCCGTGAAGTCTTCCTGATCGAAGAACCGATGGCCGCTGCGATCGGTGCCGGCCTGCCGGTTGAGGAAGCACGCGGTTCGATGGTGGTGGATATCGGTGGTGGTACCACCGAAATCGCCCTGATTTCCCTGAACGGTGTGGTGTATGCCGAATCCGTACGCGTGGGCGGTGACCGTTTCGACGAAGCGATCATCACGTATGTGCGTCGTAACTACGGCAGCCTGATCGGCGAATCCACCGCCGAGCGCATCAAGCAGGAAATCGGCACCGCTTACCCAGGCGGTGAAGTGCGCGAAGTCGATGTGCGCGGTCGCAACCTGGCCGAAGGCGTTCCACGTGCCTTCACCCTGAACTCCAATGAAGTGCTGGAGGCTCTGCAAGAGTCCCTGGCCACCATAGTTCAGGCGGTGAAAAGCGCCCTGGAGCAATCGCCGCCGGAGCTGGCTTCCGATATCGCCGAGCGTGGCCTGGTACTGACCGGTGGTGGCGCCTTGCTGCGCGACCTCGACAAGTTGCTGGCCCAGGAAACCGGCCTGCCGGTGATCGTCGCCGAAGACCCGCTGACCTGTGTTGCCCGTGGCGGTGGTCGTGCGCTGGAAATGATGGATAAACACACCATGGACCTGCTCTCCAGCGAATAAGATTGCCTGGATGGTTCATGCTTCGTCGGCAGGCAGCACTTTGCAGTGCTGCCTGTTGGCGTTTATCTTCTTCAATCTGCATCCAGGCCGGTTTGATGCCGTATGAATAAAGAGAACATTTGCCTGGGAGGAGCGGCTTATTAAACCGCTTTTCGCCAAAGGCCCCTCATTGGGTGTGCGCTTATTGGTGCTGACCGTGCTTTCGGTCGCGCTGATGGTGGTCGATGCCCGCTTTGCACTGCTCAAGCCGGTGCGTAGCCAGATGTCGCTGGTGTTGATGCAGACCTACTGGATCACCGACCTGCCGCAACGTCTATTCCAGGGTGTGTCCAGCCAATTTGGCAGCCGCACCGAACTGGTCGCCGAGAACGAAAAACTCAAGACTGAAAACCTGCTGTTGCAGGGGCGCATGCAAAAGCTGGCGGCCCTCACCGAGCAGAACGTTCGGCTGCGCGAGTTGCTCAATTCTTCCGCGCTGGTCAACGAAAAGGTCGAAGTGGCCGAACTGATCGGCATGGACCCCAACCCCTTTACCCACCGCATCATCATCAACAAGGGTGAGCGCGACGGTGTGGTGCTTGGCCAGCCGGTGCTCGACGCCCGTGGCCTGATGGGCCAGGTGGTGGAGTTGATGCCCTACACCTCGCGGGTGCTGTTGCTGACGGACACCACCCACAGCATCCCGGTACAGGTCAACCGTAACGGCCTGCGCGCGATTGCCAGCGGCACCGGCAACCCGGAACGCCTGGAGCTGCGCCATGTGGCCGACACTGCGGATATCAAGGAAGGCGACCTGCTGGTCAGTTCTGGCCTGGGCCAGCGCTTCCCGGCGGGTTACCCGGTGGCGACGGTCAAGGAAGTGATCCACGATTCCGGCCAGCCGTTCGCTATCGTTCGGGCGGTACCGACTGCCGCGCTGAACCGCAGCCGTTACCTGCTGTTGGTGTTCAGCGACAACCGCACCCCGGAAGAGCGCGCCAACGACGCCGCCCAGGCCCAGGAAGCGGAAGACCAGCAGAATGGTACCGCGCCTATCGTGCCGGCCACGGTGCCGAAACCGGCTTTCGTCGGTCCGCCTGCCCCTGCGGCAACAACTGCACCGGCACCGGCGGCAACGCCCGCTCAACCGGCAGCGCACAACGCGCGCCCGGCTAAGCCGCCTGTAGCCAAACCCCCGGCTACTGCGCCGAGCACCGCTCCGACCACCACACGGCAGAGGGAGCAATAATGGCCGGTACTCATTCACGCAATGGCTGGATCGTCTGGCTGACCTTCGCCATCGGCTTGCTGCTCAGCGTTTCGCCGCTGCCGCAGTTTATGGAAATCCTGCGCCCGCTCTGGCTGGCCTTGTTGCTGGCGTTCTGGTCATTGAACCTGCCGCACAAGGTGGGCATGGTCACGGCGATGTGCCTGGGGTTGGCCGAAGATGTGCTGTATGGCACCTTGCTGGGCCAGAACGCGTTGATCCTCACCCTGATTACCTTTCTGGTGCTGTCGTTGCAACAGCGCCTGCGCATGTTCCCGATGTGGCAGCAGTGTTTGGTGATCCTGGTGATCTTCGGCCTGGCGCAGTTGGTGCAACTGTGGCTCAGCGCGTTGACTGGCAACCGCCAGCCGACCCTGGCGCTGGTCTTGCCGGCGCTGGTCAGCGCCTTGTTGTGGCCCTGGATCAGTTTTGGCCTGCGTGGGCTGCGTCGTCGCTATAAAATCAATTGAATGGATTGCGAGGCTCTGCCTGGTTATCGAACCCCACAGGGAGAGGCTGCAATGAATTCGCTTTATCTGGCCTCGGGCTCCCCGCGGCGACGTGAACTGCTGGTCCAGATCGGTGTGCCCTTTACCCTGGTCAGCGCCGCTATTGATGAAACGCCCCTTAACAACGAACCTGCCGTTGCCTATGTCGAGCGCCTTGCGCGGGGCAAGGCGACGGCGGGTTTTGTTGCGCTTGGCCACACCTCAAACACCTGCGTGCTAGGGGCCGACACGGCGGTGATTGTCGACGGGCGGATCCTGGGCAAACCGGTGGACCAGGCTGATGCACTGGCCATGCTGATGGCCCTTTCCGGCCGCGAGCATGAAGTGCTTACCGCCATTGCCCTGACCGACGGCCAGCAATGTGAAACCCGATGTGTCAGCAGCCGTGTACGTTTCCGCGAGGTTTCTGTGCAGGAGGCTACCACCTACTGGCACAGTGGCGAACCGCAGGACAAGGCTGGCGGCTATGCTATCCAAGGGCTGGGTTCGGTGTTTGTGGCCGGGCTTAATGGCAGTTATTCCGCCGTGGTGGGCCTGCCAGTCTGCGAAACCGCGCAACTGCTCGCCCAATTCGGCATACCCTGTTGGCAAAACCTTACCGTGTGCTGAACGCCGTATTCCAGCGCCAAGCCTTAAGCGACCGGTCACTATTGTGAAAACGCCTGAACGAGACCCAGCCATGAGTGAAGAGATTCTGATCAATATCACGCCGATGGAATCGCGCGTGGCGGTGGTAGAGAACGGTGTTCTGCAAGAAGTGCATGTCGAGCGCACCCAGAAGCGCGGGATCGTCGGCAATATCTACAAAGGCAAGGTGGTGCGCGTATTGCCGGGCATGCAAGCGGCCTTCGTCGACATCGGCCTGGACCGTGCAGCGTTTATCCATGCCTCGGAAATTTCCCTGCGCGAAGGCCCTGCGGTGGAAAGCATCAGCGCCCTGGTGCACGAAGGCCAGAGCCTGGTGGTGCAAGTCACCAAGGACCCTATCGGTTCCAAGGGCGCCCGCTTGACCACCCAGCTGTCGATTCCCTCGCGCTACCTGGTGTACATGCCGCGCACCGCCCATGTGGGCATTTCCCTGAAGATCGAAGATGAAGCCGAGCGCGAGCGCCTGAAGAAGGTGGTCAGCGACTGCGTCGCCGCCGAGGGCATCAAGGAAGCGGGTGGGTTTATCCTGCGCACCGCCGCAGAAGGCGCTGGCGCGGATGAAATCCTCATGGATATTCGCTACCTGCGGCGCCTGTGGGACCAGATCGACGCACAGATCAAGACCATCGGCGCGCCCAGCGTCATCTATGAAGACCTCGGCCTGGCGCTGCGCACGCTGCGCGACCTGGTCAGCCCGAAGATCGAGAAAATTCGCATCGACTCGCGGGAAACCTTTCAGCGCACCACGCAATTTGTCGCCGAGTTGATGCCAGAAATCGCCGATCGCCTGGAACACTACCCCGGCGAGCGGCCGATATTCGACCTGTATGGCGTTGAAGATGAAATCCAGAAAGCCCTGGAACGCAAGGTGCCACTCAAGTCCGGCGGCTACCTGGTGGTAGACCCGGCAGAAGCCATGACCACCATCGACGTCAATACCGGTGCATTCGTGGGCCATCGCAACCTTGAAGAAACCATCTTCAAGACCAATCTCGAAGCGGCCACGGCTATTGCCCGCCAACTGCGCCTGCGCAACTTGGGCGGCATCATCATCATCGACTTCATCGATATGGAAGATGAAGAGCACCAGCGCCAGGTGCTGCGTACGCTTGAGAAGCAACTGGAACGCGATCACGCCAAGACCAACATCATCGGCATCACCGAGCTGGGCCTGGTGCAGATGACCCGCAAGCGCACGCGCGAAAGCCTTGAGCAGGTACTGTGCGAACCGTGCAGCAGCTGCCAGGGCCGCGGCAAATTGAAGACCCCGGAAACGGTTTGCTACGAGATTTTCCGCGAGATCCTGCGCGAGGCACGCGCCTACCAGGCCGAAGGTTATAGAGTACTTGCCAATCAGAAGGTGGTGGATCGCCTGCTGGACGAAGAGTCCGGTAACGTCGCCGAACTGGAAAGTTTTATCGGTCGCACCATTCGCTTCCAGGTCGAAACCATGTATTCACAGGAACAATACGACGTGGTGTTGCTCTGATCCCCAGCTGTGCACTTTCTTCGAGACCGGCAGACCTTGATCTGCCGTCCGCTAACTGTTTTTTGAGGGTCGCCTGACATGGAGCGTCTGATACGCTTTTTTGCCGCTTTGACCCGTTGGGGCCTGGGCCTGTGCGCCTTGTTGCTGGTATTGGCAGCGGTGTACGTGAGCCTGGGGCGCGAACTCACCCCGCTGGTGGCCGAATACCGCGCCGAAGTCGAAGCCAAGGCTCAGGCGGCGCTGGAGACGCCGCTGCATATCGGTAGCCTTGAAGGCCGCTGGAGCGGGTTTGCCCCGGTATTGCTGGCTCACGACGTCATGGTCGGCGAGGGTAGCAGTGCCTTGCGCCTGGATCAGGTGGAAGTGGTGCCGGATATATGGGCCAGCCTGTTGGCCCGCGAAGTGCGCATCGCTCATCTGCAAGTCAGTGGCCTGCAACTGAGTGTCAAGGAAGACCAGGACGGCCGCTGGACCCTGCAAGGCTTGCCGGTGCAGGACGACCAGCCGTTGGACCCGCAGCAACTGCTGACGCGCATGCAAATGGTCAAGCGCGTGTCGGTGCTGGACAGCCAGGTGACCCTGCAACCGTTCGACCAGGCGCCGGTGACCGTGACCTATGTGGGCCTGAGCCTGCATACCGGCATGAGCCAGCAGCGTCTGGACGCTCGCCTGACCTTGCCCGATGGCCAACCGTTGGCCGTCAGCCTGCGTAGCCGCATTCGCGCCAGCCAGTGGCAAGACGCTGAGGTCGATGCCTACCTGAGCCTGCCGCAAAGCGACTGGGCCAAGTGGATTCCCGCGAGGCTGACCCAGCAATGGAAGCTGACGCAATTGAAGGCCGGCGGCGAGTTGTGGCTCAGTTGGGCCAAGGGTACGGTGCAAAGCGCGGCGGTACGCCTCAATTCGCCCCAAGTGAAGGGCAGCTACGCCGACCGTAAGCCGGTACACCTTGAAAACCTGGCCCTGAGCGCCTACCTGCAGCGCAGTGACACTGGCCTCAAGGTGCTGTTCGATTCCCTGGCGATGAACATTGGCGAAACCCGTTGGGAGTCGCGTCTGCAATTGCAGCAAAGCCTGGCCACCGACAAGGAGCAGGAAGTGTGGAAGTTGCAGGCCGATCGTCTCGACCTCACTCCCATCACACCGCTGCTCAACGCCTTGGCACCGCTGCCGGACGGCTTTGCCAAGGCCGTCGAACACCTCAAAGCCACCGGCCTGTTACGCAATGTGCTGGTGGACTTCCGACCACAAGACACCACTGACCGCAAACTCAGTTTTGCCGCCAACCTGGAGCGTGTCGGCTTCGATGCCTACTTTGGCGCGCCGGCCGCACGCAATGTGTCCGGCAGCATCAGTGGCGACCTGGGCCAGGGCGAGTTGCGCATGGACAGCAAGGACTTTTCCTTGCATCTGTATCCGATCTTCGCCAAACCTTGGCAGTACATCCAGGCCAATGCGCGCCTGACCTGGAAGCTGGACAAGCAAGGCTTCACCCTGATTGCCCCGTATATCAAGGTACTGGGCGAGGAAGGCAAGGTGGCGGCGGACTTCCTGATTCGCCTGCATTTCGACCACAGCCAGGAAGACTACATGGACCTGCGGGTCGGCATGGTCGATGGCGATGGCCGTTTCACTCCCAAGTACCTACCGGCCGTGTTGAGCCCGGCGCTGGATGAATGGCTGCGCACGGCGATCCTCAAGGGCGCGGTGGACGAAGGCTTCTTCCAGTACCAGGGTTCGCTCAGCCACAATGCGCTGCCGGCGTCGCGCAATATCAGCCTGTTCTTCAAGGTGCATGATGCCGAACTGGCCTTCCAGCCCGGCTGGCCTCATGTGAACAAGGTCAATGGTGAAGTGTTCGTCGAGGAAAGCGGCGTACGCATCCTGGCGAGCAAGGGCCAGTTGCTCGACACCCAGGTCAAGGATGTCTACGTCAATATCCCCCACGCCCCAGCGGGCGGGGACAGTCATCTGCTGCTCACGGGCGGGTTCTCCGGCGGTTTGGGCGACGGCCTGAAGATCCTTCAAGAAGCCCCTATCGGCACGGCGCCTACGTTCGCCGGTTGGAAAGGCGAGGGCGACCTGCAAGGTAGCCTGGACTTGGACGTACCGCTGGCCAAAGGCACTGAGCCCAAGATCGTGGTGGACTTCAAGACCGACAAGGCGCGCCTGCAATTGGCGGAACCGCCCCTGGAACTGACCCAGCTCAAGGGTGATTTTCGCTTCGACAGCGCCAAGGGCCTGAGCGGGCAGAAGATTTCGGCCCAGGCGTTCGACCGCCCCATCACGGCGCAGATTTTTGCCGAAGGCAAGCCGGGCAATATCAGCACTCGCGTGACCGCCAATGGTCAGGTCACCGTCAAGCGCCTCACGGACTGGTTGAAAATCAGCCAGCCGTTGCCGTTCTCCGGCGATATTCCCTACCAGTTGCAAGTGATCCTCGACGGCGCAGACAGCCAGTTAATGGTCAATTCCAACCTCAAGGGTGTCGCGGTGGACCTGCCGGCACCGTTCGGCATGCCGGCCAGCCAGGGACGTGACAGCACCTTTCGCATGACTTTGCAGGGCGCTGAGCGCCGTTACTGGTTTGATTACGGCGAGCTGGCTAACTTCACCTTTGCTGCGCCGCCGGACAAGTTCAATGATGGCCGCGGCGAACTGTTCCTAGGCGATGGTGATGCCGTGCTGCCGGGGGCCAAGGGCCTGCGCATTCGTGGCGTGCTGTCGGAACTGGATATCGATCCCTGGAAGAAACTTGTGGATCGCTACGCGGGCAATGATCCAGGTGGCAATGCCAAGCAACTGCTCAGCGGTGCGGACTTCAAAGTGGGCAAGCTGACCGGGTTTGGTACCCAGTTTGACCAGGTCAGCTTGCAGCTCGATCGCAAACCAGCGGCCTGGGGCCTGCAACTCGATAGCCAGCAAGCCAAGGGCGCGGTGAACCTGCCGGACGCCAAAGGCGCGCCGATTGCGGTCAACCTCAAGTATGTGAAATTGCCTGCGCCAGACCCGACCGCGCAGGCGGACGAAAACGCGCCGGACCCGCTGGCCGATATCGACCCAAAAAGCATTCCGGCGCTGGATATTGCCGTCGACCAGTTGTTCCAGGGCTCGGACCTGATCGGCGCCTGGTCGCTGAGGATCCGCCCCACCGCCAAGGGCCTGGCCTTCAATAACCTCGACCTGGGCCTCAAGGGCATGCTGCTCAAGGGCGCCGGGGGTTGGGAAGGTGCGCCAGGCGCCAGCAGCAGTTGGTACAAGGGCCGCCTTGATGGCCGCAACATTGCCGACGTGCTCAAGGGCTGGGGCTTTGCGCCTACGGTGACCAGCGAAGACTTTCATCTGGACGTGGATGGCCGCTGGCCGGGTTCGCCGGCCTGGGTCGGGCCCAAGCGCTTTTCCGGCAGCCTGGATGCTGCGTTCCGTAAAGGTCAGTTCGTCGAAGTGGAGGGCGGGGCCCAGGCATTGCGAGTGTTTGGCCTGCTTAACTTCAACTCCATTGGCCGGCGTTTGCGTTTGGACTTTTCCGACTTGTTCGGCAAGGGTTTGAGTTATGACCGGGTCAAAGGCTTGTTGGCCGCCAGTAATGGTGTGTTCGTGACCCGCGAGCCCATCACCATGACCGGGCCTTCCACCAATCTTGAGCTTAACGGCACCCTGGATCTGGTTGCCGATCGCGTCGACGCCAAGTTGCTGGTCACCTTGCCTGTGACCAACAACCTGCCGATTGCAGCGCTGATTGTCGGCGCGCCGGCCATTGGCGGTGCGCTGTTTTTGATCGACAAGCTGATCGGTGACCGGGTTTCGCGCTTTGCCAGTGTGCAATACAAGGTGCAGGGCCCTTGGAAGGATCCGAAAATCACCTTCGACAAGCCATTTGAAAAGCCAAACTGAGAGCCTGTGGAGTAGCATGGCCCCATGCCCTGTATGGAGTGTCGGCCCATGTCCTTTGCGGTAATTCAAATGGTCAGCCAGAGTGACGTGCTGGCCAACCTCGCCCAGGCGCGTCGCCTGCTGGAACAGGCGGCGGCCGGCGGCGCGAAACTCGCGGTGCTGCCAGAGAATTTCGCCGCCATGGGGCGCCGCGATGTGGCCGACATTGGCCGCGCCGAGGCGTTGGGCCAAGGGCCTGTGCTGCCCTGGTTGAAACAGGCCGCCCGCGACCTCACCTTATGGATAGTGGCCGGCACATTGCCGTTGCCGCCCCAGGACCAGCCCCACGCCAAACCCAATGCTTGCTCGCTGCTGATCAACGATCAGGGTGAAATCGTCGCTCGCTACGACAAACTCCATCTGTTTGATGTGGACGTAGCGGATGCTCGCGGTCGTTATCGCGAATCTGACGACTATGCTTTCGGTAACCAGGTGGTGGTGGCGGATACGCCGGTGGGCCGTGTGGGGTTGACGGTGTGTTACGACCTGCGTTTCCCGGAGCTGTACAGCGAGTTGCGCGCGGCGGGGGCTGAACTGATTACCGCGCCTTCGGCTTTCACGGCGGTGACCGGGGCTGCGCACTGGGATGTGCTTATTCGTGCGCGGGCCATTGAAACCCAGTGCTACTTGCTGGCGGCCGCCCAGGGTGGTGTGCATCCAGGGCCACGGGAAACTTTTGGCCACGCAGCGATTGTCGACCCTTGGGGCCGAGTGCTGGCGCAACAGGATCAAGGCGAAGCGGTGTTACTGGCCGAACGCGATAGCAGTGAACAGGCGTCGATACGGGCGCGCATGCCGGTGGCCAATCACCGGCGCTTTTTCTCGCAGGGCGCGCAGCGGCCTGCTTCAGAACGATGAATTTAAGGCCAAACCTATGAGCGAGTTGTTGTCCTCAGTCAGTGATCACCTCCTGGCACCCGGTGGCGTGACCATCGAAAGCCTGCAAACCGTGCTCGGCGATCTGGCCGGGCCGGGTATCGATGCGGCTGACCTGTATTTCCAGGGGCAGATTTCCGAGTCATGGGCGCTGGAAGATGGGATCGTCAAGGAAGGCAGTTTCAACCTTGACCAGGGCGTAGGCGTTCGCGCGCAATCGGGTGAGAAGACCGGCTTTGCCTACAGCAATGCGATCACCCTGGAGGCCTTGGGCCTGGCGGCGCGTGCCGCCCGTTCGATTTCCCGTGCCGGCCAGAATGGCACGGTGCAGGCATTCAGTACCCAGGACGTGGCCCAGTTGTATGCGCCGGATAACCCCTTGGAAGTGATCAGCCGTGCGGAAAAAGTCGAGCTGCTCAAGCGTATCGACGCAGCTACCCGCGCTCTGGACCCGCGTATCCAGCAAGTGACCGTAAGCATGGCCGGCGTGTGGGAGCGCATCCTCGTGGCGTCCACCGACGGTGGGCTGGCGGCGGATGTGCGGCCGCTGGTGCGTTTCAATGTGAGCGTGATCGTCGAACAGAACGGGCGCCGCGAGCGCGGTGGCCATGGCGGCGGCGGGCGCACCGACTACCGTTATTTCCTCGCTGACGACCGTGCCATGGGCTATGCCCGTGAGGCGCTGCGCCAGGCATTGGTCAACCTGGAGGCGATACCGGCACCGGCCGGCACCTTGCCGGTGGTGCTGGGCTCGGGTTGGTCTGGCGTGTTGCTCCACGAAGCCGTGGGCCATGGCCTGGAAGGCGATTTCAACCGCAAGGGCAGTTCCGCCTATAGCGGGCGCATGGGCGAAATGGTTGCGTCCAAGCTGTGCACCATTGTCGATGACGGCACCCTGGCCGGCCGCCGTGGTTCGCTGAGTGTCGATGACGAAGGTACGCCGACCGAATGCACCACCCTGATCGAGAACGGCGTGCTCAAGGGCTACATGCAAGACAAGCTCAACGCCCGCCTGATGGGCGTGGCGCGCACCGGTAATGGTCGCCGTGAATCCTATGCGCACCTGCCAATGCCGCGTATGACCAACACCTACATGCTCGGTGGCCAAAGCGATCCGGCAGAAATCATTGCCTCGGTCAAACGCGGTATCTACTGCGCCAACCTCGGCGGCGGCCAGGTTGATATCACCAGCGGCAAGTTCGTGTTCTCCACCAGCGAGGCGTACCTGATCGAAGACGGCAAGATTACCGCGCCGGTCAAAGGGGCGACGTTGATTGGTAACGGGCCGGAAGCCATGAGCAAAGTGTCGATGGTCGGTAACGACCTGTCGCTGGACAGCGGCGTGGGCACGTGCGGCAAGGATGGGCAGTCGGTGCCGGTAGGTGTCGGCCAGCCAACCTTGAAAATTGATGCGATTACCGTGGGTGGCACGGGATCGTAGGAACCGGAGCTTCGGGTGGCGAAGACCGCCACCCGGGGAAGAGGATCAGCGCAGGCCGCGTTGAGTCTCGTCCAGCTCACGGATGTACTTGAAGATTTTACGGCTGGTGGCTGGCGCCTTGTTATGCGCCAGCTCGTGCTGAGCCTGACGGATCAGGGAGCGCAATTGCTGGCGGTCCGCGTCCGGGTAGTCCAGTACGAATTTCTCCAGCACCGCGTCATCGCCCGAGATCAGGCGGTCACGCCAACGTTCCAGGTTGTGGAAGCGTTCGTTGTACTGGCGAGTGGAGGCATCGGTTTGATCGAGCAAAGTCAGAATGGCGTCAATGTCTTGATCGCGCATCAGTTTGCCGATAAACGAGATGTGCCGTTTACGCGCGATATTCGCGGTGTGCTTGGGCGCATCGGCCAGGGCCCGACGCATTTCGTCGGTCAGTGGCAGTTTGGCAACCAAATCCTTTTTGAGCGTTGTAAGGCGCTCGCCAAGGTCAACCAGAGCATGCAGCTCGCGTTTGACCTGGGTTTTGCTTTTCTCCCCATCGAGGGAGTCGTCGTAAGAATCAACCATGGTGGCAGTCCGCAAAGAAACGCCGCCATGATAACCAGTCGGGGGCCGCTTGTCCGGCCCGGTCGCTCGATGGCCATTACCGAAAGCAGAATTTGAGTGGAGAAAACCATGAGTGCAGCCCAAAGCGTCGGTCCACAAGCGTTACCGGCACTGCAGGAACAAGTCGAGCAGATCCTTGCCGAGGCCAAGCGCCAGGGGGCCAGCGCCTGTGAAGTGGCGGTGTCGCTGGAGCAAGGGTTGTCGACTTCGGTGCGCCAGCGGGAAGTGGAAACGGTTGAATTCAATCGTGACCAAGGGTTTGGCATTACCTTGTATGCGGGCCAGCGCAAAGGCTCGGCCAGCACTTCCGCCAGTGGCCCTGAGGCAATTCGCGAGACCGTCGCCGCAGCACTGGCGATTGCCAAGCACACCTCCGAGGATGAAAGCTCGGGCCTGGCCGACAAGGCGCTGATGGCCAAGGAGGTGCAGGATTTTGACCTGTTCCATGCCTGGGATATCACCCCTGAGCAAGCCATCGAGCTGGCGCTGACCTGCGAAGCGGCAGCCTTCGATGCCGATGCCCGCATCAAGAATGCGGACGGCACCACCTTGAGCACCCATCAGGGTTGTCGCGTCTACGGCAACAGCCATGGCTTTATCGGTGGTTATGCCTCCACGCGTCACAGCCTCAGTTGCGTGATGATTGCCGAAGCCAACGGGCAGATGCAGCGTGATTACTGGTACGACGTAAACCGCCAAGGCGATTTACTGGCAGACCCTGCAAGCATTGGCCAGCGTGCGGCGCAACGGGCTGCGAGCCGCCTGGGCGCGCGCCCGGTGCCGACCTGCGAAGTGCCTGTGCTGTTTTCCGCAGAGTTGGCCGGTGGTTTATTCGGCAGCTTCCTGGGGGCGATTTCAGGAGGCAACCTGTATCGCAAGTCTTCGTTCCTGGAAGGCGCCATCGGCCAGAAGCTGTTTCCTGAGTGGCTGACCATCGACGAGCGCCCGCATTTGATGCGCGCCATGGGCAGTTCGTCGTTCGACGGCGATGGCTTGGCGACCTATGCCAAGCCGTTTGTCGAGAAAGGTGAGCTGGTGTCTTATGTGCTGGGCACTTATGCCGGTCGCAAGTTGGGCCTGCCCAGTACCGCCAACGCGGGGGGCGTTCATAACCTGTTCGTGACCCATGGCGATGAAGACCAGGCCGCGTTGTTGCGGCGTATGGGGCGTGGGTTGCTGGTGACTGAATTGATGGGCCATGGCCTGAACATGGTCACCGGTGACTACTCGCGCGGTGCGGCGGGCTTCTGGGTGGAGAACGGCGAAATTCAGTTCGCCGTCCAGGAAGTGACCATCGCCGGCAATATGCGCGATATGTTCAAGCAGATCGTTGCCGTGGGTAACGACCTGGAACTGCGCAGCAATATCCGTACGGGTTCGGTGCTGATCGAACGCATGACGGTCGCTGGCAGCTAATCCTCCAGCACGTCCTCAAAAGGCGCGCCATCGCAAGATGGCGCGCCTTTTTTATTGCAGCTCTTTTCGCAGGATCAATAGGCCACTCTTGTTTTGATTCTCAATATCATTTAATAATAAATATCATTACCGAGTGAGTGTGGCTCATGAGTTCTGTCCTGCATGAGGATCCCTATCTGGAAAGCTGGCGTTGGATGAGCCGCCAGATTCGCTGTGGCCTGGATCCCAATGAACCCCGCCTGATCGAGCATTACCTGAACGAAGGTCGGTACCTGGCGTGTTGCACCGCAACCCATCCGTGGACGATCGCCGAAACCTCATTCCGCTTGTTGATCGACACCGCCGCTGATGTCGCCTTGCCCTGGCATTGGCGCTCCCTGTGCCTGGACCAGGCCTGGCGACCACTGCGCGACCTGGAAAAACTCTCCCACTGTGCCTGCCGCCTCAAGCGCTGGCAGACCTTTGCCTGGCAATTGGCGAGCTGCGAATTACTGCCTTCGATTTCCGTTTCTGACTTGGTGCAAGGATCTAATGATGAGTAACACCCGTATCGAACGCGACAGCATGGGCGAACTGCATGTGCCGCAAGAAGCTTTGTATGGCGCACAAACACAGCGTGCGGTGAACAACTTTCCGATCAGTCATCAACCCATGCCGGCGCAATTCATCCGCGCCCTGATCCTGGCCAAGACCGCCGCCGCGAGGGTCAACGTCGACCTCAAGCAAATCAGCGAAGGGCAGGGCAAGGCCATTGTCGATGCCGCCCAAGGCCTGCTGGAAGGCGACTACATGCAACACTTCCCGGTGGATATCTTCCAGACCGGCTCCGGCACCAGCTCCAACATGAACGCCAACGAAGTGATCGCGACGCTTGCCAGCCGTTTGCTGGGCGAGGCGGTTAACCCCAACGATCATGTGAATTGCGGCCAGAGCAGCAACGACATCATCCCCACCACCATCCACGTCAGTGCCGCGTTGGTGCTGCATGAGCAAACGCTGCCGGCCCTGCTGCATCTGGTGCAGGTCATCGAGCAAAAAGCCGAGGCAGTTCACCCGTTCATCAAGACCGGCCGCACGCATTTGATGGACGCCATGCCGGTGCGCATGAGCCAGGTGCTCAACGGCTGGGCGCAGCAGCTCAAGGCCAATATCGGCCACTTGCAGGACCTGCTGCCGGCGCTGCAAGCACTGGCACAGGGCGGCACGGCGGTCGGTACCGGGATCAACGCGCACCCCGAGTTTGCCGGGCGCTTCAGCCAGCAACTGAGCCTTTTGACCGGGGTGAAGTTCACCCCTGGCAAGAACCTGTTCGCGCTGATTGGCTCCCAGGACACCGCCGTTGCAGTCTCTGGCCAGTTGAAAGCCACGGCGGTGTCACTGATGAAGATCGCCAATGACCTGCGCTGGATGAACTCCGGCCCATTGGCTGGCCTCGGTGAAATCGAACTGGAGGCGCTGCAGCCGGGCTCGTCGATCATGCCGGGCAAGGTCAACCCGGTCATCCCGGAAGCGACCGCCATGGTGGCTGCCCAGGTCATCGGCAATGACACAGTGATCACCGTGGCCGGCCAATCGGGCAACTTCGAGCTGAATGTGATGCTGCCGATCATTGCCCAGAACCTGCTCAGCAGCCTGGAGTTGCTGGCCAATGCCAGCCGGTTGCTGGCGGACAAGGCCATTGCCAGCTTCAAGGTCAACGAACCCAAGCTCAAGGAAGCGCTGTCACGCAATCCCATCCTGGTCACCGCACTTAACCCGATCATCGGCTACCAGAAAGCCGCTGAAATCGCCAAGAAGGCGTATCAGCAAGGCCGCCCGGTGATCGAGGTCGCCCTCGAACACACCGACCTGCCGCGCAGCCAACTGGAAGTCCTGCTGGACCCGGAAAAGCTCACGGCTGGCGGCGTGTAATCAACGACCCTGCTTTGGAGGCTCACCATGGAGCACTGGAAACGCACGATCGAACGGGCCAATCGCTGCTTTATGGCGGGTGAGCTGGTTGACGCTCGCGAGGCCTATCTGCAAGCCCTGGCCCTGGCCCAAGTGTTGTTCGAACGCTGGGCGGATGCTGACGAAGCGGTGGCCGCTTGCGTCATTTCCCATCACAACCTGGCAGACCTGCACTTGCGTCTGAACCAGCCTGAGGAAAGCGCGGAATACCTGTGCGCTATTCATCAGCGCCTTTTGCAGACCATGCAGGACCCGCGCCTCAGCCCGTCATTGCGCGAGGCCGCGCTGCGCCAGAGCAGCAAGACCTACGTCGAGCTGCTGAATTTCATCAGCGATCACGGCGAATACCCACGCACTCATCGGCTACTGGGCAGTGCTGCGACGCCAACGTCCACGTCCCACTATGGAGCACATTGATATGACCTATACCTTGCCGGCCTTGCCTTACGCCTACGACGCCCTCGAGCCGCATATCGACGCGCAAACCATGGAAATTCACTACACCAAGCACCACCAGACCTACATCAATAACCTCAATGCTGCGGTCGAGGGCACTGAGTTCGCCGGCTGGCCGGTGGAGAAGCTGGTGTCCAGCGTCCAAACATTGCCGGAGAAATTACGCGCTGCCGTGGTCAACCAAGGAGGCGGGCATGCGAACCACTCGTTGTTCTGGGCAGTCATGTCACCGACAGGGGGCGGCAAACCCGATGGCGCGCTGGGTAAGGCTATCGACGAGCAATTGGGTGGTTTCGACAGCTTCAAGGAGGCGTTTACCAAGGCGGCATTGACGCGTTTCGGCAGCGGCTGGGCCTGGTTGAGCGTTACCCCACAGAAAACGCTGGTGGTGGAAAGCAGCGGCAACCAGGACAGCCCGCTGATGAGCGGCAATACACCCATCCTCGGTCTGGACGTCTGGGAACACGCTTACTACCTGCAATATCAAAACCGACGACCCGAGTACATCAATGCCTTTTACAGCGTCATCAACTGGCCGGAAGTTGCCGCGCGCTATCAGGCGGCCTTGGCCTGACACTCACTCCATAACAAGATCTAAGGCCGACTATGGGCACTCAAACACTGGCGATCGGTAGCGTACGAATGTTTCGTTATGCGTTTGGCACGCTGCTGCTATTGGCAGGTACTGCGTTATTGGTGGCCCATGGGCTGGCCTGGTTGAACCTGGAACCGCGCATTCTGCGTGCTTTGCAGGGCGGGGCGATCTGCGCGCTCGGCACCGCGCTGGGGGCGGTGCCGGTGTTGGTGATTCGGCGCATGCCGATGGCGCTGAGCGATACCCTGCTGGGCTTTGGGGCTGGTGTGATGCTGGCGGCGACCGCGTTTTCCCTGGTCGTGCCGGGTATCGCGGCTGCTGAAAGCCTGGGGCTGTCACCCTGGGGCGCCGGTGGCCTGATCAGCTTCGGCATCATGCTCGGAGCGTTCGGCCTGTACCTGGTGGACCGCAAGGTCTCTGGCGCCAGCCCGGAAATGCTGGTGGGTACAGCGGATAAGCCGGTTATCCCGCCGCGTATTTGGTTATTCGTGTTTGCCATCATTGCGCACAACATTCCTGAAGGCATGGCTGTGGGTGTTTCTGCGGGCGGAGGCATGGCGGATGCCGATAGTCTCGCCATGGGCATTGCCCTGCAGGATGTACCTGAAGGGTTGGTGATTGCGTTGGTATTGGCTGGGGCGGGAATGTCGCGGGTCAAAGCCTTCCTGATTGGCGCTGCATCAGGCTTGGTTGAACCGGTATTTGCGGTGCTTTGCGCATGGCTGGTGAGCCTTGCAGAAGTGTTGTTGCCGTTGGGTCTGGCGCTGGCCGCTGGGGCGATGTTGCTGGTGGTGACTCATGAAGTCATCCCCGAATCGCGCCGCAATGGCCATGAAAAGCTCGCCAGCCTTGGGCTGTGCCTCGGGTTTTGCCTGATGATGGTGATGGATACGGCGTTGGGCTGAGGATGGCTTTATCTATGTAGGAGCGAGCTTGCTCGCGAAGAACGCAAGAGCACCGCGTTAAACAACGATGCCCGCGTTATCGTTGACGTTTTTCGCGAGCAAGCTCGCTCCTACAGTAGGGGTTACTCGCCTTCGTCGAAATAGTTGTTGATCAACTCGACCAGCGCGGCCATTGCTTCGTCTTCTTGCTCACCTTCGGTGCTCAGGTGGATCTTGGTGCCTTTCCCGGCCGCCAACATCATCATCGCCATGATGCTCTTGCCATCGACCATGGACTCTGGCGTACGCCCAGCACGGATCTGGCAGGGGAACTGCCCGGCCACGCCGACGAATTTAGCCGACGCCCGGGCGTGCAGGCCCAGCTTGTTGATGATTTCAATTTCCAGAGCAGGCATCGCGCAGGTGTTCCTTTCAACTCAGGTCGCGGTGGCGAACCTGGACGTTCTTGAGGGTTTGTTGCAGCACCTGGCCCAGCCGTTCAGTCAAATAGACCGAGCGGTGGTGGCCGCCGGTGCAGCCAATGGCAATGGTGACATAGGCCCGATTGCTGGCGGCAAAGCGCGGCAACCATTTGAGCAGGTAGCTGGAGATATCCTGGAACATCTCTTCTACGTCCGGTTGTGCGGCCAGGTAGTCGACCACAGGCTGGTCCAGCCCCGACTGATCACGTAATTCCGGCTTCCAGTAAGGATTGGGCAGGCAGCGAACATCGAACACTAGGTCGGCGTCTACCGGCATGCCGCGCTTGAAGCCAAACGACTCGACCAGAAACGCCGTCCCCGGCTCAGGCTGGTTCAGCAGGCGCAGCTTGATCGCATCGCGAAGCTGATACAGGTTCAGGTTGGTGGTGTTGATCTTCAGGTCGGCCAGGTCAATGATCGGCCCCAGCAGTTTGGTCTCGTCCTCGATGGCTTCGGCCAGAGAGCGGTTGGCACTGCTGAGGGGGTGGCGTCGACGGGTTTCGGAGAACCGCTTGAGCAGGGTTTCTTCGTCGGCATCCAGGTACAGCACATCGCAATGAATGTGCTTGGCACGCACTTCTTCCAGCAGTTCCGGGAACCGCGAGAGGTGGCTGGGCAGGTTGCGCGCATCAATCGAGACAGCCACAAGTGGCTGTGCCAATTCGGTATGGATCAATGCACGTTCCGCCAGCTCTGGCAGCAGGCCGGCTGGCAGGTTGTCGATGCAATAGAAGCCGTTGTCCTCAAGCACATTGAGGGCGGTGCTCTTACCCGAGCCGGAGCGACCGCTGACGATGATCAAACGCATGATTACTGCCCGTTTTGTTCATCCAGGACAACTTGGTACAACGCTTCATTGCTGGAGGCGCTGCGCAGTTTGTCGCGTACATCCTTGCGGTCCAGCATGCTGGCGATCTGCCGGAGCAGTTCCAGGTGCGCATCGGTGGCGGCTTGCGGGACCAGCAGAACGAACAGCAGGTCAACCGGGGCACCGTCGATGGCGTCGAAGTCGATGGGTTTTTCCAAGTGCAGCAGAGCGCTGACCGGGGTATCGCAGCCTTCGAGACGGCAGTGAGGAATGGCGATGCCGTTGCCAAAACCGGTCGAGCCGAGTTTTTCACGGGCGATCAGGGCTTCGAAAACATCTTGCATCTCCAGCTCAGGCACTTGGCTGCTGATCAGGTTGGCAATTTGTTCGAGGGCGCGCTTTTTACTGCCGCCCGGCACGTTCACGAGGGAGCGGCCGGGGGTCAGGATGGTTTCAAGTCGGATCATGGGGGGAGAGTTAACGACCTGTACCTTGCATCAGGTGCAGATTCTTTTCCTTATGCTTTATGAGTTGGCGGTCGAGCTTGTCGTAGAGCGAGTCGATTGCCGCGTACATATCTTCATGTTCCGCATTGGCGACGAGCTTGGCATTCGGTACGTGCAGGGTGGCCTCGATTTTCTGCTTGAGCTTATCGACCTCCATGATGACCTGCACGTTGGTGATCTTGTCAAAATGCCCCGCAAGCTTGTTCAGTTTGCTCTCGGTGTATTCACGCAGGGGCTTGGTGACTTCCAGCTGGTGTCCACTGATGTTGACTTGCATACAGCTTCTCCTTCGTTGCCAGTGCATAAAGCGGTGGGCAGGAATACCCACCACTGGAACGCTGTGGCCCGCCCGTCACATCAAACGCTTACGCTCGCTGGAAGGCGCGATCCCTAGGGACTCGCGGTACTTGGCGACGGTTCGACGGGCGACCTGAATGCCTTGTGCCTCCAGTAAACCAGCGATCTTGCTGTCACTCAACGGCTTTTTCTGATTTTCCGCGGCAACCAGTTTTTTGATGATCGCGCGGATCGCCGTGGACGAGCATTCGCCGCCTTCGGAGGTGCTGACGTGGCTGGAGAAAAAGTATTTCAGCTCATAAATACCCCGTGGGGTATGCATGAATTTCTGCGTGGTGACCCGGGAAATCGTCGATTCGTGCATACCGACGGCTTCGGCGATGTCGTGCAGCACCAGAGGCTTCATGGCCTCGTCGCCGTATTCCAGGAAACCGCGCTGGTGCTCGACGATCTGGGTCGCGACTTTCATCAGGGTTTCGTTGCGGCTTTGCAGGCTCTTGATGAACCACCGCGCTTCCTGCAACTGGTTGCGCATGAAGGTGTTATCGGCGCTGGTGTCAGCGCGGCGCACAAAACCGGCGTACTGCGGGTTGACCCGCAGACGCGGTACCGACTCCTGGTTCAGCTCCACCAGCCAGCGTTCGTTGTCCTTGCGCACGATGACGTCGGGGACCACGTATTCGGCTTCGCTGGATTCGATCTGCGAGCCCGGACGCGGGTTGAGGCTTTGCACCAGCTCGATGACCTGGCGCAAGTCATCTTCCTTGAGCTTCATGCGGCGCATCAGTTGGCTGTAGTCGCGACTGCCCAACAGGTCGATGTAGTCACTGACCAGCCGTTGCGCTTCGGTGAGCCATGGCGTCTTGGCCGGCAGTTGGCGCAGTTGCAGCAACAGGCACTCGCTGAGCGTGCGGGCACCAATGCCGGCGGGTTCGAATTGCTGGATGCGGTGCAGGACGGCTTCGATTTCGTCCAGTTCGATGTCCAGTTCCGGGTCGAAGGCCTCGAGGATCTCGTCGAGGGTTTCGTCCAGGTAGCCCTGGTTGTTGATGCAGTCGATCAGGGTGACCGCGATCAGGCGATCGGTATCGGACATCGGCGCCAGGTTCAGTTGCCACAACAAGTGGCTCTGCAGGCTCTCGCCCACCGACGTACGGGTGGTGAAGTCCCACTCGTCGTCATCGTTGCTCGGCAGGCTGCTGGCGCTGGTCTGGTAGACGTCTTCCCATGCGGTGTCCACGGGAAGCTCGTTGGGAATGCGTTCATTCCAGTCGCCTTCCTCCAGGTTGTCCACCGTCGGGGCGGTTTCCTGATAGGAGGGTTCCTGCACGTCGGGATTGGGTTTTTGCTCGATGTTGTCGGCCAGCGGATCTGCGTTGTCGAAGTCGTCGCCTTCTTCCTGGCGTTCGAGCATCGGATTGGACTCCAAGGCCTCCTGGATTTCCTGTTGCAGGTCCAGGGTCGACAATTGGAGCAGGCGGATGGCCTGTTGCAGCTGCGGTGTCATCGTCAGCTGCTGGCCCATTCTCAGGACTAGCGATGGTTTCATGGCAGGGGCTTAACACCTTATTCGCCGGCGCAATGCGCCATCCACGACAGGGCGCGTGAGCGCCAAACATAAGCAAATTATATGCCTGATCTCGGGGCCTTTGCCTAGAGCGCGGTAACAATAAAAAAACCGAGGTTTCTATTGACTCCCGCGCGCTCAAGGGAAAAGCGCGATACCCCTGTGTTTACAGGCGGAACTCGTGACCCAGGTACACTTCCTTCACCAGCTCGTTAGCCAGGATCGTCTCGGCATCGCCTTCGGCAATCAGCTGACCATCGTTGACGATATAAGCGGTTTCGCAGATATCCAGGGTCTCGCGTACGTTGTGGTCCGTGATCAGCACCCCAATGCCCTTGGCCTTGAGGTGATGGATGATCTGCTTGATGTCACCCACCGAAATCGGGTCGACACCGGCGAAGGGTTCATCCAGCAGGATGAATTTCGGCGCAGTCGCCAGGGCGCGAGCGATTTCCACGCGGCGACGCTCACCACCGGACAAGCTCATGCCGAGGTTGTCGCGAATGTGGTTGATGTGGAATTCCTGCAACAGGCTTTCCAGCTCCTGGCGGCGGCCATCGCGATCAAGTTCCTTGCGGGTCTCGAGGATCGCCATGATGTTGTCGGCTACCGACAGTTTGCGGAAGATCGACGCTTCCTGGGGAAGATAGCCGATACCTGCCCGTGCACGGCCGTGCATGGGTTGGTGGCTGACGTCCAGGTCGTCGATCAATACACGACCCTGGTCTGCCTGGACCAGCCCGACGATCATATAGAAGCAGGTGGTTTTGCCGGCACCGTTAGGGCCTAGCAGGCCGACGATCTGGCCGCTGTCGATCGACAGGCTGACGTCGCGTACCACCTGGCGGCTTTTATAGGCCTTGGCCAGATGCTGGGCTTTCAGGGTTGCCATTACTCGGCCTTCTTCTTCGGCTGGATAACCATGTCGATGCGTGGGCGGGGTGCGGTGACCTTGTTGCCGTTGGCGCGACCGGCGTTAGCGATCTGCTTCACGGTGTCATAGGTGATTTTTTCACCTTCCGTGGAGTTGCCGTCCGGGCTCAGCACCTTGGCCTGGTCAATCAGTACGATGCGATTCTGCTGGGCGTGATACTGGATAGTCTTGCCGTAGCCCTTCATCGGGCCGGTGTCGGTGGCGGACTGTTTCTGCTCGAAATAAGCCAGGTTGCCCACCGACGTCACCACGTCAATGTCGCCTGCCGGGGTGCGCGTCAGGGTCACCGTGTTGCCGGTTATCTTCATCGACCCTTGGGTGATGATTACGCCGCCGGTGTAGGTGGCGACACCTTTCTTGTCATCGAGCTGCGCATCGTCAGCCGAGATGTGGATCGGTTGCTGGCTATCGTTCGGCAGAGCCCAGGCGCTCACGCTTCCCAGTGCTGCGCCCAGACCGAGCAAAATAGGGAGGGTTTTAACGAGCCTCATACTGTCCTCTTACGTTCGATAGCAGGTGTATCCTGCTTTCTTTCAAATACGCTTTCATTCCCTTGCCAGTCGATACACCGCCAGCGCCGTCGATTCTAACGTCTTGCTCGGTCTGCGCATATTGCTTCTGTGGGAATACGGTCATGCGACTGCTGGTAATGATGGTGTCGCGGTTCTGCGCGTCTGTACGTGCGACGCGAACCGAGTCGATCAGTTCAACTTCGGTGCCGTCCGCGTTCACTTCGCCACGCTTGCTGGTGACGTGCCAGGGAAATTCGGTGCCGCGATACAGGTTCAGGTCCGGATTGGTCAGCAGGCTAACGTCGGCTACCTTCAAGTGTTCGACCTTGTCCGACGTCAATTCATACTGCACCTTGCCGTCGGGCAGGTACTGAATGCTGTAGGCATTGGTGGCGTAATAGTCGATAAGGCCTTCGTCAACCTGCGCAACAGGCTTGTCGAGAAAGCGCTCCGGGCTGATATTCCAGTAGCCCACCGCCAGGAGCAGCGCGGCGATGACCCCGAATAACAGGAAGTTGCGAATCTTTTTGCTCAGCATATAACGCTCTATAGGTAGGCGGCGTGGGCCGCTTCAAGACTGCCCTGGGCACGCAGGATCAACTCGCAGAACTCGCGGGCGGCACCTTCGCCGCCACGGGCGGTGGTGATGCCATGGGCGTGTTCGCGCACAAACGCTGCGGCATTCGCGACGGCCATGCCCAGGCCCACCCGGCGAATCACCGGCAGGTCTGGCAGGTCGTCGCCCAGATAGGCGACCTGTTCATAGCTTAGGTTGAGTTGGCCAAGAAGCTCGTCCAGCACCACCAGTTTATCCTCGCGGCCCTGATACAGGTGAGGAATACCGAGGTTTTGTGCGCGGCGTTCCACAACCGGTGTTTTTCGACCGCTGATAATTGCGGTTTGCACGCCCGCTGCCATCAGCATCTTGATGCCTTGGCCGTCGAGGGTGTTGAAGGTCTTGAATTCGCTGCCGTCTTCGAGGAAGTACAGGCGGCCATCCGTCAGCACGCCGTCAACGTCGAAAATCGCCAGTTTGATGTTTTTACCGCGTTGCATCAGGTCGCTGGTCATTTACATCACTCCTGCGCGCAGCAAGTCGCCAAGGTTAAGGGCCCCGATCGGCCGATCATCGTGGTCGACCACGATCAGTGCGCCTATCCGGTGGTCCTCCATGATCTTCAACGCTTCAGCCGCGAGCATTTCGGCGCGCGCGGTCTTGCCGTGAGGGGTCATCACGGCGTCGATGGTGGCGGTGTGGATATCAATGGTGCGGTCCAGGGTGCGACGCAGGTCGCCGTCGGTGAAGATCCCGGCCAGCCGACCATCGGTCTCGACGATGGCGGTCATGCCCAAGCCCTTGCGGGTCATTTCCATCAGCGCATCCCGCAGCAGGGTGCCGCGTGGAACGCTCGGCAATTCTGTGCCGCTGTGCATCACATTTTCCACTTTCAGCAACAGGCGACGGCCCAGTGCACCACCGGGATGGGAAAACGCGAAGTCTTCAGCGGTAAACCCGCGAGCCTCCAGCAGTGCCACCGCCAGGGCATCGCCCATCACCAGTGCGGCGGTGGTGGAGGAGGTGGGCGCCAGGTTCAGCGGGCAGGCCTCGTGGGCCACGTGCACGTTCAGGTTGACGTCGGCGGCCTTGGCCAGCGTTGACTCAGGGTTGCCTGTGAGGCTGATCATCTGGATGCCCAGGCGCTTGATCAGCGGCAACAGGGTCACGATTTCGTTGGTGGTGCCGGAGTTGGACAGCGCCAAAATCACGTCATCCTTGGTGATCATGCCCATGTCGCCGTGGCTGGCTTCGGCCGGGTGCACGAAAAACGCCGTGGTCCCGGTGCTCGCCAAGGTCGCGGCGATCTTGTTGCCAATGTGGCCGGACTTGCCCATGCCGACCACCACAACGCGGCCCTTGCTGGCCAGAATCATCTCGCAGGCGCGCACGAAATCCGCGTCGATATGCGCCAGCAAGCCTTCTACGGCTTCAAGCTCAAGGCGTATGGTGCGTTGTGCGGATTGAATAAGGTCGCTGGATTGGCTCATGTCTGAAATCGTATAGCCTGACGAAAAGTCGGCGATTATAGCGGTAATGATCGATTCCCTCACGCAAGTTCGTCAGGCTTTGTGCGCGGGATAACTGAAAAGCACCTTCGGTAACATAGCAAGCAACGTTTTTTCCCTGTCTCAAATCTGAACCAGCGCTGTTCCGGCCTTGGGCGCTCTGTACCAGCAGTGATATAGTTCGCCGCCAGTTCGGTCCGCCCAACCCATGTGCCTTACTATTGCGCATCAGTTGAAAACCAAAGTCGCACACATGGTGTCTGAGTGAAAGGCTGCATCCCAAGGAGATTAGATGAGTGCCGATAACGCCTACGCGGTCGAGCTGAAGGGTCTTACCTTCAAGCGCGGGACGCGCAGCATCTTCAATAACGTCGATATTCGCATTCCTCGCGGCAAGGTCACGGGCATCATGGGGCCTTCCGGTTGCGGCAAGACCACCCTGTTGCGCCTGATGGGCATGCAATTGCGCCCCAGTGCCGGGGAAGTGTGGGTCAACGGCCAGAACCTGCCGACGCTGTCGCGCAGCGATCTGTTCGATGCGCGCAAGCACATGGGCGTGCTGTTCCAGAGCGGCGCGCTGTTCACCGACCTCGATGTGTTCGAAAACGTGGCCTTCCCGCTGCGGGTGCACACCCAGCTGTCCGACGAGATGATTCGTGACATCGTGTTGCTGAAACTGCAGGCCGTGGGCCTTCGCGGTGCCATCGACCTGATGCCGGACGAGTTGTCCGGCGGCATGAAGCGCCGTGTCGCCCTGGCACGGGCCATCGCCCTCGACCCACAGATCCTCATGTACGACGAGCCATTCGTGGGCCAGGACCCGATCGCCATGGGCGTGTTGGTGCGCCTGATCCGCCTGCTCAACGATGCACTGGGGATCACCAGTATCGTGGTGTCCCACGACCTGGCCGAAACCGCGAGCATTGCCGACTACCTGTATGTAGTAGGTGATGGTCAGGTGCTGGGGCAGGGTACGCCTGAAGAGTTGATGAATGCCGATAACCCGCGTATTCGCCAATTCATGACCGGCAACCCCGATGGCCCGGTGCCTTTTCACTTTCCGGCAGCGGACTACCGCTCAGATCTTCTGGGGAAGCGCTGATGCGCAAGACATCTCTTATCGAGAAGGTTCGCCTTTTCGGTCGCTCGGGCATCGACATCGTCGAAGTGCTGGGGCGTTCGACCATTTTCCTGTTCCACGCCTTGCTGGGGCGCGGCGGCATCGGCGGCGGCTTTGGCCTGCTGGTCAAGCAGCTGCACTCGGTGGGGGTGATGTCCCTGGTGATCATCGTGGTCTCCGGCGTGTTCATCGGCATGGTGCTGGCGCTGCAGGGTTTCAATATCCTCTCCAGCTACGGCTCGGAGCAGGCGGTAGGGCAGATGGTGGCCCTGACCCTGTTGCGCGAGCTTGGCCCCGTGGTCACCGCCTTGTTGTTCGCGGGGCGTGCAGGTTCGGCGCTGACGGCTGAAATCGGCAATATGAAGTCCACCGAGCAGCTGTCCAGCCTGGAAATGATCGGCGTGGACCCGCTCAAGTACATTGTTGCCCCGCGCCTGTGGGCCGGCTTCATTTCCCTGCCATTGCTGGCGATGATCTTCAGCGTGGTGGGTATCTGGGGCGGTTCGTGGGTGGCGGTTGACTGGCTGGGGGTCTACGACGGCTCCTACTGGGCCAACATGCAAAACAGCGTGACCTTCACCGGTGACGTGCTCAACGGCATCATAAAGAGCATTGTCTTTGCCTTTGTGGTGACCTGGATTGCCGTATTCCAAGGCTATGACTGTGAGCCCACCTCAGAAGGGATCAGTCGTGCCACTACCAAGACCGTTGTGTACGCCTCGCTGGCGGTACTGGGCCTTGACTTCATTTTGACCGCCTTGATGTTTGGAGATTTCTGATGCAAAACCGCACTGTGGAAATCGGTGTCGGCCTTTTCTTGCTGGCTGGCATCCTGGCTTTACTGTTGTTGGCCCTGCGAGTCAGCGGCCTTTCGGCCAGCCCTACCGCCGATACCTATAAACTTTACGCGTACTTCGACAATATCGCCGGTTTGACGGTCAGATCCAAAGTGACCATGGCCGGTGTCACCATCGGCAAGGTCACGGCAATCGATCTGGATCGCGACAGCTTTACCGGTCGGGTGACGATGCAACTGGACAAGAAGGTAGATAATCTGCCGACTGACTCCACAGCATCTATCCTCACTGCGGGGTTGCTGGGCGAGAAGTACATCGGTGTCAGCGTGGGCGGGGAAACAGCCCTGCTCAAGGATGGTTCGACCATCCACGACACACAGTCGTCGCTGGTGCTTGAAGACCTGATCGGAAAATTTTTGCTCAATACGGTCAATAAAGACGCCAAATGAGGAATCTGTTCATGATCTCTACCTTGCGACGTGGCCTGCTGGTACTGCTTGCAGCATTGCCGATGATGGCCAACGCGGCAGGTTCTGCCCACGATTTGGTGCAGGACACCACCAGCAGAATGCTGGCTGACCTCAAGGCTAACAAAGAACAGTACAAGCAAGACCCTTCCAAGTTCTACAACGCGCTCAACACGATCGTTGGCCCTGTGGTCGATGCTGAAGGTATTTCCAAAAGCATCATGACGGTCAAGTATTCGCGCAAGGCTACGCCTGCGCAGATGCAGACGTTCCAGGAAAACTTCAAGAAGGGCCTGTTCCAGTTCTACGGTAACGCTCTGCTGGAATACAACAACCAGGGCATTGTCGTTGATGCGCCCAAGGACGAGTCGGGCGACCGTGCTGAAGTCGGGATGAAAGTCTCCGGCAGCAATGGCGCCGTGTACCCAGTGTCCTACACCCTGACGAAGATCAACGGCGAGTGGAAACTGCGCAACGTGATCATCAACGGTATCAACATCGGCAAGCTGTTCCGTGATCAGTTCGCCGACGCAATGCAGCGCAATGGCAACGACCTGGACAAGACCATCAATGGTTGGGCCGGTGAAGTGGCCAAGGCCAAGGAAGAAACCGACAAAGCTGCCGGGAAGCCTGCGCAATGACCGAGTCGGCTGTTCGTATCGGCGATGCCGGCGAGCTGTTCCTCAGCGGCGTGCTGGATTACCGCACCGGGCCTGACCTGCGCAAGCAGGGCCAGGCGCTGATCAAGGCCAGCAAGGCGCCAGAACTGGTGCTCGATTGCTCGGCGGTGACCAAGTCCAGCAGTGTTGGCCTGTCGTTGTTGCTGTGCTTCATGCGTGATGCCGAGGCGGCGAAAAAACCGGTCAGCATCCGTGCGTTGCCAGAAGACATGCGCGAAATTGCCGAAGTTTCCGGTTTGACCGAGCTGTTGGCGCATCCTTAATACACATTATTAAAGAAGCCCCCCGTCAGAGTCCTGCTATGCGGGGTTCGCAGGCGCGGGGCTTTTTTGTATGATGTGCGACCCGTGCGCACTGGGCGCCGATAGAGGTTGAGCATGCAGGCCCTAGAAGTTAAGAGCTTCCTTGAAGGAAAGCTGCCGGAAACGACTGTAGAAGTTGAAGGCGAAGGCTGCAATTTCCAGCTGAACGTGATTAGCGATGAACTGGCGGCATTGAGCCCGGTCAAGCGTCAGCAGCAGATCTATGCCCATTTGAACCCATGGATCACCGATGGCAGCATCCATGCGGTCACTATGAAATTTTTCAGCCGCGCGGCCTGGGCCGAGCGCACCTGAGCCCCCAAGGCGTCGAGATTCTTATGGATAAATTGATTATTACCGGCGGTGCCCGCCTTGATGGCGAGATCCGCATTTCCGGTGCGAAAAACTCTGCCTTGCCGATCCTGGCAGCGACCCTGCTGTGCGATGGCCCGGTGACTGTGGCCAACCTGCCGCACCTGCACGACATCACCACCATGATCGAACTGTTCGGTCGCATGGGCATTGAGCCGGTGATCGACGAGAAGCTGGCGGTCGAAATCGACCCGCGCACCATCAAGACCTTGATCGCCCCGTACGAACTGGTGAAAACCATGCGTGCGTCGATCCTGGTGCTGGGCCCGATGGTTGCCCGTTTCGGCGAAGCCGAAGTGGCCTTGCCTGGCGGTTGCGCCATTGGTTCGCGTCCGGTCGACCTGCACATCCGTGGCCTTGAGGCCATGGGCGCAGTCATCGACGTCGAAGGCGGCTACATCAAGGCCAAGGCGCCGGAAGGCGGCCTGCGTGGCGCGAACTTCTTCTTCGATACCGTCAGCGTCACCGGTACCGAGAACATCATGATGGCTGCTGCCCTGGCCAACGGTCGCAGCGTGCTGCAGAACGCCGCGCGCGAGCCGGAAGTGGTCGACCTGGCCAACTTCCTCAACGCCATGGGCGCCAAAGTTTCCGGCGCTGGCACCGACACCATCACTATTGATGGTGTAGAGCGTCTGCACACCGCCACTTACAAAGTCATGCCTGACCGCATCGAGACCGGCACCTACCTGGTTGCCGCTGCCGTGACCGGTGGCCGCGTGAAGGTCAAGGACACCGATCCGACCATCCTTGAAGCCGTACTGGAAAAACTCAAGGAAGCCGGCGCAGAGATCACCACTGGCGAAGACTGGATCGAGCTGAACATGCACGGCAAGCGGCCAAAAGCTGTCAACGTGCGTACCGCTCCGTACCCGGCGTTCCCGACCGACATGCAAGCGCAGTTCATCTCCCTGAACGCAATTGCCGAAGGCACCGGTGCCGTGATCGAGACCATCTTCGAAAACCGCTTCATGCACGTGTATGAACTGCACCGCATGGGCGCCAAGATCCAGGTCGAAGGCAACACCGCTATCGTTACCGGCATCGACAAGCTCAAGGGCGCGCCAGTCATGGCCACCGACCTGCGTGCTTCGGCCAGCCTGGTGATCTCGGCGCTGTGCGCCGAAGGCGACACCCTGATCGACCGCATCTACCACATAGACCGTGGTTATGAGTGCATCGAAGAGAAACTGCAGATGCTCGGCGCGAAGATTCGCCGCGTACCGGGCTAGTCCCCGCTGCCCTGTAGGAGCGAGCTTGCTCGCGAAGGCCTCATGTGCACCGCGTTGACTCTGAATAAACGCGTTATCGTTGACGTTCTTCGCGAGCAAGCTCGCTCCTACAAACACTGGTTTGTTTCAAATCGAGGCTGTCATGGCCTCGATCTGTGTCTGGCGCCGTTTGTGACCGGACAGCAATAGCCTGATGAAGGACTGACATTTCCCATGTTGACCATCGCACTGTCCAAGGGCCGCATCCTTGACGACACGTTGCCGCTTCTGGCTGAAGCGGGCATCGTGCCGACCGAGAATCCGGACAAGAGCCGCAAGCTAATCATCCCCACGACCCAGGACGACGTGCGCCTGCTGATCGTGCGGGCTACCGACGTGCCGACCTACGTTGAACATGGCGCCGCCGACCTGGGTGTTGCCGGCAAGGACGTGCTGATGGAATACGGCGGCCAGGGCCTGTACGAGCCCCTGGACCTGCGCATCGCCCTGTGCAAACTGATGACCGCCGGCCGCGTCGGTGACGTCGAGCCCAAGGGCCGCCTGCGGGTCGCCACCAAGTTCGTCAACGTTGCCAAGCGCTACTACGCCGAACAAGGCCGTCAGGTCGATATCATCAAGCTCTACGGCTCCATGGAGCTGGCGCCGCTGATTGGCCTGGCCGACAAGATCATCGACGTGGTCGACACCGGCAACACCCTGCGTGCCAACGGTCTGGAACCCCAGGATTTCATCGCTGACATCAGCTCCCGCCTGATCGTCAACAAAGCATCGATGAAGATGCAGCATGCCCGTATTCAGGCGTTGATCGACACCCTGCGCAAGGCAGTGGAGTCTCGACACCGCGGTTGACTCACCCGCGTAGCTGAAGAGCTACGCCCGTCTATCCGCCTCATAGCCAGAATTCTCAGGTGCCCAAGCGGAAACGACTGCTAGTTTAGGGCGCCTGAGTTTTTGCCAATTCTATTGAGGCCCTCGCTATGACCACGTCCACTGCAATTGCCCGACTCAACGCTGCCGACCCGGATTTCGCCCATCATCTGGATCATCTGCTGAGCTGGGAAAGCGTGTCTGACGACTCGGTCAACCAGCGGGTGCTCGACATCATCAAGGCCGTGCGTGAGCGCGGTGATGCGGCGCTGGTGGACTTCACCCGCCAGTTCGACGGCTTGGACGTAAAGTCCATGGCCGACCTGATCTTGCCGCGTGAACGCCTGGAGCTGGCGCTGACGCGCATCACCGCGCCACAGCGCGAAGCCCTGGAAGTGGCTGCGGCGCGGGTACGCAGCTATCACGAAAAACAGAAGCAGGACTCCTGGAGCTACACCGAGGCCGACGGCACGGTGCTGGGCCAGAAGGTCACGCCACTGGACCGCGCCGGCCTGTACGTGCCGGGCGGTAAGGCGTCGTATCCATCGTCGGTGTTGATGAATGCGATCCCGGCCAAAGTCGCCGGCGTGACCGAAGTGGTCATGGTGGTTCCGACCCCGCGTGGCGAAATCAATGAGCTGGTGCTGGCTGCCGCCTGCATCGCCGGCGTCGACCGCGTGTTCACCATCGGTGGCGCCCAGGCCGTCGCAGCACTGGCCTATGGCACCGAAAGCGTGCCGAAGGTCGACAAGGTGGTTGGCCCTGGCAATATCTACGTCGCCACCGCCAAGCGCCATGTGTTTGGCCAGGTCGGTATCGACATGATCGCCGGCCCCTCGGAAATCCTTGTGGTGTGTGACGGCCAGACCGACCCGGACTGGATCGCCATGGACCTGTTCTCCCAGGCGGAGCACGATGAAGACGCCCAGGCGATCCTGGTCAGCCCCGATGCCGAGTTCCTCGACAAGGTCGCCGCCAGCATCAATAAACTGCTGCCGACCATGGAGCGTGCCGAGATCATCGAGAAGTCGATCAACGGCCGTGGTGCGCTGATTCTGGTGCGTGACATGGAGCAGGCCATCGAAGTGGCCAACCGCATCGCACCGGAGCATCTTGAGCTGTCCGTAGCGGACCCACAGGCCTGGTTGCCGTCGATCCGTCACGCCGGGGCGATCTTCATGGGCCGCCACACCAGCGAAGCCCTGGGCGACTACTGCGCCGGCCCTAACCACGTGTTGCCGACCTCCGGCACTGCACGTTTCTCGTCGCCGCTGGGGGTGTACGACTTCCAGAAGCGCTCGTCGATTATCTTCTGCTCGCCACAAGGCGCTTCCGAGCTGGGCAAGACCGCCTCGGTGCTGGCCCGTGGTGAATCCCTCAGCGCGCACGCACGCAGCGCTGAATACCGCATCGTCAAGGGAGAGTAAGGCATGAGCAAATTCTGGAGCCCTTTCGTCAAGGACCTGGTGCCTTACGTGCCCGGTGAGCAACCGAAGCTGACCAAGCTGGTCAAGCTCAACACCAATGAAAACCCCTACGGCCCATCGCCCAAGGCGCTGGCGGCAATGCAGGCCGAGTTGAACGACAACTTGCGCCTGTACCCGGACCCCAACAGCGACCTGCTCAAGCAGGCCGTGGCCAGGTATTACGGGATCGACGCCGGCAAGGTGTTCCTCGGCAACGGTTCCGATGAAGTCCTGGCGCACATCTTCCACGGCCTGTTCCAGCACGATCTGCCGTTGCTGTTCCCGGATATCAGCTACAGCTTCTACCCGGTGTACTGCGGCCTGTACGGCATCACGTTCGACGCGGTGGCATTGGACGAGCAGTTCCAGATTCGCGTCGCTGACTACGCCAGGCCCAACGGCGGGATCATCTTCCCCAACCCGAACGCGCCCACCGGCTGCGTACTGGCGCTGGACGCGGTAGAGCAGATCCTCAAGGCCAGCCCGGATTCGGTGGTGGTGGTCGACGAGGCCTATATCGACTTCGGTGGCGAAACCGCCATCAGCCTGGTGGACCGTTACCCGAACCTGCTGGTGACCCAGACCCTGTCCAAATCGCGCTCACTGGCCGGTTTGCGTGTGGGCCTGGCCGTGGGCCACCCAGAGCTGATCGAGGCGCTGGAGCGGGTCAAGAACAGCTTCAACTCCTACCCATTGGATCGGTTGGCGATTGTTGGCGCGGCGGCCGCGTTTGACGACCGTGAATACTTCGAGAAGACCACTCAGTGGGTGATCGACAGCCGCAACCAGGTCGTCGCGCAATTAGAGAGCAAGGGGTTTGAGGTGTTGCCGTCGGCGGCGAACTTCATCTTCGCGCGTCACCCGCGGCATGACGCTGCAGGGCTGGCCGCCAAGTTGCGTGAGCAAGGGGTGATTGTGCGGCACTTCAAGCAGGAGCGGATTGCCCAGTTTCTGCGGATCAGCATCGGGACGCCGGAGCAGAACCAGGCGCTGATCGACGGGCTCGGCAAGCTCTAATTCTTTACAGGCTGTAAGGGCCTCATCGCGGGCAAGCCCGGCTCCCACAGGAAAACGCATTTCCCTGTGGGAGCCGGGCTTGCCCGCGATGAGGCCATCAGCTACACCAGAAAACTGGAAGGCTTAGATCAACGGCTCATCCGGCTTCTTGTTCTTCCAGCCATCATTGCCCGGCAGCAGCAAGTTCAAGCCAATCGCTACCACCGCACACAGGGCAATGCCCTTGAGGCCGAAATCATCCGGGCCGGTGCCGGTACCCACCAGCACACCGCCAATCCCGAACACCAGGGTGACCGACACAATCACCAGGTTGCGCGCCTCGCCCAGGTCGATCTTGTGGCGAATCAGCGTGTTCATCCCCACCGCAGCAATCGAGCCGAACAGCAGGCACAGAATCCCGCCCATCACCGGCACCGGGATGCTCTGCAGCAGCGCGCCGAACTTGCCGATGAACGCCAGGCTGATGGCAAACACTGCCGCCCAGGTCATGATTTTCGGGTTGTAGTTCTTGGTCAGCATCACGGCGCCGGTCACTTCGGCGTAGGTGGTGTTCGGCGGGCCGCCAAACATGCCGGCAGCCGTGGTGGCGATACCGTCACCCAGCAGCGTGCGATGCAGGCCAGGCTTTTTCAGGTAATCGCGGCCGGTCACGCTGCCTACCGCAATCACACCCCCGATATGCTCGATCGCCGGGGCCAGGGCCACCGGGACGATAAACAGGATCGCCTGCCAGTTGAACTCCGGCGCGGTGAAGTGGGGCAGGGCGAACCACGGTGCGGCGGCGATCTTAGCCGTGTCGACCACACCAAAGTAGAACGACATGGCAAAGCCCACCAGCACGCCGGAGATGATCGGCACCAGGCGGAAAATGCCCTTGCCGAACACGGCCACGATCAAAGTGGTGAGCAGTGCTGGCATCGAGATCAGCATCGCCGTTTGGTAATGGATCAACTCGACACCGTCGCCGGACTTGCCCATGGCCATGTTGGCGGCAATCGGCGCCATGGCCAGGCCGATCGAGATAATCACCGGACCGATGACAACGGGCGGCAGCAGCCGGTCGATAAAACCGGTGCCCTTGACCTTCACGGCCAGGCCCAGGAACGTATAGACGAAACCCGCCGCCATCACGCCGCCCATGGTCGCCGCCAGGCCGAACTGGCCCTTGGCGAGAATGATCGGAGTGATGAACGCGAAGCTCGATGCCAGAAATACCGGCACCTGCCGCCCTGTCACCACCTGGAACAGCAACGTGCCCAGGCCTGCGGTAAACAGCGCGACGTTTGGATCAAGACCTGTGATCAGCGGCATCAACACCAGCGCGCCAAATGCTACGAAGAGCATTTGTGCGCCAGACAGGATCTGGCGCCAAAGCGGGTCGTTGAATTCATCCTGCATGCTCACGCGTCCTTCTGCTTGGTGCCGAAGATCTTGTCACCGGCATCGCCCAGGCCCGGGATGATGTAGCCGTGTTCGTTCAGGCGCTCATCGATGGACGCGGTGTAGATCTGTACATCCGGGTGGGCCTTCTCGACGGCGGCGATGCCCTCGGGCGCGGCCACCAGCACCATGGCGCGGATGTCCCGGCAACCGGCTTTTTTCAGCAGGTCGATGGTGGCAACCATGGAACTGCCGGTGGCGAGCATCGGGTCGATGATCATGGCCAGGCGTTCGTTGATTTCCGGGACGAGTTTTTCCAGGTAGGTGTGGGCCTGCAGTGTTTCTTCATTGCGGGCCACGCCCACGGCGCTGACCTTGGCGCCCGGAATCAGGCTGAGTACACCTTCAAGCATGCCGATACCGGCGCGCAGGATAGGGACGACGGTAATTTTCTTACCGGCGATTTTCTCCACCTGTACGGGGCCGGCCCAACCGGGGATCTCGTAGGTTTCCAGGGGCAAATCCTTGGTGGCTTCGTAAGTGAGCAACGCTCCGACTTCCTGAGCAAGCTCACGGAAGTTCTTCGTGCTAATGTCGGCACGGCGCATAAGGCCGAGTTTGTGTCGGATCAGCGGGTGGCGGATCTCGCGAGTGGGCATAGGAAAGGCTCCGGCGGCGGGCAAAAAAACCGGCCTAGATTAATCTATCCGAGGGTGTTGTCCTATAGACATCAAGTACGTTAGTCCATAAAGGCTTGATTGGAGCGCACGAGAAGCGTACCTTCGCCCGCTTTTCTTGCCACAGCACCCCCTTGGAGAGCGCCATGTCTGCTGATCTCGAGCATATCCGTCAAATCATGCACGAGGCTGACTGCCTGTACACCGAAGCGCAAGTCGAAGCAGCGATCGCCAAGGTCGGCGCGCACATCACCCGCGAAATGGCCGACACCAACCCGGTGGTTTTCTGCGTGATGAACGGTGGCCTGATCTTCGCCGGTAAATTGCTCACTCACCTGCAGTTCCCGCTGGAAGCCTCTTACCTGCACGCCACCCGCTATCGCAATGAGACCAGCGGTGGCGACTTGTTCTGGAAGGCCAAGCCGGAAGTGTCGTTCATCGACCGCGATGTGCTGATCATCGATGACATCCTCGATGAAGGTCACACCCTGGGTGCGATCATCGACTTCTGCAAACATGCCGGCGCACGCAAAGTGCACACTGCTGTGTTGATCGACAAAGACCACGACCGCAAGGCCCGCCCAGAGCTGAAAGCCGACTTTGTCGGGCTGCCGTGCGTCGACCGTTATATCTTCGGGTATGGCATGGACTACAAGGGCTACTGGCGTAACGCCAATGGCATCTACGCCGTTAAAGGAATGTAATCGATGGCCCGCTTTCTTGATCAGACGCTGTTTGCCGAGTTGGCCGAGAAAGCGGCCGCCAATCCCCGTGGCCGTCAAAACGTCAACTTCCATGAGATGCAAGAGCCTTGTCATCGCATGGCAGTCGGCTTGCAGCCCAGCACCTATGTGCAGCCTCATCGTCACCTGAGCGCCGATAAGGCCGAGACCTTGCTGGTGCTCAAAGGGCGTCTGGGAATCCTGATTTTCAGCGAGACGGGCAAAGTGTTGAGCAAGCGTGTGTTGGAAGCGGGCGGGGAATGCCAGGGCGTCGACCTGTCGCCCGGCGTTTTTCATGGCCTGGTGGTGCTGGAGCCAGACAGCATCATGTTTGAATGCAAAGCAGGCCCTTATCGTCCTGTTGGCGATGGCGAACTGGCAAGCTGGGCGCCTCGTGAAGGCGAGGTGGGGATGGCGGAGTATCACCGCTGGATGCTTGCCCAGTTCGACTGAACACTGAAATCGTAGGAGCGAGCTTGCTCGCGAAAAACGTCAACGATAACGCGTGCTTCCTGAATAAACGCGGCGCCTTTGAGTTTTTCGCGAGCAAACTCGCTACTACAGGTATTAGGGTAAGCCCCCTCCCACATCCGGCGTCGCGCAGGTAGACTTCTAGCCCCGTGTAAATGTCTGCAGGCTGGAGTCGGTAATGCGTAAAGATAAGAAACAGGTGATTGGCGACGAAATCGGTGACGACCAGATCAAGTTGTTCCTGGACTTCGAGCCGGTTGATGCGACGTCGCCGTCCCTGCACAAACTGATCAAGGCCTATCGCGGCCTGCGTATCGACGACTTCGAGCGTTTCCTGGGCTTTTTCAAAGAAGCAGGCCTGGACCTGGATGGCAAGGATGAGCATGGCCAGACCTTCGTTGACCTGATCAAGGACCAGCGTAACGCCGCCGAATACATCGAGCTGATCGACAACGCCCGCGGCTGATTATCCGAGCCACAAAAAAACGCCCCGGCCTCATGAGAGACCGGGGCGTTTGGCTTTTAACGGTAGGAGCGAGCTTGCTCGCGAAGAGCCTGAGAGCGCTGCGTTAATCCACTTGCGCTGCGTTATCGTTGACGTTTTTCGCGAGCGAGCTCGCGCCTACAGGGTCCACCAGCTCAAGGCTGATGTTGTTCTGCGTGTTGATCTTGCGATACAGCTCGGCGTCCGTCTCCAGCACTTTCTCGCGCGCCGGGAAGATCTCATGCAGCTTGGTGGCCCATTCACCGGCAGCTTTCTGCGGGAAGCAACGCTCGATCAACTCCAGCATGATCGAGACGGTCACCGAGGCGCCTGGGGAGGCACCCAACAGCGCCGCAAGCGAACCGTCCTTGGCTGCGACCAACTCGGTGCCGAATTGCAGCACGCCGCCTTTCTTCGGGTCTTTCTTGATGATCTGCACGCGCTGGCCGGCCACTTCCAGGCGCCAGTCTTCGGCTTTCGCCTCGGGGTAGAAGCGACGCAGGGATTCCAGGCGCTGTTCCATGGACTGGCGCACTTCGCTGACCAGGTATTTGGTCAGGTCCATGTTGTCGCGGGCCACGGCCAGCATCGGGCCGATATTGCCGGCGCGAATCGACATCGGCAGGTCAAGGAACGAGCCGTGCTTGAGGAACTTGGTGGTGAAGCCGGCGTATGGCCCGAACAGCAGGGATTTCTTGCCATCCACCACGCGGGTGTCCAGGTGTGGCACGGACATCGGTGGCGAGCCCACGGCAGCCTGGCTGTAGACCTTGGCCTGGTGCTGCTTGACCACTTCCGGGTTGTCGCAACGCAACCACTGGCCGCTCACCGGGAAGCCGCCGAAGCCTTTGCTCTCTTCGATGCCCGAGGCCTGCAGCAACGGCAGCGCCGCACCGCCAGCGCCGAGGAACACAAACTTGGCATCGACGTCACGGCTGTTGCCGCTGTTGACGTCCTTGATGCTCACGGTCCAGCCCGCGCCGTTGCGCTTGAGGCCGGTCACGCGCTTGCAGTACTTGACCTGGGCGTCTGGCGAACTGGTCAGGTGGCCGAGCAGTTGGTTGGTCAGGGCGCCAAAGTTGACGTCGGTGCCGTTCATCACGCGGGTGGCGGCGATTTTTTCGTCGAGCGGGCGGCCCGGCATCATCAGCGGCATCCACTCGGCCATTTCGCTGCGGTCTTCGGTGTAGTGCATGTCCGAAAACGCGTGGTGCTGGCTGAGGGTCTCAAAGCGCTTCTTGAGGAAGGACACGCCTTTGTCGCCCTGCACGAAGCTCAGGTGCGGCACCGGGCTGATGAACGACTTGGACGAGCCAAAGGTGCCCTTCTTGGTCAGGTAAGCCCAGAACTGCTTCGACACCTCGAACTGGGTGTTGATGTGCACGGCTTTCTTGATGTCGATGGAGCCATCGGCGGCCTGCGGCGTGTAGTTCAGCTCACACAGCCCCGCGTGGCCGGTACCGGCGTTGTTCCACGGGTTGGAACTCTCCGCGGCACCCGAATCCATCAGCTCAACGACTTCCAGCGTGAGGCCGGGGTCGAGCTCTTTGAGCAGTACGGCCAGGGTGGCACTCATGATGCCGGCCCCTACCAGTACTACGTCGACTGCTTCGTTATGCGCCATTTAACGCGTCTCCAAAATCTGCAGCACCAAATTGTCGGCATGGCTGCCAGGAGTGACGGGGCGGTTCACGTGTTGCCCCAGGTTACCCATGGCCAGGATCGCCATGTCCGATTCGCAATTCTTTGCAACTTCAGCACACGCTTCCTGCCGGGCTAATCTGCCTATGAACGCATTCATGGGCGCCTGTGGCAATTCGACTTATGGTCAAAGCGTGCGATTCGTGCAACCAATCCGTAGCGGACAGGCTCAAGCTCCGGTTTTTGAGGCGTGCTCGGTCCTGTGTAATTGGGCTGTTCCAGACGCTGATGGTGCTTGTACAAACGCCAAACTATTCATTTGCTCGCCACACTCTTGTGAAGTTGTGAAAACCCGTTTTTTCACGCTCTTTTGAAGACGTGAACCTCAAAAAAGGGCTGCCCCAGCCTGGCACCTGGCCCGCAAACCTCTGCCGACACGCGGCAAAACGGGCAAACAACTCAAGTGGCCGAGCGCAATGGCAGCTCTGGCAGATTCGATAAAAGACGGGGTGGTTTGCAAAGGAAACAGCAAGCACGCCAGCTTCACTCGATCTGTGTGGGCGGCTCTCTGTGGGCGATTTGGGGGCTAATGCCTGGGCATTAACGATGCTGCGAGGCCCGATCAGGAGACGTCCTTATAATCGGGGGGAGATTGTAGCGAAGAACGCCAGGGAAATGGGCGTGTTTTATGACTTTTATTAGGGCGCCGGTCAGGAGGCCAACGCTTGCCGGTGCCGTGGGCGAAAAACCTGCGGGCTGACCCGGGCGCTGGCGGGCAGTGGGCGGTGCATCCAGCCCAGGTGAGTCTCGGTCACTTCCACCCAGCCTTCACCGACGGGCGGCAGGCTGCACTGCTTGAAGGCCAGGCAATGACCGTGGGCGTCGAGTAGGGCAAAGTGGCGATGACGGGCGTGCGACATGAACAGGGTCTTGAGAAGGCGCATGGCTGTGTACCTGGTGTGTTACATGCTTGAAGATTGCCAGTGTGGCATGACACTGGGGTGACGAATTTATGCGAATTTGTAATTTGCACAGCGGCTTCAGCCGCCGTTCAGGATCGCTGGTGAGTGGCGCGCGTGCACCGTTATACTGGCGACCTGTCTGCACCTAGTCCTGGAGAAATGCAATGTTGCAACGCCTGTTGTTCGGTTTGATCACTGTGACCAGTTTGACCCTTGTCGGCTGCGCCAACAGCCCGCAACAACTCAGCCCGCAACCTAAAGTCACTGCGCCGTTGGCTGCGGTAGGCCACGGCCAGCCGGTGTCGGTGCGCGTGGTCGACGGTCGCCCGTCGCCAACCCTGGGTTCACGTGGCGGCCTGTACCCTGAGACCGCGCTGATTTCGGTGAACGGCCAGGATGTGCTGCCCAAGTTGCAGGCCCAGGCTGAAGCTGCTGTGCGCTTGTTGGGCTTTACGCCGACCAACTCGCCAGGCGTGCCGCAACTGACCGTGACCCTGGCCGAGCTGAAATACCAGTCGCCCAAAGACGGCCTGTACGTGACCGAGGCTTCCATCGGCGCCACCTTCAAGTCTGACGTCAGCGCCGGTACTCGCCGCTACAGTGGCCGCTACGCTGCCTCGCTCAACCAGCGTTTCGGCATGTCTCCCAACCAGGAAACCAACACCAAGCTGGTCAGCGACGTGCTCAGCGATGCCTTGACCCGCCTGTTCAAGGACCCAAGCATCGGTCAACTGCTCAGCGCGCAATAAGCCGCTTATAAAAAAACCGGGCTCATCACTGAGCCCGGTTTTTTTGTGCCTGTAGTTTGGTCAGGCGGCCGTATCGACATAAAAGTCCAGCATGCTCACGCCGGTGAGCAAGTCCAGCTCCGGCAGGTCGGCATGCTGGTGTCCGCCGAGGGCGCAATACACCAGCCAATGGCGGTCCTGAACGTTGAACGCGAGGCTGCCGATCAGCGCCTCCTGTTCCTCGCTCTGGGCGATCAGGTACAGCCGATCCTGGTTTTGCGCATGCAACATGACAAGCTCCTCAAGCGTCGAAGGGCAACAGAGTGGCTTGTTAAGGTGACGTTCAGGTGACGGCGTAAATTACTGGATACATTAGCCGTCCATGGGGAAGGAGCATTAAAGGCGCAGGAGGCGACTGTCGTTCAGGTGTGTATCTGGACTGATACCCGAACACTGGTTCACCGAGGTTTGCGATGGCGCTGCCCGCACTGCTCATTAATATTGTTGCCCTGTTGGTTGCCTGCTCGGGCGCCTGGGTGCTGTTCATCACCCGCCTGCATGCACAGCGTGCGATGGCCGACCTGGCCCTGCGCAGCGAAGAGCGCGCTATCGACCAGCCGATGCTGTTTCTGGATACGCGCACCGAACGGGCGCATCGCCTGGCGTACCGCGTCGGGTTCGCCTGCCTTGGCCTGGCCCTGGCCATCTCCTGGCTCAGCACTCGCTTTTAAGGCTACTGCAAGTCAAATGTGGGAGCGGGCTTGCCCGCGAAGGCGGTGTATCAGCCACTGAATCTTTAACTGAACCACCGCTATCGCAGGCAAGCCAGCTCCCACACTGGCCATGTACTGCCGGCAGAATCAGCGCCTGCCACATATCCCCTGTGGGCTCACTGTTACAGGGGGATCCCAGCCTTGACTCGGTATTGGTTGCGTACCGGCGTCGCATACTGCACCACCAGGTAAGGCCGGTGCTCCGCCGGGCACTCGTTCAAGCGCCGCTCCCATTCCGCCTTGGCCTTGGCCAGCTCATCGGCCGGGAACACGTCCGCGGCCTTGGGCACCTGCAGTTGCGGGTCGGCATCACTCCACTGCGCGTACGCCAGGTAGTGCACCGGGAACAAGCGATAGCCGCCCAGGATCTGCCGGTCCATTTCTGCCGCCAGCAGCTTGGTGTCTTCAAAGCGCTCGGTGATCGGCGGCGCAAAGTTCACGTGCACCCGGCCTTTATAGCCGGTAATGCCCAGGGCAATGCTCACATCGTCCTCGCCCGGTGCCTTGCTGTAGGTACCGGTGGTGGCGCGGATATACAGCTCGCGGGCCTTGGCGGCATCGCAAGGGTCGTACTCGTAGCTGATGGACACCGGCGTCAGGTTCAACGACTGGATGACTTCGGCGAACGGCTCGTCCTTGCGGCTGACGTGGAACATCTTGAGGATCGCCGATTCGGTACGATCATCGCCATCCTTGGCCCGGCCTTCAGCCTGGGCGATCCAGATCGACTGGCAGTCGTTGCGGATCGAATGGTTGATGTAGGCCGACAGCAGGTTGTAAGCCGCCATCTTCTCCTTTCGCCCGGTGATCGAACGGTGCACGATGAAGCTCTTGTTCAGGCGCATCAGGTCGCTGACAAACGGCTTTTGCAGCAGGTTGTCACCGATGGCGATGCGTGGCGTCGGCAGGCCGGCGTGGTATACGGCATAGTTGACGAAGGCCGGGTCCATCACGATGTCGCGGTGGTTGGCCAGAAACAGGTAGGCGGTACCGGATTTGAGCTGCTCGACGCCGGTATAGGTCACGCCGTCGGTCGCCCGGTCGATGGTGTGGTCGACGTAGTACTCGACTTTGTCTTGCAGCGTGGCCACGGTGGTGACGCCCGCGAACTCGCGGCGCAGTTTGCGCGCGATCATCGGCTTGAGCAGCCAGCCCAGGGCGCCGGCAAAGCGCGGGAAGCGGAAGTGGGTCAGGATGTCCAGAAAGGCCTTGTCACTGAACAGACGCGCCAGCACTGCCGGGACTTCGCTGTCGTTGTAAGGTCGGATGGTATCGAATTCGCCCATCATGCTCTCTTGTTAGAAACGGCTAGGGTAAGTAAAGGAAATAGCAGGGGCGGCGTGAGTAAACTGGCTCTGCCGGAAATAGCCCTGTAAATAGACCGGCGATTATACGCACAAGTCACCTTGGAGACTGCGATGCTGGAAACTGCGATGTACGATTGTCCTTATTGTGGCGAAGCGGTCGAGACAACAGTGGATTTGTCTGGCGGGGACCAGACCTATATAGAAGACTGCCAAGTGTGTTGCCGGCCGATCACGTTCGACCTGCAAGTTCATGGTGAAGAGTGGATGCTTGAAACCCGCAGCGAAAATGAATAACAGGTACGCCCATGCAGCGAATCTACGAACCGGAAAACCTCATGGAGGGCGAGCTGCTGCAGCAGATGCTTGCCAGTGAAGGCATCGAGGCGCATTTGGTGGGGCGCCACCTGCTCGGCGGCACGGGCGAGTTGCCGATATTCGGCTTGCTGGGGCTGGAGGTCGACAATGACCAGGCCGCCAGCGCCCGCGAGCTGATCACTGCCTATATCGGCGCACAACCGTTGCCCGGCGACGAACCCGACAGCTTCCCCGACGTATTGGTCTGTTAGGCTGTCGGTCGGTTTACCCCAAGAGTCGTGTTGCCCCATGTGTGGACGTTATGCCCTGTTTCGCTGGAACCCTGCCTTTGCTGCCTTGCCCGGCTTCCCCGCCGATCAGCAGGCCCAGTGGAACATTTCCCCCAATGATTCGGTGCTGATCCAGCGCCTGAGCGAGGGCCAGCTCACCCTGGCGCGTGCCCGCTGGGGGCTGACGCCGCCCTGGCTCACCGACCTGTCGCGCACCCCGGCTCACGCCCGCGCCGAAACCCTGGCCGAACAGCCGATGTTCCGAGAAGCATTCCGCCAGCGCCGTTGCCTGCTGCCCGCCAATGGCTTTTATGAATGGCGCGGCACCCAGCGCAAGCGCCCGTACTGGCTCACACCGGGGGAGGGCTCAACGCTATTCTTTGCCGCGATCTGGGAAGCGTATCCGGTGCAGGAGCAGGTATGGCTGAGCACGGCCGTGGTCACCCAGGCGGCACAGAGTCAGCGGCGCCCATTGATCCTGGACGCGGCAGGGCAGGCCGCCTGGCTCGACCCCGCGACACCGCTTCATGTGCTGCAGGGCATGCTGGCGGCTGAGCCTGCTGCGTTGCGCGAGCGGGTACTGGCCAATATGGTCAACGATCCGAAGCTCAACGGGCCGGAATGCCTGACCCCGGCGTGAGCTTTGTCAGTCGTTCCACGTTCGGATGTATCTGAAATTCAGCGGTTAAACGTCTGGTGTATCTGGCGCAGATACAAATGACCGCCTACGATACGCGCCATGTTTTCAGGGAGCGTGTTCATGAAGAAGTCATTGGTGGTAAGCGGTTTGGTTGCAGCGATGCTGCTGGCGGGTTGTCAGTCGGTCAATACCACCAGCGGCGGCGCCGTTGGGGTAGAGCGCAAGCAGTACATGTTCAGCATGCTGTCGAGTCAGGAAGTCGACCAGATGTATGCCCAGTCTTATCAGCAGACCCTGGGTGAAGCCAGCAGCAAAGGGGTGCTGGACAAGAGCAGCGCCAACGCCAAGCGCGTGCAGGCCATTGCCAAGCGCCTGATCGCCCAGGCGCCGACTTTCCGCGCGGATGCCGCCCAGTGGAACTGGGACGTGAACCTGATCAAAAGCGATGAGATGAACGCCAACTGCGGGCCTGGCGGCAAGATCCTGGTGTACAGCGGCTTGATCGACAACCTCAAGCTCACCGATGACGAACTGGCTGCGGTAATGGGTCATGAAATCGCCCACGCCTTGCGTGAACACGGCCGCGAAGCCATGTCCAAGGCTTACGGTATCCAGATGGCCAAGCAGGGCGCCGGGGCAATATTCGGTCTCGGCCAGGACAGCCTGGCACTGGCCGATACCGTGGCCAACTACGGCATGACCTTGCCCAACAGCCGCAGCAATGAAAACGAAGCCGACCTGATCGGCCTGGAACTGGCCGCCCGCGCTGGCTACAACCCCAACGCGGCCATCACGTTGTGGAACAAGATGGCCAAGGCTTCGGAAGGCGCACCACCGGAATTCATGAGCACACACCCGGCTTCCGACAGCCGCATCGCGTCGTTGCAGGCGGCGATTCCGAAGGTGATGCCGCTCTACCAGCAGGCCAAGAAGTCCTGATCGACGCCGTGTAGGAGCGAGCTTGCTCGCGAGAAACGTCAACGATAACGCGTGTTGCCTGAATAAACGCGGCGCCGGTGAGTTTTTCGCGAGCAAGCTCGCTCCTACAGGCATCAGGGCTTAGATCCAGCCGCTGCTTTGCATGGCCTTGTACACCGCAATAACCGCCAGCACGAAGAACGCCGTAGCCGCCAAGCGACGAATCAAGGTCAGCGGCAGTTTCTCCGCGGCAAAATTCCCCGCCAGCACCACCGGTACGTTGGCAATCAGCATGCCCAGGGTGGTACCGATAATCACCAGCCACAATTCCGGGTATTGCGCCGCCAGCATCACCGTGGCGATCTGGGTCTTGTCGCCGATTTCGGCGAGGAAGAACGCAATCAAGGTGGTCAGGAAGGGCCCGAACTTACGGGTAGTACTGGCTTCGTCATCATCGAGTTTGTCCGGCACCAGGGTCCACAGCGCTGTGGCGCAGAAGCTTGCGGCGAGGATCCAGTGCAGCACCGCATCCGAGAAGAAACTCCCGAACCAGGCGCCCACGGCACCGGCCGCCGCATGGTTGGCCAGGGTCGCGGCGACAATGCCGGCGATGATCGGCCAGGGTTTGCGAAAGCGTGCGGCAAGGATGAGTGCGAGCAGTTGCGTCTTGTCGCCGATTTCGGCCAAGGCAACGATTGCGGTAGGAACGAGTAGTGAATCCAGCATCAGGTAGTTTCCAGGGGCGGGTCGACACGGCTATGACACGTACAGCCTTCCCGCCCCGGGTAAGGTGTGCGTGTCATAGGTCTTGTCAAACCCCGGTCCGTCTGTGCGGACTCCTGGGTCGCATACGCCATGGTCTGCTGACCAAGTATGTTGACGTATGCCGGACGAGCATGGCGCTCGTGGGAGACTACTCCCCTAGGACGCTGCGGATTCTGCCTAGGCAAAACCCATTCGGCAAGCGTTCTTTTTCAAACCTCCCTCAGGGGCGCTTGGCACGGTAAATGCGAAAACCATTGCCTTCGGCCTTGATTGCGCAGATGCCCAAATGCTCTTCGATCAGTGGTTGATACTTCAGGAAGCTATTGGCAACCAGGCGAAGTTCGCCACCTTTTGCCAGGTGTTTCGCCGCTTTTCGCAGCAGGTTCTCCGTGGCGAAATAATCGGTGTGCACGCCGACATGGAACGGCGGGTTGCTCAAAATCGCGTTCAAACCCATGGGCGCCGCGTCGATTCCGTCACCGGTCAATACCTCGGCTTCCAGGCCGTTCGCTGCCAAAGTCAGACGACTGCTGGCGGCGGCGAAGGCATCCACGTCCAGCATCGTCACGGTGTTATGCGGGTAGCGGCGTTTGACCGCAGCACCCAGCACCCCCGCGCCGCAACCAAAGTCGAGCAGGTTGCCGCTGGGCAGCTTGTCCAAGTGCTCCAGCAACAACTCGGTGCCTCGGTCCAGGCGCCCATGGCTGAACACACCTGGCAAGCTCACGACCTTCAGCGGGCCTTCGGCCAGCGGTACGTCGAAGACCTGCGCCAGGCTCTCAAGCGCCACGGCTTGCGGCGCGTTGGCGACGGTGACCTGCCACAACTGGCAATGCCGTGCGCTATCGAGCTTGCGCGGTTTGCCGAACGGAGCCATCTGTTTGGCGGCGCTTTCGATACCGCCCTTTTTCTCGCCCACCAGAAACAGCTCGGCGCCCGGCAGGCGCGCAGCCACGGCATTGAGCAGGTAGTCGGTGAGGTCTTTGGACTTGGGCAGGAAAATCACCGCCGCATCAAAGGCGCGCTCGGGCACTGTCACGCCAAACTGGCTGCGTTCGGCGAAGCGCGCATCGAGCGCCGCCTGGTCACCGGCATGCCAGCACCAGCCTTGGGCGTTGGGCAGGCGCCCAAGCAAATCGTCCGCAGGCAAACCCACGAGCAGCAGGTTGCCTTGAAAAAGTTCGGCCTGGCGAAGCAGTACTTCACTGCGCGGATCCATAGTCTGCTCCTTGAAAAGGGGCGCAGTTTATCAACTGACGACGCGCAGCGGGGCGCCGCTGAAAAAGCCCAGGGCGTTTTCCGTGAGTTGGCCGACGATGCGCTGCCGCGCTTCGCGGCTGCCCCAGGCGTTGTGGGGTGTGACGATCAACCGTGGAATGCCCCCAGCCAGCAGCGGATTGCCATTGACGGGTGGCTCGACGCTCAGCACATCAGTCGCCGCGCCGCCCAGATGACCACTGCGCAGTGCGTCGGCTAGGGCCTGTTCATTGATCAAGCCGCCGCGTGCGGTGTTGACGATAAACGCGCCGGGTTTGAGCAACGCCAGTTCACGAGCGCCGATAAAGTCGCGGGTGTGCTCGTTGAGTGGGCAATGCAGGGTCAGCGCATCGACCTGGGTCAGCAATTGATCCAGCGGCACACGGTCGGCGCGGGCAGGGCGCCCAGGTATCGCGCCGAGCACCACACGCATGCCAAACGCTTCAGCCAGGCGTGCCACGGCACTGCCCAGTTCACCGTGGCCGAGCAGGCCGAGGGTTTTGCCTTCCAGTTCGACGATCGGATGGTCCAGCAGGCAAAACTGTTTGGCTTGCTGCCATTTGCCCGCGGCTACATCCTGTTGGTAGTCCTTCAAGCGCGTGGCGAGGTTGAGCAACAGCATGATCGTGTGCTGGGCCACCGACGGCGTGCCATAGCCCTGGCAGTTGCTCACAGTGATGCCGTGGGCGCGGGCGGCTTCAAGGTCGATATTGTTGGTGCCAGTGGCCGACACCAGGATCAACTTGAGCTCGGGGCAGGCGGCCAGGGTGTGGGCCGTGAGCGGGATTTTATTGCTGATGGCGACTTGGGCGCCTTGCAAGCGCTCCAGCACATTTTCTGGCGTGGTCTGTTCAAACAACTGCAACTGGCTGAAGCAGTCATGCAAACCGCTGAGGTCGAGGTCGCCCAAGTCCAGGGAAGGGTGGTCGAGGAAGACGGCGCGGCGATTGTTCATGATCAACTGTACCTTTTGCGACGAGGTTCGAAGGCGTAATCTGCCGAGCCTATCAGATGAAATAATCAGTTACTTAATGGAGTGAGCATGTACGTCGCCGAGTTTTTGACCGTAGCCTTGATTCACTTGCTGGCGGTGGCCAGCCCCGGCCCGGATTTCGCCGTGGTGGTGCGTGAGAGTGTGACCCATGGCCGCCGCGCCGGCACATGGACGGCACTGGGCGTCGGTTCGGCGATTTTCCTGCATGTGGGTTACTCGTTGCTGGGTATCGGCTTGATCGTGTCCCAGTCCATTGTGCTGTTCAATGCGTTGAAGTGGGCGGCAGCGGCGTACCTGCTGTACATCGGCTTCAAGGCCCTGCGTGCCCAGCCGGCCAAGCCTGCGGCCGAGGGCGAGTTGCACCGTGAAGCGGGTGAGCGCACCCCGCGTGGCGCGTTTACTGCGGGCTTTGTGACCAATGGTTTGAACCCCAAGGCCACGTTGTTTTTCCTGTCGTTGTTTACCGTGGTGATCAACCCCCACACACCATTGGCGGTGCAGGCCGGTTATGGGGTGTACCTGGCGGTGGCGACGGCGTTGTGGTTTTGCCTGGTGGCCATGCTGTTCAGCCAGCAGCGTGTACGCGCGGGGTTTGCGCGGATGGGGCATTGGTTTGATCGGACCATGGGCGCGGTGTTGATTGCTATTGGGGTGAAGTTGGCCTTCACCAGCATGAAGTAAGCGCGTTCACTCAAGCGGGCAGGGACAAAATGTGGGAGCTGGCTTGCCTGCGATGTCGGCCTGACAGCCGACACCTACCTACCTGACGCCTCACGATCCAACTGTGGGAGCGGGCTTGCTCGCGAAGGCGGCCTGGCAGTCAACACAGTT